>JBCBSN010000013.1:0-37906 GCA_039819225.1 Bacteroidota bacterium | reverse complement strand
TTTAACGATGGCATGGCGCAAAAGACGCATCATATATGCGGCAATATAAACTTGACATTGCACTAGTTGGGAACAAGGGCACTACATACAAAGTGGATCAAGGAAGAGGCCAAACGCCTTGGGTTTTTGTCCTGCGGTATTTCCAAGGCCCAATTTTTGGAGGAAGAGGCCCCTAGATTGGAAAAATGGTTAAAGCAGGGGATGCAGGGCGAGATGCAGTATATGGAAAACCATTTTGACAAGCGCTTGGACCCCACAAAATTGGTCGAGGGGTCAAAATCCGTAGTATCGCTACTGCTCAACTATTATCCGAAGAATAAACAAATAGAAAAGACTTTTAAAGTGTCCAAATATGCCTATGGCCAGGACTACCACCATGTCATAAAAACCAAGCTAAGGGCGTTGCAGGAATTCATTTCACGGGAGATAGGACAGGTACATGGCCGCGCCTTTGTAGATTCAGCGCCAGTTTTGGACAAGGCATGGGCGGCCAAAAGCGGACTGGGTTGGATCGGTAAACACAGTAATCTGCTCACGAAGGAGGTAGGCTCCTACTATTTTATCGCGGAACTGATCATAGATTTGGAACTGGAGTACGATGCCCCTGCTACCGACCATTGTGGCAGTTGCACGGCATGCTTGGAGGCCTGCCCCACCGATGCCATTGTTGCTCCCTATGTGGTAGATGGCAGCAAGTGCATATCTTATTTTACCATTGAACTCAAAAATGAAATCCCAAAACAGGTTCAGGGCCAATTTGAGGATTGGATATTTGGGTGTGACATTTGTCAGGAGGTGTGCCCCTGGAACCGTTTTTCCAAACCCCATAACGAGCCCTTGTTCGATCCCCATCCGGAATTGCTTTCCATGACCAAGAAAGACTGGGAGGAAATTACGGAAGAGGTCTTCCAAAAAGTTTTTAAGAAATCGGCGGTCAAACGCACCAAACTTTCGGGTCTTAAACGAAACATCAAGTTTTTGAAGTCGACTACAACGTTGTAGTTTTGAATCTGCCAATAAATGAACTGATAAGAGCTCATTTTTTAGTAATATAGGGGCTCCAAGCCACGCTATGCAGAACAAGGTCCAGTTAATTACGTATGTTGATCGTTTGGGAGGTGCGGGGATTTCCTACTTAAATGAACTGGTAAAAGGTCCGTTCAAAGACCTCTTTGGGGGTGTGCACTTACTGCCCTTTTTTGACCCTATCGACGGACAGGATGCGGGTTTTGACCCTATAGACCATACCCAAATAGATCCCCGTTTGGGGGATTGGCCCAACGTACTGGAGTTGGGCAAAACGGTGGATATTATGGCAGATCTAATTGTAAACCACATATCCGCCAAAAGCGGGCAGTTTTTGGATTTCATGAAAAAGGGGGAGGTTTCCAAATATTGTGATTTGTTTCTCACCAAGGAAAAAGTATTCCCCGGAGGTGGCTCGGAAGAAGAAATTTCCCAAATATACCGTCCTAGACCTGGACTGCCCTTTACCAAATTCCAATTTGCCGACGGAACTATCAAAACACTCTGGACCACCTTTACGGCCAATCAGATCGATATGGACGTTGCCTCCAAAGCCGGGATGGCCTATCTGGAGCGCATTTTAGATACATTTCAAAAAGCTGGTATCTCCATGATTCGTTTGGATGCCGCCGGATATGCCGTTAAGAAAAGGGGAACCTCTTGTTTTATGATCGAAGAAACCTTTGATTTTATTTCCCAATTGGCCAACAAGGCAAAAAAGCGAGGGATGGAAGTTTTGGTGGAGATCCATAGTTTTTACCGGACCCAGATTCAGATTGCGGAGCGTGTGGATTACGTTTATGATTTTGCCCTCCCAGTCCTGGTTTTGGACACACTTTTTAATAAGGATGCCACTCACTTGGGAAAATGGTTGGCCATTGCCTCCAGGAATGTCATTACGGTTTTGGATACCCATGATGGTATCGGGATTGTGGACGTCGCCTCGGAAAGTGGTCGGCCGGGACTTATTCCTGACCCAATTCTGGACGGAATAGTGGAGAAAATCCACAAGAATAGTGGAGGTACAAGCCTTAAAGCAACGGGTGCGGCGGCCAGCAATCTGGATCTATATCAAGTGAACTGCACATATTTTGAAGCACTGGGCAAGAACAAAAAGGCCTATCTGATCGCTAGGGCCATCCAATTTTTTGCCCCGGGTATTCCCCAAGTCTATTATGTGGGTCTGTTTGCGGAGGGCAATGATATGGTACTTTTGGGGAAGACCAATGTAGGAAGGGATATCAACAGGCATTATTTCACCAAGGACGAAATTTTGAAACAGACCAAAAGCGATTGGTTTTCTGCATTTACAGAACTGATTCATTTTCGGAATGCACACCCTGCATTTAAGGGAAAATTCCATCTGATAGAGGCCAAAAAGGGCATATTGAAGCTCAAATGGACGCATCGGGACCATTGGGCACAATTGAGTATTGATTTAGTTGTCCTTGAGGGCAGTATTACTTTTTCCAAGGACACCGGCCAGGGTACGTTGGCGTTATCGAAATTTTGACAATACTATATCGTTTTCGTTGCCGTTTTCCGGATTTTTAGACTGCTTTTTTAAGGATGTCTTAGTATTTATGGTATCTTGTTCATCAAGCAAAATAGTGTCCTATGGGTATTCTTAAAAAATCGAGCTTAAGTTTTTGGCAGATTTGGAATATGAATGTTGGGTTTTTCGGAATCCAATTCAGTTTTGGTCTACAACAGACCGCTGTAAGCCCTATTTTTTCTTTTTTGGGCGCCCATCATGATGAATTGCCTTTGTTGAATTTGGCAGGACCGGTTACCGGACTTTTGATTCAGCCCATTATTGGGGCTATATCCGATAAAACCTGGTCGCCAAAATGGGGAGGGAGAAGAAAACCTTTCTTTTTGATAGGTGCTATTTTGGCCAGTCTGTGTCTTTTTGTCTTTCCCTATAGTTCGGAACTTTGGTTCGCCGCAGGGCTTTTATGGATTTTGGATGCTGGTAACAATACGGCCATGGAACCCTATCGGGCCTTTGTTGGGGATAAGCTTCCGGACGAGCAATTGACTTTCGGATATCAAATGCAAAGTTTGTTCGTTGGGGCTGGAATTACCTTGGCGAACTTATCGCTTTTTGCATTTCAGCATTGGTTCAGTACTCCTGTGGAAGGAGGAGGGCTTTTTGATGCTGGAGCCGAAAATGCGTCTGCAATTCCGACATGGGTATATTACTCGTTCTTTCTCGGGGCTTTGGCTTCCATTGGTACTGTAATGTGGTCCGTTTGGAAAACCCCCGAAATTCCGCCTACGGAGGAAGAGTTGGCGGAAATCAAGCGGCATAATGCAGGGACGCCATCCCCCCTTGTCCAAATATTAAGCGTGCTCTTGGTTATTTTCTCTGTTCCCTTGGTATTGGGTTATGCAACCACGTTGGTATTGCCGGATTTAGAGCATAACATCAATCTTTTGGTGGTCGTTATGTTGGTTTACGCTTTCTTTTGGCTGTATTATTTATATCGGGTCATCAAAAAGAACAAGGGAAATAGGGCCATTCAAAAATTGGGCGAGACCTTAGATCCCCTTATGGAGGCGGCCGAGGCAATCGGTGAAATGCCTGGATTCTTATGGAGACTGGCCGCAGTATATTTTTTCCAGTGGTATGCACTTTTTGTGTATTGGCAGTTTTTGCCGCCCATGTTACGGACCAGTCTTTTTGGGATATCCAATAAGGACACGGAAAAATTTGATTCCATAATGGAAGCGCATAAGGCGGGAGCACAGATCAGTACTGAGGACATGTCATTTGCCGAAAACATTCAATCCTTAGCGGAGCAAGCTCTGGGGCATGCTGGCTTGATGAACGGGACTTATAACTTTGTTACAATGATAGTTGCCCTGGCATTGGTTCCCATTGCGGCCCGCATAGGCTCAAAACTTGTATATGTGGTATGTTTGGTTTTAACGGCTATTGCCATGTTGAGTATGCCGTTTATTGCTGATAAATGGATGCTGTTGGCTCCTATGGTCTTATTTGGAATTGGCTGGGCCGCTATGATGGGGATACCCTATGCCATGGTCTCCAAGGTAATTCCCGAAGAAAGGCGCGGGGTATACATGGGTATTGTAAACATGATGATCGTTATCCCAATGCTTATTCAAACGGTAAGTTTTGGCCCGATCGTTAAAAACCTTCTGGACAACGAGGCCATAAATGCCATCTTATTCGGGGGTGTGTTTTTTGGCATTGCCGCAGTATTGGCCATGCGCCTGAATATCAAGAAAAGCGAGGAACAGGTTTCGCCCTAGGATATTCTTTAAAATTGACTTTTTTGAGCAAACTTCCATAGGGCCACACGTAATCCTGGGAATACCCCTAAATTTGTTTTTCAAAATCGAGAACCATGGGCAAGCAGAAGCTACGTAAAGAGGCCTTGATATACCATGCCAAACCACAACCTGGCAAGATAAAGGTCGTACCCACCAAACCCTATGCCACACAGCGAGATCTGGCTTTGGCCTATTCACCGGGGGTAGCTGAGCCCTGTTTGGAGATTGAAAAGGATAGGGATTTAGCCTATCGGTATACATCAAAGGGCAATATTGTGGCCGTAATATCTAACGGAACCGCAGTTTTGGGCTTGGGCGATATTGGACCGGAAGCCTCCAAACCGGTTATGGAAGGTAAGGCATTGTTGTTCAAGATTTTTGCGGATATCGATGGGATAGATATTGAATTGGACACTAAGGACGTGGATCGTTTTATAGATACCGTAAAGACCATTGCCCCCACTTTTGGGGGTATTAATTTGGAGGACATCAAGGCACCCGAGGCCTTTGAGATAGAGCGTCGCTTAAAGAAAGAATTGGATATTCCGGTGATGCATGATGATCAGCACGGCACGGCGATTATTTCCGCCGCGGCCTTGTTAAATGCCCTTGATATTGCGGGGAAGAAGATTCAAGAGGTAAGAATCGTGGTCAGTGGTGCAGGGGCGGCGGCCGTTTCCTGTACCCGACTATATATTGCTCTGGGGACCATGCCGGGGAATATCCTAATGTTGGATAGCAAAGGGGTCATCCGCAAGGATCGGGAAAACCTATCTCCCGAAAAAATGGAATTCGCCACAGATCAAAAAATAGATACTCTGGAAGAGGCCATGGAGGGCGCCGATGTGTTCATAGGCCTTTCCATTGCCGATATCCTGAGCCCGGAAATGCTGATTACCATGGCCAAGAATCCCATTGTTTTTGCGATGGCCAATCCTGATCCGGAAATAGCCTATGGTCTTGCCTGCAAGACGCGGGAAGATATCATTATGGCCACGGGCCGTTCCGACCACCCCAACCAGGTAAATAATGTTTTGGGTTTTCCCTTTATTTTCAGGGGTGCTTTGGACGTAAGGGCCACGAGCATTAACGAAGCGATGAAAATGGCCGCGGTAAAAGCCTTGGCCGATCTCGCCAAACAACCCGTGCCGGAACAAGTAAACATCGCCTACGGGGAGACCCGCCTTACCTTTGGCAAAGACTATATTATTCCCAAACCATTTGACCCAAGACTTATAACTGAGATTCCGCCTGCAGTGGCCCAGGCGGCCATAGAAAGTGGAGTGGCCAAAGCACCCATCAGGGATTGGGAAAGCTACCGGGAGGAGTTATTGCAACGTTCCGGCGATGACAATAAGGTGATGCGCCTACTCATGAACCGGGCCAAATTGAACCCGAAAAAAATAGTCTTTGCGGAGGCCGATCATTTGGATGTGCTAAAAGCGGCACAGATAGCCTATGAGGAGGGCATTGCACAGCCCATCCTTTTGGGGAACAAACAGATTATTTCGGAATTGAAAAAAGAACTGGAATTTGATGCGGATATCCCTGTAATAGATCAATATGCCCAGGAAGCGGAGTCAAAGAGAAATGAGTATGCCCAACGATATTGGGAGAGTAGAAAACGAAACGGCACTACCCTTTACAGTGCTCGTATAAAAATGAGGGAGCGGAATTATTTTGGGGCAATGATGGTGGTTGAGGGCGACGCGGACGGGATGATATCCGGATATTCACGCGCATACGCCAATGTGGTAAGGCCGGTGTTTGAGGTCGTGGGCAAGGCGAGCAATGTAAAGAAAGCCGCTACGGCGCATATTATGATTACCAGTAGGGGGCCGCTTATCCTTGCCGATACATCCATAAATATCGATCCCAACGCGGAGGAACTGGCCGAAATTGCACAGATGACCGCAAATTTGGGAATTGCATTTGGTTTTGACCCAGTGGTGGCCATGTTATCCTATGCCAACTTTGGGGCCTCAAACCATCCCAATGCGGTAAAGGTAAAGAAAGCGGTACAACTTTTACATGAGCGAAATCCCAATTTATTAGTGGATGGTGAGATACAAACGGATTTTGCCCTGAACATGGAATTACGACAGGGTCAGTTTCCATTTTCCCGACTGGATGGAAAAAAAGTGAACACTGTAATTTTCCCCAATCTGGAATCGGCCAATATCACCTATAAGCTTTTAAAGGAACTGAATGCAGCGGATGCCATAGGCCCTATAATGTTGGGATTGCGAAAGTCCGTTCATATCCTGCAGTTGGGGGCCAGTGTTGCAGAAATGGTGAACATGACGGCTGTGGCCGTGATAGATGCCCAGGAACGGGAGAAGAGAAAACGGGCGAGGATCGGTAATAAACAGTAGGCAGTTGCAGTTTGCAGTGAATGATTTGATTTGAAAATTTGAAAATGAGTTAATTTGAAAATGAAACAATTTGGAAGTTTGAAGATCGATTGTTGAGATTGTACTTTGTTATTCTTTCATCTAAACTCATAAACTTGGTAGAAAAAATATGGATAACTAAGACAGAAAAATCGGAAAGGCTCTAGTTTAATCTGGCGTTGATAATAGGTCTTTAACTGGATTTGGAAGGGGTTTTAAACCGCGACGAACGGAGAAAATCCGATAGTTCCCTTTAGGGTCAGGGAAAAAATAATCGGATTTTCGACATTTTGTTCTTCCCCGGCCCTATAGGGCGACAAAATATCGAAAATCACAAAATCTGGAAATCATAGCATTCGTAAACTAGAGCCATCGGAAAATACACCAGTTTGAAAACGAGTCGATTTGAAAATGGATTAATTGAAGATAGATTTTTAACCGATGACACACTTAATTGAACACTCCCTAATTGAATTTGAGTTTGATTTTTGTGTTTGAATTTTTAACCCCAAACCCTAAACTTCTAAACTCATTAACCTCTAAACTCATTAACCCATAAAAATTTCAAAATGAAGCAATTCTGTCCGTTTTTGAATTTGAATTTGAATTTGACACTTGAACTTGACCCATGATTCACCACCTCAAAGGAAAACTTGTAGAAAAGCACCCCACCCACCTTGTCATTGAATGTGCTGGGGTGGGCTATTTCGTGAACATATCGTTGCACACCTTTTCCAAGATTATCGATACGGAGAACATTAGCTTGTTTACCCATCTACAGGTAAAGGAGGATTCCCATACATTGTTCGGTTTTTCGGAAAAATCGGAACGGGAGGTTTTTCGTTTGTTGCTCTCGGTTTCTGGCATAGGGACAAGTACGGCCAGGACTATGTTGTCCTCCTTGTCCCCCGCCCAGGTCAGGGATGCCATTGCCCACGGTGACGTTGCCGTAATACAGGGTGTTAAGGGTATTGGTGCCAAAACCGCGCAGCGCGTCATTTTGGACTTGCGCGACAAGATTTTAAAAGTCCAGGATATGGACCAAGTTTCCCCGGTTTCAAACAATACAAATAAAGATGAAGCGTTATCTGCTTTAGAGGTTCTTGGCTTTGCCCGTAGACCAGCCGAAAGGGCGGTGGACAAAGTGTTACAACAAGAAAGTTCTCCAAGCGTCGAGGACATCATAAAACTCGCGCTCAAAAATTTGTAATAAGTTTGAAAAAAGGGGCAAAACAAAATCTTAAATTAACATTTAAGACTACCTTCCTATTTCTTATGTTTCTAACAATGGCGGTGCCTTCCATCGCCCAGGAAACTGAGGAAGAGGAACCTACGGAACAGCAGGCAGACTCGGTAAAGACGGGTTTTTCCTTAGGCAAGTTGGTGATGCCCAACCCGGAAAGCATTACTTCAAAATACATTTACGATCCCAAATTAGATCACTATATCTACAATGAAAGTATCGGGGATTTTGATATTGGATATCCCCTGATCCTCACCCCGGAGCAGTACATGGAATTGGTACGGCAAGAGGGTATCAAGGCGTACTTCAAGGAAAAATCGGATGCGTATTCCGGTAAAAAAGAGGGTAGTGAAGAGGCCCGTCGTAATCTGCTTCCCAATTTTTATGTAAATAGTGATTTTTTTCAATCCGTTTTTGGAGGCAATACCATAGAGGTAATCCCCCAGGGTTCCGTAGCTATGGATCTTGGGGTTATTTGGCAAAAAAATGACAATCCGGCACTATCGCCACGGAACCGGACCAACCTTTCCTTTGATTTTGACCAACGGATCAGTCTAAGCATGCTGGGAAAGGTAGGGGAGCGGCTACAGGTTACGGCCAACTATGATACAGAAGCTACTTTTGATTTCCAGAACATTGTAAAATTGGATTATACGCCCACCGAGGATGATATTATTCAAAGCATCGAGGTAGGTAACGTAAACATGCCGCTGAACAGTTCCTTGATCCAAGGAGCGCAAAGTCTGTTTGGCGTAAAGGCTCAACTACAATTCGGAAGGACTACGGTTACCGCGGTGTTTTCCGAACAACAATCCCAGAATAACACGGTGGTAGCCCAAGGTGGGGGTACGGTAAACGATTTTTCCGTAACGGCCTTGGATTATGATGAGGATAAGCACTTTTTCCTGGCGCAGTACTTTCGAGATCAATATGACGAGGCCTTGGCCAATTACCCTTTTATTCGTACCCAAGTGCAGATAACCCGTTTGGAAGTTTGGGTGACCAACAGGAGTCAACAGACTTTAAACGTAAGGAATATTGTGGCCATTCAGGATTTGGGAGAGGCCATACCGGAGCAGACCAGGGTAGGGCAAAACGGGGGGGATGGTGCCGGGTTCTTTAACAATGTGGGCAATGAATTGCCAAGGAACAATGCCAATGCCTATGACCCTGTGGCCATTGGTGATGCAAATTCGGCATTGAACGAAAATGTCCGGGATATCGCTACCATAGAAAGTGCCTTTAACGCAGCAAGTTTTACCCCGGGCTATACCCCAAATCAAGGGTTTGATTATTCGTTCTTGGAGAATGCGCGAAAACTGGAACAGGGAAGGGACTATCGGTTTGATTCCCAGTTGGGTTACATTTCCCTAAACCAAAGGTTGAGCAATGACGAGGTGTTGGGGGTTGCCTTTCAGTATACGATCAATGGAGAGGTCTTTCAGGTTGGGGAGTTCGCCAACGGAGGGTTGGAAGCTACCACGGTTTCGCCCGGGGTAAATCCCATAATTGAAAACAACACCTTGATTCTTAAACTACTGAAAAGCAACGTCACCAATGTTGAGGATCCCATATGGGATCTGATGATGAAAAACATCTATGCTACAGGAGCCTTTCAATTAAGCCAGGAGGATTTTAGAATGAATATTCTCTATTCCGATCCTACCCCTAGGAACTATATTACCCCTGTGGACGATGCTACTTGGCCGGAGGGTTTGGAAGAGGATATTCTTCTAAGGGTCCTTAATCTAGACAGGTTGAACATTTATAACGATGTACAGCCCGGAGGGGACGGTTTTTTTGATTTTGTACAGGGATTAACGGTGGATACCCGAAGTGGATCCATCATTTTTACCACGGTAGAGCCTTTTGGGGAGCATCTCTTTGAAGTGTTGGGAGGCGGCAACTATGACAATCCGGACACCTACAACCCTAACCAGGAAAAATTTGTGTTCCGGGATATGTACGAGTTTACCCAGGCAGCGGCGTTGCAGGACCCGGAACGCAACAAATTTATCCTAAAGGGTCGCTACAAGTCCGAAGGCAACAACGGCATTCCGATCGGGGCCTTTAACGTGCCAAGGGGCTCGGTAAGGGTTACGGCAGGTGGCCGTACGCTACAAGAGGGCATAGACTATACGGTAAATTATCAGGCCGGGACTGTACAGATTTTGGATCCCAGTCTAGAGGCCTCCAATACGCCCATTAATATTTCGGTGGAGAACAATGCCGTTTTTGGACAGCAGACCCGGCGATTTACAGGCATCAATGTGGAACATCAAATCAATGAGAATTTTGTCCTGGGCGGTACTTTTCTAAACCTTAATGAACGCCCATTGACCCAAAAGTCAAATTTTGGGGTAGAGCCCGTGAACAACACCATTTTTGGATTAAACGGAAACTTCTCTACTGAAGTTCCTTTCTTGACCCGCCTGGTGAATAAATTGCCGAACATAGATACGGATGTGCCTTCCAATGTTTCCGTTCGTGCCGAGGCGGCTTGGCTACGGCCCAACTCCCCTAAGAATGCGGATTTCCAGGGAGAGACCACCACCTTTTTGGATGATTTTGAAGGGGCCCAGACCTTAATTGATATTAGAGGTTCCCTAGGGTGGTCCTTGGCGAGTACCCCTTTGGAATTTGTGCCAGGTGGGGAACTTACGGGAACCTCTCCGGAAGATCCCAATAACCTTCAAAATGGGTATGGTCGTGCAAAAATGGCCTGGTACACCATTGACCCCATTTTTTATACCAACCAAAGGCCGGCCACTATCAGCGATAACGATATCTCTACCAATGAGACCCGTCGTATTTTTATAGATGAGGTATTTAATCAGGATATCGCCCAGGGGCAGACCACGGTACAGAATACCCTGGATCTGGCCTATTACCCCGATCTTAAAGGGCCTTACAACAACAGTCCTGATTTTGACACTACCCCGCCCGATCAAAAATGGGGAGGTATTATGCGCTCATTGAGCAGTACCAACTTTGAACAGAGCAACGTAGAGTTTGTGCAGTTTTGGATATTGGATCCTTATGTGGATGGGATTACCACAAGCCCAGGGGAACTGGTCATTAATCTGGGCAATATATCCGAGGACATTTTAAAGGACGGAAAAAAACAGTATGAAAATGGGTTGCCTGGAGTGGACAGCAATGATTTTACGGCGCCTACCTCCTGGGGCGCGGTCCCGGCAACGCAGTCCCTGGTATATGCTTTTGATGCGGACGAGACCAATCGCGGCCTTCAGGACATCGGTCTGGACGGTCTGGACGATACCGCGGAAGGCGAAGTGTATTCCAATAATCCCGGTGGCGACCCGGCCTTGGACAATTATGAATACTATCTGAACCGGGAAGGGGGTATTTTGGAGCGTTATATCGATTTCAACAATCCGGAAGGCAACTCCCCTGTGGAGGTTACCAACACCAATAGAGGGTCTACCACCCTACCGGATGTGGAGGACGTGGATCGGGACCTCACCATGAACACCATAAACAGCTACTATGAATATCGCATTCCCATTGGGCCCAATGCTAACGTGGCGGACAGGTATGTAACCGACGTTAATGATGAACTACCTCCGGTGGAACTGGCCAATGGCGGTTCCGTGGCTCGAAGATGGATTCAGTATAAAATTCCCTTAAGCGATTTTACCGCTGCCGTAGGGGAGATTAAGGATTTTAGGTCCATTAGCTTTATGAGGATGTACCTCACCGGTTTTAATAGTCCCGCTGTAATCCGTTTTGCTTCCCTGGATCTGGTCCGTGGGGACTGGCGTACCTATACCCGAAGCCTTCAGGAAGATGATGTGGACAATGACCCCTCCGATGATAATACAATAGTGGACGTAAATGCCGTGAACATTGAGGAAAACCAGAATAGGATTCCCATACCCTATGTATTGCCTCCCGGCGTGTTCAGGGAGCAGTTGAACAACAACAATACCATTATCCGCCAAAACGAGCAATCGCTTTCCTTTGTGGTGGAGAACCTGGAACCGCAAGACTCCCGTGGGGTGTTCAAGAATCTGAATATAGACCTTCGCCAATATGAGCGGATCAAGATGTTCCTCCATGCGGAAGAGATTGTGGAGACGGATTATCCGGATGATGAAACTCCGCTAGTAGGTTTTTTGAGGATAGGGACGGATTTTACACAGAATTTTTATCAGATTGAACTGCCTTTGCGCTTTACCCAGTGGGGAAGTACTTCGGAAACCGAGATATGGCCTGAAGAAAATGAAATGGACATTGCCCTTGCCGATCTGAATAGGATAAAGTCGGTTTGGATTACCAACGATGATTTGACCGAGACTCGTTATTTTGAAGTAGAGGGCGGTGAGGTGGTGCCCGTAGAGGAATTTGCGCCAAGGGTTCCGGGAAGGATACGGATAGGGATACGTGGAAACCCCTCCTTGGGAAGTATACGCAGCATGATGGTCGGGATAAAAAATGCCGACGAGTTTCCGGCACGAGGCGAAGTTTGGTTCAATGAGTTACGCTTGGCAGGGTTGGACAATAACGGGGGTTGGGCGGCAATTGCGGCCGTGGACGCCAACCTAGCGGATTTTGCCAACTTCTCCGCAACGGGCAGCAAAAGCACTTCGGGTTTTGGGTCCATAGACCAGATGCCCAATGAAAGGGCGCGGGAGGATGCCATTTCCTACGATCTGGTCACCAATGTAAATGTGGGCCAATTGCTGCCCAAAAAATGGGGCATACAGATTCCGTTTAATTACGGGATATCCGAGACCTTGATTACTCCGGAGTTTGATCCCGTGTATGATGATCTAAAGTTGGAGGACCGTATAAACGCCCAGACCAGCCAGGAAGATGCGGATACGGTACAGGAGCAGGCGGAGGATTACACCAAGCGGACCAGTATTAACCTGATCGGGGTGCGCAAGGATAGGGGGGAGGAGGCCGAGGCCAATTTTTATGACATAGAGAACTTTACCTTTAACTATTCCTATAACGAGACAAATCATAGGGATTTTGAAATTGCCAATCTCCAAGACCAGAGCGTTGCGGCCGGTTTTGTCTACAACCACGCCTTTAAACCCGTGGAGGTAGCTCCCTTTGCCAAAAAAGATTCGTTGTTTACCGGAAAATATTGGAAGTGGCTCAAAGAGCTGAACCTTAATCTGTTGCCGGCCACCGTTTCCTTGAACGCCAATATCAATCGGCAGTTCAATAGACAGCGGTTTCGGGATGTTTTTGAGCCCAATGTGGAAACCAGGCCCTTACCGGAACTACAACAACGCAACTATCAACTCAATTGGCAATATGCGCTGAACTATAGCCTTACCAAGTCCTTACGGGTCAATTTTACCGGGAGCAACAACAATATCATCCGAAATTACTTGGACGATCCTACCAATCCCAACTCCGCCATAGATACCGAGGCCGATCTTTGGACCGGTTTCTGGGAGGTTGGAGAACCCAATTTGCACACCCAGAACATGGAAATTAACTATGATATGCCCTTTGACAAAGTCCCGGCCTTGGATTTTATAGATGCCCAATACACCTACACCAGTAATTTTGAATGGCAGCGGGGCGGGGATGCCCTTAACTTGGCGGTGGCCCAGGCCCAGAACCCTGGAGTGCCGGACGATCAGTTGGACATTGTGGGCATTAATACGGTGCAGAATGCCAATACACATAATCTTACGGCCAATCTTACGCTTCAAAAACTTTACGATAAGCTAGGCCTAAAAAAGCGTGATGGAAAAACCTTTGCCAGTACCAATCCGGCACGGAGGGCAAGGACCGGAGAGGCCGGCGAAGGGGAGGAAAAGCCCAAAAAGAAAACAAGTAAGCTGTTTAATACAGCGGTGGATATTCTTACCATGGTAAAACGGCTAAACATCAACTATAGCGAGAACAATGGCCAGGTACTTCCGGGATATACCCAATCCATTGGTTTTTTGGGAACTTTAAGACCTTCCTTCGGATTTGTTTTCGGAAGCCAGGCAGATGTACGCTTTAATGCCGCCCGAAATGGTTGGCTTACCCAATTCGACGGGTTTAACCAGCAGTTTATAGAGCGCACCAATAAACAATTGAACCTTACCGCCACGGCCCAGGTCACCAAGGATCTTACCATAGATTTTACAGCAGATCGGCAATTCTCCAGCAGTTTTCAGGAAAATTTTGAGGTGATACCGGATATCGAAAATGGCGGGTTTCAATACAACCCGTTGATAGGCAACGAATTGGGGAACTTTAGCATTTCTACCATGATGCTGGGCACTTTTTTTAGCAAGAGCGATGAATTTACTTCGGAGAATTTTGAACAGTTTAAACAAAATCGTCTTACGATAGCCAATAGGTTGGAGGCCGATAGGGGATTTCCTTCAGGGGGCGAGGTAGACGAGGAAGGTTTTCCGGAGCGTTATGGCAAGACCCAACAAGATGTGTTGTTGCCGGCCTTTTTTGCCGCCTATACGGGCCAAGGAGTGGATCGTGTCAACCTGGACGCATTTAGGCAAATACCCATCCCCAATTGGAACATAAAATACACGGGTTTGATGCGTAATAAATGGTTTAAGAAGAAATTCAAGCGATTTTCGTTGCAGCATGGCTATCGGGCGGCCTATAGCATCAACTCCTTTCAGACCAATCTAGAACGGGAGAACACCCTTTTGGACGAGAATTTGGATGTCCGTCCGGAACTTATATTGAACAATGTGGTACTCAACGATGAGTTTAACCCGCTTATGCGGCTGGATTTTGAAATGAAGAATTCCGTTAGTGTATTGGCCGAGGTACGTACGGATCGTATGCTCTCCCTAAGCTTTGACAATAGTCTTATGACGGAGATCAATGGTAGTCAATATACCCTTGGCCTGGGCTATCGTTTTAAGGACGTAAAGTTTGTGACCAATATTGGGGGGCAAAAGACCCGGTTAAAGGGCGATCTTAACCTAAAGGCGGACGTTACCCTGCGAAACAATATCACCATTATCCGTAATTTGGACATAGACAACAATCAGATTACCTCTGGGCAAGATTTATTATCCATTAAGTTCACCGCGGACTATGCCCTTAGCAAAAGTTTAAATGCCCTGTTCTTCTATGATCATTCCTTTTCACAATTTGCCGTTTCCACGGCCTTTCCCCAGACCACGATCAATACCGGTTTTACGCTAAGGTATAATTTTGGGAACTGATGCAGTTACCGTAGGCGGTGGCATTGGGCAGTTACGGTTTGTAGTTTCTTATTCAAGATTGGAGGTTCAGGGTTTCTGGTGTAAATTCAATAAATTACTTCATTAACACCTTTCCAAATTAACTGCTTTCCCAACCTTTTCTCATCGAGCGCCCCTCTTCGGTCCTCCACTCTCCGTCATCTTGAATTTGTTATTTGTGATTTGGAATTTGCGACTTGATTGCCGTTTCAAAATCGGTTACATTTGTTCCCGAACATAAAACGTGAAAGAATGCACATACCAGCAGAGTTAAAATACACCAAGGACCATGAGTGGGTAAGTGTTGAAGGCGATATCGCCACTGTGGGGATTACCGATTTTGCCCAAGGGGAATTGGGGGACATCGTGTACGTGGAGGTAGAAACCTTGGACGAAACCTTGGATAAGGATGAGGTCTTTGGTACGGTAGAGGCGGTAAAGACGGTTTCAGATTTATTTTTGCCTTTAAGCGGTGAGATCATTGCCTTTAATGAGGCGCTTGAGGACGAACCCGAAAAAGTAAATAGCGATCCTTACGGAGAAGGGTGGATGGTAAAGATAAGGATAAGCAACTCGGATCAGATTGCAGAACTGCTCAGCGCCGAGGGCTATCAAGAACTTATAGGTGGGTAGGAAATATGTTTTTTCCCTTGCCTTTATAAGCTGGATGATGTTAGTAACATTTGCCAGCTTATATTCTTTTGAGCCGGACCAGACCCCTAGGATTCAAATTCCCCATTTTGATAAGGGGGTACACTTTACGTTTTATGGCGTGGCCGCCGTACTAGGGATCTTTTCGTTTAGAGACCGCTTAAAAAAGGGGCTGGACATAAGAAAATTGGGGTTCTTGTTGGGCATATCGCTTTTTGTCTTTGGAATAATTATTGAGGTAATTCAACATAAATACACTTCCCGGAGAACCGGAGATATATTTGATGTGTTGGCCAACGGCCTTGGAGCTTTGGCAGGTATCGGAATCCTTAAATCTGGCTTTTCCTCCAAAAAGGGGTTAAATTGAAGGGAGTTTTTGCTTTTTACGCAATATTTTAATTAAATTAGCAAGCATTAAAAATTTGATTATGGAACCTAAAAAGAATCCAAAAGCCGATATTCGTAGAAACAGTGGGCTTTATTTTGTAATAGGCCTTGCCGTTGTCATGGCCTTGGTATATTTTGCCCTGGAGCACAAGACCTATGATAAGGCCAACGACTATGATATATCCATGGACGTGGAGGATATGTTGGATGAGGAGGTGCCCATGACGGAGCAGATCAAAACACCGCCACCACCACCGCCACCAGCGGCACCGGAGGTTATTGAGGTAGTAGAGGATGAGGAAGAGGTGGAAGAGACGGTTATAGAGTCCACTGAAACCAGTCAGGAAGAGGAAATAGTTGAGGTTGAGGACGTTGTAGTGGAAGAAATTGAGGAAGATGTGGATGTTCCCTTTGCCGTTATTGAGGATGTACCTGTTTTTCCGGGTTGTGAAAGTGCCGGCGATAAGCGGGCCTGTTTCAACAAAATGATGCAAAAGCACATCAGCAAAAATTTTAGATATCCCGAGATTGCCCAGGAAATGGGGGTTCAAGGTAGGGTAAGTGTTATGTTCGTTATCCAGAAGGATGGAAGCATAGGTAATGTAAGAATGCGTGGCCCTGACAAAAATTTGGAAAAAGAGGCCGCACGTATTATCGGGAAACTGCCTAAGATGACCCCTGGGAAACAAAGGGGCCGGGCGGTAAGGGTTCCTTTTAGTATCCCGATTACTTTCAAGCTTCAATAGAAGAATTCAGTAGTATAGCAAAAGCCCCGAAGCACCGCTTCGGGGCTTTTTTGATTTCTGTAAAGAATGTCTATTGGTTATGGGAAGGGTTGCAAAAAATGGCGTTTCGAACTATATTTGGCAACTTATTTTTATTTAGGATGAAAACCGCGGTTAGTGCCGCAAGGAATACCGCTTGGGCCTTATTTCTTGCAGATTTTAAGGAGATTACAAAGTTTAGGCTTGCGGTGAGCGTGGTATTTTCCTCCTTGGCAGGCTATCTTTTGGGCACGGTTCAGGTAGATTTGATTTCCTTGTTGCTTTTGGCCTTTGGCGGGTATTGTATGGTAGGTGCCTCCAATGTGTACAATCAAGTAATAGAGAAGGACTTGGACGCTTTGATGAAGCGCACCAGAAACCGCCCCTTGCCTTCGGGGCGCATGCCCGTAAACAAGGCGTTGTCCATAGCGGTATTCCTAACGCTTTTGGGCATTGTATCCCTGTATTTTCTTAATCCCAAGACGGCTATGTTCGGGGCCATCTCTATTTTTTTGTACACCAGTGTTTATACACCTTTAAAGACCAAGACCCCCTTGTGCGTATTTGTTGGGGCCTTTCCGGGGGCCATACCCTTTATGTTGGGTTGGGTAGCGGCCACCAATGAATTTGGGATCGAACCGGGAACCCTTTTTATGATTCAGTTTTTCTGGCAGTTTCCCCATTTTTGGGCTTTGGGGTGGATGCTGGACGAGGATTATAAAAATGCCGGTTTTAAAATGCTGCCTACGGGCCATAAGGATAAGGGGACCGCGCTTCAAATTATCATGTACACGATTTGGATGATGGTAGTTTCCATAATTCCGGTTTTCGGTATCACAGGAAGTTTGCGGTTGTCCTTGACGGGTGCCATAATCGTCTTCCTAATGGGATCTGTTATGTTATGGTTTGCGTTTAAACTCTTTGAAAAAAGGGACAATCCTTCCGCTAGAAAGTTAATGTTGGCCAGTGTAAGTTATATAACCCTGATGCAGGTGGTTTACGTTGTAGATAAGTTTATTTGATACCATGAAGGACGTAACAAGGATATCAGAACAGGAACGGAACGGCAGGGCAAAAAAGATGATGCTATGGTTTGGTATGGTGAGCTTGGTCATGGCCTTCGCCGGTTGGACCAGTGCCTATATTGTAAGCAGCAGCCGAAAGGATTGGCTCCAGGAAATACAGTTGCCCACTTCTTTTTATGTCAGCACGGCGGTCATTATCCTCAGTAGCCTTTCTTACATTTGGGCCAAAAGGGCCGTAAAAAACGGCAACGCATTGCAATGTACCCGTGGTTTGGTCGTTACCTTGGTACTGGGAATCGTTTTTATTGGGCTCCAGTTCAATGGGTTTTCCCAGATGGTGGCCAACGGCTACTATTTTACGGGTCCCACCAGTAGTATAAAGATGTCCTATGTTTTTTTGATCGCGGCGGTCCACGTGGTTCATGTGGTCGCAGGAATGATATCCCTTTTGGTGGTGCTGTATAACCAGCTTAAGCGGAAATACACGCCAAAAGACTACCTGGGCCTTTCCTTGGGAGCTACATTTTGGCATTTTTTGGATGTGTTGTGGGTGTACCTGGTTCTTTTTATGACTTTTGTGGGATAATTTATGGGTTCTTCCAGAGAAATCATCGGTTTTCACCAAAATCGGATTTTGATTGAACCAATAAAATTCTAAATTTGTCCAAACTATAATAAGGGCTGTTTCATGACAGACTCTAACGATAAAACTTTATGGATTCTACGGTTAGTACAACTTCGGAAGGAGGCACTTGGAGCGGCGGCAATAGACCGCTAAATGCCAGTTATGGCAAATTAATGATGTGGTTCTTTCTGGTTTCCGATGCCCTTACGTTTTCCGGGTTTCTGGCTTCTTATGGATTCTCTAGGTTTAAGTTTATAGAAACATGGCCCATTGCGGACGAGGTATTTACCCACGTGCCCTTTTTCCATGGCAATTATCCCATGTATTATGTGGCCTTTATGACCTTTATATTGATTATGTCTTCCGTGACCATGGTTTTGGCGGTAGACGCCGGTCACAAAATGAAACAGACCGGGGTCATCTGGTACTTGTTCCTTACCATAATCGGAGGAGCCATTTTCGTAGGTTCCCAAGCTTGGGAATGGGCTACCTTCATCAAAGGGGATTTTGGTGCCTTGGAGACGAAAGGTGGCAGAATATTGCAGTTTGTAAATACAGATACAGGCCAACGTGCTGCCTTGGCGGATTTTGCCAAGACCATTCCGGATGCGCGCGAGGAACATGGGAAGCAAAACGGGGTCTGGTATTACAAAGAGGGGTATACCCCTAGTTATAATGTAGATGAGGTTATTGCCGGGTTTAAGGCCGGCCAGAATATTGCGGTACGTACCGAGACCATAAACGAGAATGGGGAAAAAACCTTGTTGAACAGACAAGAGTCCCTGGCTAAGTTAAAGGATGCGGTGCATGTTGTGGAAGGGGCCAACTTGATACATAATGAATACGGCAGCCGATTGTTCGCCGATTTCTTTTTCTTCATTACAGGTTTTCACGGTTTTCACGTTTTCTCCGGAGTCGTCATAAACATCATCATATTTTTTAATGTTATCTTGGGGACGTACGAGCGCCGGGGGCATTATGAAATGGTAGAAAAAGTAGGTCTTTATTGGCACTTTGTGGATTTGGTTTGGGTGTTCGTATTTACTTTCTTTTATTTGGTTTAATAGAGGTATCACAAATCGTGGCATATTTAAAGTATAAAAATAAAAGGTTGCAGGGCTCGTTGGAACTTAAACCAGGTCTAGTCTAATATCTAGCATCTAACGTCTAATATCTAGCGTCTAGCATCTAACATCTAACGTCTAAACAATGGTACACGAACATAAATTGGAAATTTTTAGGGGGCTTTTGAAGTTTAAGTCCAATACTCAAAAGATTTGGGGTGTTTTGATTTTTTTGACCATCGTAACCGCAATTGAGGTTGCCTTGGGCATTACCAAGCCCGAAATTCTCATCGTAAACTCCTTCCTTGGCATGAAGTTGCTCAATTGGATCTTCATTATCCTTACTTTGGTAAAAGCCTATTACATAGCTTGGGATTTTATGCATTTAAGGGACGAAAAAAGTTCGTTGCGCCGAGCCATAGTTTGGACGCCGATCTTCCTCGTAGCCTATTTGATATTTATCTTGCTTTTTGAGGCGGACTATATTTATAACGTCTTTAAGGACGGTTTTATTAAATGGGATTTTTAAGGGGGAAATGAAGTGTAAGAACTCAGGACGAGTTCTAAATTAACAATATGGAAAGACGGTTGCTGGCCGTCTTTTTTTATTTTTGTAGATGCTATGAGCGGGGTCTTAAAACGCGCGGGGTGCTGTCGTCGGTAGTTCCCATATCCCTTAAATACGCCATCCGGACATATGAAGAAAAACGGGGTCCTTATTGTATTGTTCGTGTTGCCCATAGTGGTATATCTTTTTTTTGCCTCCGGAGTAACGAACTTTGGAAAGTTGCCCATTTTAACGGAGAACATCCCGGATTTGCCCAACACCCAAGAAGGGATAACCTTGGAGGGTCATATTACGGTTCTAGGATTCCTAGGTTCGGATTTGGAACTGAAAAAGGGAAACGCCTTCAACCTAAATCAAAAAATATACAAAAGGTTCTATGAATTCAAAGATTTTCAGTTTGTAATGGTACTCCCCGAAGGTACTCAGGGAAAAGTAGTGGAGTTGGAACAAGAACTGGCCGGTTTGGCGGATACCCGAAAATGGCATTTTGTGTATGCCACGGAAAATGATATACAGGATTTTTTTGAAGGCCTGCGGACCAACTTATCCCTGGATAAGAATACCCATACTCCCTATGTGTTTATTGTGGACAAGCAACGCAATTTAAGGGGTAGGGCCCATGATGAAGATCAGGGCACCAAGTACGGTTTTGATGCCACTTCCGTAGCCGATCTGAACAACAAAATGGTAGATGACGTAAAGATAATTCTTGCGGAATACAGAATGGCCCTCAAGAAGAACAACGCGGATAGGAGTGCAAAATGAGCAATAAATACACCTACGTTTGGGTATCCCTGGTCATCCTGGTCTTTGGGATTATCTTTATTCCGAGGATACTCGATCGTATTCAAAAGGGGGCTATCGCAAAGGACGATCGCATGAGCCGTTTGGCCTATATAGAGCTGGCAGGAAATAAGAGAAAGGTACCTTCTTTTTCCCTAATGAATCAGGATAGCCTTGTGATTACGGATCAGGATTATCTGGGAAAGGTGTATGTGGTGGATTTCTTTTTTACCACCTGCCCTAGCATATGTCCCATAATGACCAAGAATTTAGTGGATATCCAGAACGAGTTCAAGGATACCGAGGATTTTGGAATCGCTTCCTTTACCATAAACCCACGCAATGATACACCCGAAATCCTGAAGCAATATGCAGAGAAAAACGGCATCACGGATATGGACTGGCATATGTTGACGGGCAACCGTGATGCCATTTACCATATGGCGGAAAAGGGCTTTTATATGGGGGCGAGCGAAAATGAGGAAGTTGCCGGTGGCTTTGAGCATTCGGGGATGTTCGCGCTTATCGACAAAAAGGGATATATCCGCTCCCGCAGGGATGCGGCCAACAATCCCATTATCTATTATCGAGGTACCGTAACGGAGGATCAAGGGGAGAACGTTTGGGGAGAAGAGGAGCAAATAAGCATATTGAAACAGGATATTAAACGATTACTCGCGGAATAAATGGAATTGATGGATATAAGTGAAAAAAAATTCAATAGGGCCATTACTGTAGTGTCCATTCTAGTCCCGTTGGTTGTGGCATTGTTATTTGGTGTAAAATTACCCAACACGGAACCCTTGACCTTTTTACCGCCGATCTATGCCACCTTAAATGGCTGTACGGCCATACTTCTGATTCTAGCGGTATGGGCCATTAAGAAGGGCAAACGTGGATTGCACCAAAGATTAATGACGGTCTGTGTGCTGCTATCTGCTCTATTCCTGATAATGTATGTGGCCTATCACATGACCTCGGATTCGACACCCTTTGGCGGTGAGGGGGGCACTAAATACGTGTATTATTTTATTTTGATAACCCATATTATCCTTTCGATCGTCATCATTCCCCTAGTACTTAAGACCTATGCGAGGGCCTATTTAGGGAAATTTGAAGCACACAGAAAATTAGCCAAAATTACCTTTCCCATATGGTTGTATGTGGCGGTGACCGGCGTAATCGTGTACCTTATGATTTCGCCTTATTATGAGGGTTAGGATAGGGAATATTCCGATATGAAAAATGAATTAGATAAAAAAAAGCTCGGGATTGCCATTTTTTTCTTGTTGATATTGCTTCCAGAGGCTATGGAGGCCCAATGTGCAATGTGCCGGGCCGTTTTGGAGAGTGGGGGAGACCAGGACACCGCAGAGGGCATTAACAATGGCATTGTTTACCTTATGGCCGTACCCTATATTTTGGTGGGTGTGCTTTTCTACTTTGTATATAAAAGGCTCAAAGGATAATCAACACTGGCTTTTAACATTTTTTTAAGAGAACTACTGTAACATTGGAAGTTTCCAATAGTCTTATTGTTGTGCAGTGTGCTGCTCTCATCAATCAAAACCAACCCAATGTTTGACATCGAGCGATGGCAGGAAATATTTGATGCCATCCTGAAGAACAAATTACGAACTTTCCTTACCGGGCTTTCCGTGGCCTCGGGTATTTTCATATTGGTAATTCTATTAGGTTTTGGACAAGGCATGCAGAACGGTATTGCTCAGGAATTTTCCGGGGATGCCAGTAATATGATAGGTGTATGGACCCAGGTGACCACCAAGGAGTTCAAAGGACTTAATCCAGGTAGGCCCATACAGCTTCGTAGGGAGAATTATGATTTTGTGGAAGAGCTTTACATAGATAAGCTGGAATATAAATCCCCGCGATATCGTGTCTTCGATTCATCCATTAACTATGGTACCGAATCAGGTGCCTATGGTATTTGGGGGTCTTCGCCCGATTTTCAGCAATTGGAGAGCGCCACCATGTCCTACGGTCGTGTTTTTTATTATAATTATTTAAGGCAGAAATAGAAAGTAAAAGTCAAAATAAAAAAGATTCATAGGGAACTGATGGGGAAAGTAGAAAATCCTGTAGGGCGCTACATTGAGATATCCGGCCTAAAATTTCAAATTGTTGGCGTTTACGGCGACGCGGGAGGGGAGCGGGAAGAAGAAAAGATCTACATGCCCATTACCACCGCTCAGACCGTTTTTAATGGGGCCGATCGTTTGGACATGATGTTTTTTACGTTAAAGCCCGAAAAGGATTTTAAGGAATCCCTGGCGCAGTCCACCAAGTTTACCGAGGAGCTTGAAACTTATTTAAAACAAGTGCACATTGTTGCCCCGGAGGATCAGAGTGCTATTAACACTTTTAATACCCTGGAGAATGTGCAGCGCTTCCATAATCTTATGGGGGGCATAAAGTTCTTCTTCTGGTTTGTGGGCATATGCACCATAATTGCGGGCATAGTAGGGGTAAGCAATGTAATGCTCATAATAGTAAAGGAACGCACAAAGGAAATAGGGATACGCAAGGCCATGGGCGCAAAACCTATTTCTATTATTGGGCTTATTCTACATGAGGCCATTTTTGTTACCGCGGTATTCGGTTTTGGAGGTCTGATCTTTAGTATGGGACTATTGGAGATTTTTGGCCCCATGGTAGAAGTGGACTATGTAGTAAACCCCTCTATAAACTTTAATGTAGCTTTGATTACCGTTTTCTTGCTTATTTTGGCGGGGGCATTGGCCGGTTTTGTACCCGCCTGGCGTGCTGCCAAAATACGGCCTATTGTGGCACTACGGGATGAATAAGGTTCATATGACCGAAAAGGACGGATATGTTTAACAAGGATCGTTGGGACGAGATTTTACAGGTACTTACCACCAATTGGTTTAGGACGGTATTGACGGCCTTTGGGGTTTTTTGGGGCATCTTTATCCTAATCATCCTCTTGGCCGCGGGAAAGGGGTTGGAAAATGGTATTCGGGCAGATTTTGGGGATATCGCTACCAATACCATGTTTACCTGGACACAATCTATTACCAAGGCATACAAAGGCCTTCCCAAGGATCGTAATTTTAATTTCAAGACCGAGGATGTGGATGCCCTATGGCAGAATATTCCTGGACTTCGCTTTGTATCGCCCAGGAACCAGTCCGGCGGTTTTAGAGGGGCAAGCAATGTTGTCCGAGGTTTAAAATCGGGCGCTTTCAGCGTTTATGGCGACTATCCGGAAATCATACAACAGCAACCCATGGACATCACTTCCGGCCGGTTCATCAATCAGTCGGATATCAACGGTAAACGCAAGGTGGCGGTGATAGGGCAGGACGTGAAGAAAAGTTTGTTCGAAAAGGATGATGAAGTCCTGGGCAGTTATGTAAAGATCAACGATGTAAATTTTATGGTCATCGGTACCTATAGAAAGAACGAAAACAATGGTAGCGAGGCACAAAAGGAGATTTATACCCCGTTTACCACATTTTCCCAGGTCTTTAACCGGGCCAACAATGTGGGTTGGATGGCCATTACGGCCATGGACGATACGCCCATAACAAGTATTAAGGAGAGTATTTTTTCACTTTTAAGGGAAAGGCATTCCATTCACCCCAAGGATTTAAGGGCCATTGGCCATTTTGATCTTTATGAGCAATTTAGCCGGGTGGTACGCCTGTTCGGGGCATTGGAATTCGTGGCCTTTTTTGTAGGTATCCTGGTCTTGCTCTCCGGGGTCATCGGGGTCAGTAATATTATGCTCATTGTGGTTAAGGAGCGTACCAAAGAGATCGGCATTCGGCGTGCCCTTGGCGAAAGTCCGTGGTCCATTAAGAAACAGATATTGATGGAGTCCATTTTTTTGACCATAATTTCAGGTATGGCGGGCATAGCTTTCGGTGCCTTGGTGATTTATGCCATTAACTACGTTTTGGCCATGAACGGGCCCATAGAAATGTTCACCAACCCAAGCGTAAACTTGGGGGTGGTCATAATTGCGCTGGCCATTTTAGTGGTTTCCGGCCTTTTGGCAGGGTTTATACCGGCCAATGATGCCATAAGGGTAAGGCCTATAGAGGCACTAAGGGCCGAATAACAAGAATTAGCAATCAATCGATTAAAATGAAAAAAAGAGTCACGATCATCATCCTTTTGTTTTTGTTGGTTTCCTTTTCGGCCGCCATGTACTACCTCTACCAAAAAAATGCCGAAGACCCGGTGGTCTATAAAACCGAGAAACCGGAAAAGAAAAGCATTGTTAAAAAGACAGTCGCCACAGGCAGTATACTTCCTTTGGAAGAGGTACTCATAAAACCTAATATTTCCGGCGTAATCGAGGAAATCTTCGTGGAAGGCGGGGACTATGTGAAGTCAGGTGATTTGTTGGCACGTATAAAGGTAGTTCCAAATCTGAATGCCCTGAACAATTCCCGTAACGCTATAGATGCGGCAAAGATAGCGTTGGACGATCAGATCCGGAACCTACAGCGTCAAAAGAGCCTTTTTGACAAGGGTGTAATATCCCAGGTAGATTGGGAGACAGCCCAGGTGGCCCATGATCAGGCCAAACAAAGCTATCAGGCCGCCCTAAAGGACTATGATATCGTTAAGACCGGGACATCCAAGGGCTATGGCAATGTGGCCAACACCCAGATACGTTCTACCGTAAGCGGAATGGTCCTGGAGGTTCCGGTGGAGGTAGGTAATCAGGTAATAGAGAGCAACAATTTCAACGAAGGCACGACTATAGCCGCAGTTGCCGATGTGGAAAAAATGATATTTGAAGGCAAAGTAGATGAATCCGAGGTGGGAAAAATCAAGGAGGACCTACCACTGGAGATTACGGTAGGGGCTATAGAAAATACGGTTTTTGATGCTGTCTTGGATTATATTGCCCCTAAAGGCAATGAAGAGAACGGTGCCATACAGTTTGAGATAAAGGGAACCCTCACAAAGAAGGATTCGGTCTTCATTAGGGCCGGTCTCAGCGCTAATGCCTCTATTATCTTGGGCAGGGCGGATAGTGTATTGGCCGTAAAAGAGGCCTTGGTACAATTTGATTCCACCACCAAAAAACCTTTTGTGGAAGTGGCCACGACGGAGCAAGAATTTGAACGTCGGGATATAGAGTTGGGCATTAGCGATGGTATTTATGTGGAGGTGAAATCAGGTTTGGAGGAAGATATGGATGTCAAGGTTTGGAACGAGATAAAACCGGACGAGTTCGGAGGGTAGGCCATTATCATTTTTGGGTATGCATAATGTCCTAAGACCCTCTATTTAACAAAAATTTCACATATATTCCGGTAACAATTGCAGAACGAACCTGTCATATTCCAGACAATGTTCTTAAACAACAAAAGACGACTATGATAGAGATTAGAGACCTTCACAAATCCTATAAAATGGGAAGCAATTCCCTGCACGTCTTAAAGGGAATAAACTTCTCGGCAAAAGAGGGAGAGCTTGTGGCAATCATGGGTTCTTCAGGATCCGGAAAGTCTACCCTTTTGAATATTTTAGGAATGTTGGACGAGGCAGATTCCGGGGAGTACACATTGGATGGTGTCCCGATCAAAAATCTCAATGAGACCAAAGCGGCAAAATACCGGAATAAATTTTTAGGCTTTGTCTTTCAGTCCTTTAACCTGATCAACTACAAAAGTGCCATGGAAAATGTGGCCTTACCATTGTACTATCAAAAAATGGCAAGGAAAGAAAGGCAGGACAAGGCAATGAAATATCTAACACAGGTAGGCCTTAAGGAATGGGCTGCCCATTTGCCCAATGAGCTTTCCGGGGGGCAGAAGCAACGTGTAGCTATAGCCAGGGCCATGGCCGCGGAACCCAAAGTGCTGTTGGCGGATGAGCCCACGGGAGCCTTGGATAGTACTACTTCCTATGAGGTAATGGATTTGATCCAAAAAATCAACGATCAAGGCAATACCATACTTGTAGTTACCCATGAGGAAGATATTGCTCATATGTGCAAACGTATTATACATTTAAAGGACGGTGTTATCGTCAAGGATGGAAAAGTGGATCAGGTAAGGGCATCCGAGTATGTTTAGCAGGGACAACTGGAAAGAGATTTTTGAGACCATTCAAAAGAACAAGCTAAGGACCTTTTTATCGGGCTTTACGGTCGCCCTGGGTATTCTCATCTTTGTGGTCCTTTTTGGTTTTGGCAACGGACTCATCAATACTTTCAATGATTTTTTTAATGATGATGCCACCAATGTGTTCTTTATTTTTCCCGGAAGGACTACTATGCCCTACAAGGGTTATAAGTCTAACAGGCAAATAGAATTTGAGAACAGCGATCTTGCCGATATAAAGAAGAATTTTGCTCTTTTTCTGGAATACACCACACCAAGGATCAATCGTCAGGATACGGTAAGGTATAGGCAGGAATCCAATAGCTACAGTACCCAGGCCGTGGCACCGTCCCATCAATATGCGGAGAAGACCATAATTATGAAAGGGAGGTTCCTAAACCAGAACGATATTAAGGGCAAGACCAAGAACACGGTTATTGGAAGATTGGTGGAACAAGACTTGTTCGGGAAAAAATCTTCCCTGGGGAAGTACGTGGATATCGGAGGGAGTGCCTTTAAGGTGGTAGGGGTCTTTCAGGATGACGGTGGGGACAATGAGGAACGTGTCATTTACCTGCCCTATACCACAAGACAGCTTATTGAAAAGAACACGGACAAGATCGATCGTATTATTGTAGGTTTTAAACCGGAGATAGGGTACGCCGGGGCCATGGCTTTTGAAAAGAGTCTGGATAAGTTTATTCGGGAGAAAAAATATATTAACCCGAAAGATCAAAATGGAATCTTTATTCGTAATGTGGCCGATCAATTAAAACAGAACCAGCAATTTGCACGAGTGCTACAGATTATAGTGGCATTTGTAGCCTTTGGAACCATCATCGCAGGAATAATCGGCATAAGCAATATTATGGTTTTTGTGGTTAAGGAACGTACCAAGGAATTGGGAATACGAAAGGCCCTGGGGGCTACCCCAAGGGCTGTAATTGGCACCATTTTATTGGAATCCGTATTCATTACTACAATTTCGGGCTTTGTGGGTATGCTGATCGGTATTGCGGTTTTGAGTTCCTTTGGGGAGAAATTAAAGGATTTTTTTATCACCAATCCTTACATCGATATGACCATGGCCATCGCAGCTACCATTTTACTCATTTTTTTTGGGGCTATCGCGGGTTATGTTCCCGCAAGAAGGGCTGCCAAGATAAAACCGATTGTAGCATTAAGGGACGATTGATATGCGCTTTATTTTTGATAGAAATACCTGGCAGGAGATTTTTGGATCTATTAGCAAGAACAAGACACGAACTATTATCACGGTCATTGGAGTGCTATGGGGCATTTTTATCTACATAGCCCTTTCCGGTGCGGCCAAAGGGATGGACAATGGTTTTGAAAGTATGTTCGAGAGTATTGCCAGGAACAGTATGTTCGTCTGGGCACAGTCTACCAGCGTGCCCCATGAAGGGTATAAAACAGGAAGACAGTTACAGTTAAAACTGGGAGACGTGGCCATTATGGAAAATCGGATTCCGGAATTGCAATATGTGGCTCCAAGGAACGTGCGCGGATTTTTTGGCTCTGCCCCTCCTCTCATAGCAAGGGGGAACAAGAGCGGGAGTTACACGGTCTTTGGGGATTTTCCGGTATTTACCAAGATTGCGCCCAAGAAAATATATGACGGGGGCAGGTTTATAAATGAAGAGGATGTGGATCAGGCCAGAAAAGTGGCGGTCATTGGGGAACGTACCCAACAAGAGCTTTTTGAAAAGGAAGAAGATCCAATCGGCGGATTTATAAAGATAGATGATGTGTATTTTCAGGTCATCGGGGTACACAAATATGAGCCTAGTGGTGGCTTTGGGGGCGATGGGGATATCTTTATCCCGTTTACCACCTATCGAAGGTTATACAATACAGGCGAAAATGTGGGCTGGTTTTCCATAGCGGCCCATGACAATGTGGATGTGGTAAAAGTGGAGGAGAACATAAAGAGTCTCTTGAAGAATATCCATAGGGTACATCCGGATGATGAACGTGCCTTTGGATCCTTTAACCTGGGAGAGCAGTTCAACAAGATTATCGGTTTTTCCAAGGGCATTACCTTCTTGTCCCTTATCGTGGGAATCGCCACAATTTTGGCCGGGGTCATTGGAATCGGTAATATTCTTTTGATCTCGGTAAAGGAACGTACCAAGGAGCTTGGGGTAAGAAGGGCCTTAGGGGCAACCCCGGCGGAAGTGCGGAACCAGATTATATTGGAATCCGTATTTCTCACCATGATTGCAGGTGTTGTAGGGATTATTTTGGGGGCCGTTACCTTAAATCTGATCAATGGACTCACCCAGGACATAGATTTCCCATATACCAATCCTACCGTACCCATTCCCTATGTTTTGGGTGCCTTGGGCATTATGGTGATTCTGGGAACTTTAATAGGACTGATACCGGCGCAAAGGGCGGTCAGTATAAAACCTATCGATGCTTTGCGGGAAGAATAGGAAGTGGGGGAAAGTAAACAAAAGAGGCAATCTTAAAACCAAGAAATAGCTAACAAACACAGTTGACAATGAATAAAATAGTAAAGTATATCCTAATTGGTGTGGTAGTATTAGGTGCATTATGGGCGGCAGTCTTTTTTATAAAGTCCAACAGTAAATCCGCCATTGTGTATGAGACCCAGACTCCTTTTATCTCCAATATTGAAAAAAAGACCGTAGCCACGGGAACGTTGGTACCCGAAGACGAAGTGGAGATCAAACCCCAGATAACTGGAATTATAGACAAGATCTTTTTGGAAGAAGGTGCCCAGGTAAAGGCCGGGGATTTGATCGCGGTTATCAAGGTGGTTCCCAATGAGCAGTCCCTGAACCAGGCCCAGGGTAGGGTGCGAAATGCGGAAATAGCATTGAAGAACGTTACTATCGAATACAATAGGAATAAGGAGATTTTTGACAAGGGGGTTATATCCAGTCAGGATTTTAATGCGCTACAATTGCAATATGATCAGGCCGTACAAGAGCTGGACAACGCCAAGGCGGACTATAGGATTATACGTCGGGGCTCGGCGGGAGGTTCCTCAAGTGCCAATACGGACATACGGGCCACAGTCACCGGAACCATTCTGGAAATTCCCGTAGAGGAAGGCGTTCAGGTGATACAGAGCAATAATTTTAATGATGGTACTACCATTGCCTCTATTGCGGATCTGGGCAGGATGATTTTTGAAGGAAAAGTGGATGAGGGCGAAGTGGCCAAATTGGAACTAGGGATGCCCCTAAAAATAAGTTTGGGTGCCATTGAGGATAAGGAATTTAACGCCAAGCTAAAGTTTATCGCCCCCAAGGGAATAGAGGAGACCGGGGCGGTACAGTTCAAGATCGAAGGCGATGTAGAAGTGCCCGATGACTTTATGATACGTGCGGGCTATAGTGCCAATGCCTCCCTGGTATTGGAAAAAAGGGATAGTGTAATGGTCATACAGGAAGGGTTATTGCAGTTTGACAAGAAGACGGACAAACCCTATGTAGAGGTAGAGACCGGGGAGCAACAATTTGAAAGAAAAGACATAGAGATAGGCATCTCGGATGGGGTAAACGTCGAGATTGTGTCCGGCCTTACTATGGAGGATAAGGTGAAACAATGGAACAAGACAGAGCCGATCAAGAAGGGCGAGGAAGAGGAAGACGAGGACGAGGAAGAAGAGGAGGAAACCGAATAGAAAATTCATCAATCAAATCAACACTATGAAATCATTTGCAATTGCAACACTTGCCTTCTTTTGCTTGGGTACCGCCTTTGGCCAACAGAAAAAGTGGACCTTGGAGGAGTGTGTCACCTATGCTGTCGAGAACAACCTCAGCATAGAACAGTTTGAACTGGATCTCGAGAACGCAACAATAGATAAATCGGATGCACTGGGAGCCTTTTTGCCAACACTCAATAGCAATGCCAGTGTAAGTGAAAGATCGGGTTTGGTTACCAACCCGAACACTAACATTATTGAGCCAGGACAGATTTTCTCAACTTCTGCGGGTATTAATAGTGGCATGCGCATTTTTGATGGGCTAAGGAATATCCATCAGTTGAACAGGGCCAAATTGAACACCCTGGCCAACCAATACCGCTTGGACGATTTAAAGGACGACATTAGGCTCAATGTGGCCAATTCCTATTTGCAGGTCATTTCTAATAAGGAGTCCTTAAAGGTCTTTAGGGCCCAATATGAGGTCACGGAACAGGATGTGAAGCGCACAAAGGAACTGGTGGATTCCGGGGTACTTCCGCGTGGCGATTTGTTGGAGATAGAGGCCACGGCGGCCACTCAGGAACAACAGATCGTAAATGGGGAGAACCAAGTAATTTTGTCCCGTATAGCTTTGGCACAGCTACTGCAGATTACTGATTATGTGAATTTTGATGTCGCCGATGAGGAGTTTGATATCCCGCCTTCGGACATCTTGGACAATTCGGCAAAGGTTATTTTTGATAAGGCGCTTAGCTTTAGGAACGATATTAAGTTTTCCGAGACCAACGTGGAACTGGCGGAGAAGGACCTACAGATTGCCAAAGGGGCCAATTATCCTACCATAGACGCTTTTTTCAATTACAATACCTTTTATACAAATCAGTTTCAGACTATACCAGATCCTATCGATCCGGTGAACAACCCCCCGGTTGCTTTCCGGGCGGATTTTGTAGATCAGCTTTGGCAAAATGATGGGATTTCCTATGGTTTTCAAATGAACGTCCCGATATTCAATGGTTGGTCCGTCCGGAACAACGTTAAGCGATCAAAAATCAATCTAGAGCGCACCAAATTGCAACTGGAACAGGACAAATTGAATTTGGAGACCGATATTAATCAGGCCTATGTAGATGTCTCCAATTTTTATAAGACCTATGAGGCGTCACAGAAGACCTTGGATGCTAGGCGTTTGGCCTATGTATATGCCAAGGAACGCTATGATGTGGGATTGATGAACGCCTTTGACTTTGGTCAGGCACAGGCCCGGGTAGATGATGCGGAAGCCAGCGTAATCCGTTCCAAATACGATTATATCTTTAGGTTAAAAGTTCTGGAGTTTTATTTTGGAATTCCCATAAAGTTGGAGTAGGCTTTCTTTTGGAGGCACCTGTTCGGTTTCCAAAACCGAATAGGTCTTTCTGTATAACTTGATGGGCATTTAAACCTATCTTTTCAATTCGTATGGCCATTATCCTAAATTTGGAAACCGCGACCACCAACTGTTCCGTTTGCCTGGCAAAACACGGAAAGCCGTTAGTGGTAGAGGAACAAAATACCCCAAACTACTCCCATTCCGAGCAGCTCCATATTTTTATAAAAAAGGTCGTGGAACGGGCCTCCCTTTCCTTGCTGGATATAGCCGCTGTGGCGGTAAGCAAGGGCCCTGGATCGTATACAGGTTTGCGCATTGGGGTTTCTGCGGCAAAAGGGTTGTGTTTTGCACTGGATCTTCCTTTGATTTCAGTGCCTACTTTGGACAATTTGGCGTACCAGGTGACGGACAATTCCTTTGATTATGTTATCCCCGTTTTGGATGCCCGGAGGATGGAGGTCTATTCCGCCGTTTTTAGAGGGCGCCAAGAACAGATCAGGGAAACCATGGCCGAAATCATTACGGAGCAATCCTTTTCGGAGTATTACAAAAGGGGCAAGACTTTGATTTTAGGCCCGGGAGCACAAAAATGCCAGGAGATGCTCAAGCATTCCAATTTACATTTTGATGTGGATAGGATACCCTCGGCCCGGGAAATGGCGCAACTTTCCCATGGCAAATACCAAAAAACCGATTTCGAGGATATGGCCTATTTTGAGCCTTATTACCTGAAGGATTTTATCGGAAAGAAGCCAAGCCCAAAATCAAAGGGAACGGAAAACCAGGGTTGATGTTGATTTTTTTCAAGACCGGACCCCAAAACCTAGGAAACGCTTAAATCCACTTTCAAACGGTTTTTTCTCCTTCAGGGTAGGTGATGTGCATATCCCGTTGTGGGAACGGAATCTCGATCCCGGCCTCATCAAATCGTAACTTGATCTGTTCCATAACATAAAAATGGGCAGGCCAAAAAACATCGGTATTGGTCCAAAAACGAAGGGTAAGGTTTACGGAACTGTCGCCCAGTTCGCCAACGTATACCTCGGGAACCGGTTCCTTTAGGATGGTATCGTTGTCCGCACAAATCTGTAAAAGGATGTCCTTGGCCGTTTTAATGTTGGATCCGTAGCCAATGCCTACATCTATTTTATCCCTCCGGGTACTTTCCGCGTTGTAGTTGATGATATTGTTGTTACTCAATTGGCCGTTGGGAATAATGGCCACTTGGTTGCCAAAAGTATTCAGCTTTGTGGTAAATATGGAAATCTCCTTGACTACGCCATCTACCCCTTGGGCCGAAATAAAATCTCCGACACGGAACGGTTTGAACAACAAAATGAGCACACCCCCGGCAAAATTGGCCAACGAGCCTTGAAGGGCCAGGCCAATGGCCAAACCGGCAGCCCCAACCATAGCCACCAAGGAGGATGATTTTACCCCCAGCTGTGTTATAACCAGTACGAACAGAAGAACTTTTAGTGATATGCGGACAAAACTCTGTAAAAAGGTTTCCAGGGCCGGATCATAGTCCTTTTTCTGAAATAGTTTACGGACAAGGCCGTTGATCAATCGTATAAGCCACAGCCCTACCACAAGGATAATAAGTGCCGTTATCAAATTCGGAATCAGGTTCCATATCCAATCGATGGCCTCATCCACATGTTTCTGCCAATCCGCTAATTTATCCATTGGGTTTTCATTTAAAAGTTTGCGAAACTAATAAAATTGGAGAGATGAAAGCAAGCGTTCGGGATTAAACTATCGTTAACATACTAGAATTTCAGCTGTTCCAGAACGGGTTTCCATTCTGTTTCAGGGAGCCGGCATGCCCCGCCTTGGCAAAGATAGTAGAGGGTTTCCCCAGCTTTATATCTGCTTTCCAGTAAGGTTAGGGTGCCTTCATCTTTTCCCCCAACAAGGACCATGTTGGGGAAATAGGCGGCAAAAGGGTTCTTGGCCTCCTGTAGGTAAGCGTCCCCTACAATGGCCAGTTCGTAAAAGGGTCTTTGGAAATAGAGGACCAACTGCATCCAATTGGCATGGCTTTGAGCGTTTTCCTCAAAATTGCCCTGTATGTTCTTTAACATACGTTCCGCACGGATGGCATAGTCCTCTTCAAATACTATTTTGGATAATCTATAAAGATTTTTGGCCATAATGGAATTGGAAGCGGGAATAACGTTGTCCATGGTTTCCATGCTGCGCCTCATCAAAAGAGGGTCTTCTTTGGAAGTAAAAAAGAAGAGTTCCGTCTTGGGGTCTCCAAAATATTCAAGGCAATAATCCGTGAGGGATCTGGCACTAAACAACCATTTTTCATCAAAAGTAGTTTCGTACAGACCTAAAAAAGCGTCTATGATGGCGGCGTAGTCCTCCAGATAGCCGTTAATGGTACTTTTACCGTTTTTATGGTTATGGTAAAGGCCACCATCTTCCTTGAACAGATTTCTGGTTATAAAGGAGGCGTTTTTTAGGGCAAGTTCCAGATATTTGGTGTCTCCCAGATACCTATAGGCATCTACCAATCCCTTGAGCATTAATCCGTTCCAGGAGGTCAGGATTTTATCGTCCAGTCTAGGCCGGTGTCTTTTGTTCCTTTCACTTTCCAAGGTTTTTAGACACTGCTTTATTGCGGTTCCCAGTTGCTCTTCCGTTAAGTTATGTTTAAGGGCAATTTCGCTTTGCGGTGCATTGCGGATTAGGACATAATTTCCATGTTCCCAATGCCCATATCCGTTAATATTAAAATAGTCCTTGAAAACCGAATACTGATTTTCCAATAATGCCTTCAGTTCGTCTTCCTTCCATACATAGTAGGCACCTTCTTCCAGTTCCCTTTTGTCATCCAGGCTATCGGCATCCAGGGAAGAGTAAAAGCCATAGGCTTCGCTCATGAGTTCTTTTTCCACGAATTCAATGGTTTCTTGAACCACATTTTTATAGAGTTCATTTGGGGATACCGCATAGGCCATGGCATAAAGGCTTATCAATTGGCCATTGTCATAGAGCATTTTTTCAAAATGGGGCACATGCCACTTTTGGTCTACGGAGTATCGGGAAAATCCCCCGCCTACATGATCAAAAATACCGCCCCAGGCCATTTTGGTGAGTGTGGTATGCACATAGTCCATAATTTTGGTGTCTCCCTGAACCAAGGCATAGTGCAATAGGAAATTGAGGTTACCGGGCATCATAAATTTTGGGGCACGGCGGTATCCGCCCATTTTTGTATCAAAGAATTGGAACCAATCCGTTACAGAAACGGTTAGGTCTTTCAAAGGAACAAGATCGGTATTTGGCTTGTTTTCCATCAAGTTGATGGTCTTAAGGCCTTCCGACAAGTTTTCCGCATATTCCAGTACCTTGTCCGGATTTTTTTTGTAGAGTTCGGAAAGCTGGCCCAATACGTTTATCCAGTTTTCCTTCTTCACATAGGTGGCCCCCCAAAAGGGCCTTCCGTCCGGGAGAGCCACTATATTCAAGGGCCAACCTCCACTGCCGGTCATAATCTGCAGTGCATCCATATAGATTTGGTCTATATCTGGCCGTTCTTCCCGATCCACCTTTATATTGATGAAATTTATGTTCATGACCCGTGCCACTTCTTCGTCCTCAAAACATTCGTGTTCCATAACATGGCACCAGTGGCAGGCCGCATAGCCAATACTGATGAGCAATAGTTTGTTCTCCTTTTGGGCCTCTTCCAGGTTTTTTGGGTTCCAACCGCGCCAATCCACCGGGTTATGGGCATGCTGTAACAAATAAGGGCTGGTTTCCTGGATAAGAGCATTGGTGTAGGGCATATCATGGGTTTTTTGGGCCAATCCGTTAAGGCAAAGGAGTACTAAAAGGTACTTGCAAAAGGGCATGTTCAAAGGTAATCTAAAAGGATAAAAAAAACGCCCATCCGAAGGGATGGGCGTTGATCTGTTAGTGTTTTTTGGTATAGCTGTGGTTTACACCTTTCCCATTGCAGGAAAGCGCAAACCCTTACTATGGATTTACTTCACTTCAAAGGTAATCTTAACGTTTACCCGATATTCGTCCACTTCCCCGTCGTTGACCGTGGCGCTTTGTTCGTTTAGATACACGGAACGAATATTCTTTACGGATTTAGAGGCCTCGGAGACGGCTTTTTTGGTGGCATCTTCCCAACTTTTATCGGAATTCGCCAATACTTCAATTACTTTTAAAACTGCCATAATGATTATGTTTTTAATTTGGGTCAAGATAATGAATATAAAGACAAGGATGAAACCCTCATAGAGGGATTTTTAGGGCAAGGTAAATACATCAACAAAAGGAAATGTTTAACAACCGATCTGTTGGATTAAACTTAGACGTGTAAAATAATATAGCGCCCCTTGGGGAATCAATCATCCGGGCCTTTCAATACCTTAAAAATAATCCGGTTTGATTTCTTCTTATCAATCTATGGATTTTTTTCACGCAGTTCGCCCCGCCTTTTTTGCAATGAAGTGATTTAGGCCAATGCTCTTGCCGAAAATTTGAATCGTCCCTTGCGGTAAAGGCTTGGATATTTGGAATTTGAAATTTCAGCCATTCATGGCCACAACTTCGTTCACCTTGTCCCCCATCATATTCTTCAGCATGGTCTCTATGCCGTTTTTAAGGGTATAGGTAGAGGAAGGGCAACCGCTGCAGGCACCTTGTAGGATAACGTTCACTGTTTTGCTATCCTCTTCATAGGATTGGAACAGGATGTTGCCCCCATCACTGGCCACTGCAGGTTTAACGTATTCTTCCAGGATATCTATGATTTGCAGGGAGGTATCGTCAAGGTTTCCATGACCTTGGGCGGTTGTTGTGGTTTCCGAAGTCTTTGCGGCCGAGGCCAGATCGGAGACGGCTTCCTTGCCCTCGGCAATAAAATCTCGTATAAATTCCCGAAGTTCCAGGGTGATTTCGTTCCAATCAGCCATGTCAAATTTGGTTACGGAAACATAATTTTCATCTAGGAATACCTGTTTTACAAAAGGAAAGTGGAATAGTTTTTTGGCCAGTTCGGAACCTTGGGCCTCGTCTATATTCTTAAACTCAAAAGCGGCCGGCACTATTTTACGGCTGGCCACAAACTTCATGGTGGCCGGATTGGGGGTTACTTCGGCATAGACGGTTACCGGCACCTTTTTCTTTTCCATATCCTCCATGACGATAGGTTCCCCGGCATTAAGATACTCTACCAGTTGTTGGGCCACTTCGTCCTTAACATCTTCCCACTCCACAATGGAAAACCGTTCCAAGGCAATAAAGTTTCCGGAAATATACACCGTCTTTATAAAAGGGAGGTAAAAGAGTTGCTGCGCCAACGGGGAGTTTTTGGCCTCGTCTATATTCTTGAACTCGTAGTTGGATCCCTTGGTAAGCCGCTCGTTGCTCTCAAATTTCAATATCGCGGGATTGTCGGTGGGCACCGTAGTAATATTATACGCTTTCATAGGATTTATTTTTTTCAAAAGTACGACCATTTTCCATTTTTTTGTCTATTTGTAACGTTAAGGGTTGTTAAGGGCCTAAGTGGCACCAAATCTATACTAAAGCGATATTTCATCCGTTATACCATTTAGTTTGTACAGACTAACTCATATGCCCATATCTAAGATGAGACCAAGCCGTATACTTTTATTCGGGTTTCATGGTTTTGGCTTTCGGTCATTTGCACAGGAAGGACT
>JBCBSN010000012.1:0-38103 GCA_039819225.1 Bacteroidota bacterium | reverse complement strand
ACCAATTCTTTAGGGGTAGGTGGGGTTTCCCAATTATAGGTTTCCGTGACCAGATGCATATACATAGGCCTATAAAATGGATTTTTTTTGATTTCCGTACTAGGATGTATGGTATAGACATAAGCTCCATCCAAATAAAAGTGCAAGGTGTTGGCATCCACCCACCAACATCCATAAACATGATAGGCCTTCTCGGCGGGGGGATCGATCCTTGCTCCAGGACCCGGGGCAGAGATATAGTTTTCTTCCCCGTTACAAGGGGTATGGATGTAATGGGCATTGGATTTCATTGTAGTTCTAAAATCACCAGCTCTTTTTTGATGCCCTACAATCTCTACGATATCCAATTCTTGCTGTTCCGTTACGCAACCGTTCTTCTTCCTTTTATTCTTTAACCAAAAGGTAGAGGACATGGAAATACCAGAAGCTTTTATACGGGCCTCATAATATCCATAATGTGCATCCTTTGCTACCGAGGCCACGGCACCCCCGGCAATGGTGTATTTGCTATCTCCTTCCAAAACCGAATTCTTAATCTGAAGATTGCCCTCCTTTACCGAAACGGAATAGGCCCTAAACGTAGCGGGCGGTCTTCCGTTGACCCAGTATGGAGAGCGATCGTACCATTTGGTAGTGTCGATCTTTTTTCCGTTGAATTCATCTGAAAATTTTGCGTTCCGAACCCATTGGTATCCTTCGGGAGGATCGGGTGTCTGTGCACTAAAAGACCAAGCATAAAACAACACAGGGATGTATATCAGTATTCGCATATGTCTATTCTTTAGCATTTATTTTAAGTACGTAAGCGTGGTCTCCCACGGGCTCCTTGGGTAGTTCCACATGTAATGCATCTTCCTTCACTTGAAACTCCAAATTGGTTTTATGGCCCAACAATTGTATGGAAGCTATGGAATCCTCATAAAGGTCATTTCCACTTTTCAGGGAGGTGATTACCGTTTTGTTATTATCCGGCCAATCCAATACTATAGCGTAAAGTACACTATCCGTGGTGGTAAACCGAATATCGGTTGCGGTATGATCTGCATTTTCCCGCTCACTCAGATGGCCCTCTACCACTCTGGTATCACCTTCCCCATAAATCTTCCAAGGCCGGGTGCCATAGATAGCCTCGCCATTGGCCCTAAGCCACTTCCCTATTTCCAACAAACGTTCCTTAACGGGCCCAGGTATCTCTCCATTTGCCTTCGGGGTGATGTTCAGGAGGAGGCATCCATTCTTGCTCACCACATCTACCAAGAAGTCGATTATCCGATTGGCATCCTTATAATCGGGGTCGCCGATATGGCTCCATGCCTTCCAATCTATGGAATCGTCCGTTAGCCAGGGAAAATCCTTCATTTCGCTCATTCGGGCACGCTCCACGTCCAAAACTGCAGAGCCTTTCGCAAAATCATAAAATTTATAGGTTGCCACCACTTCCTTTCCATTTTTTTCCGCCCGATTATAGTAGTACGCCAGAAAATCTTTGCGGTATTGCTCACCAATCACGTCCATCTTATTATCAAACCAAACCAAATCCGGATCGTAGTTATTCAGAATTTCCTTTAGTCTAGCCAGCCAGTCCCTATTAAATTTTTCATCCGCCAAAGGGTAATATTTCTTTATTCCCGCATCAATGTCATGTGTACTGGAAGGGTACACAAAATCGCCCTTCTTCATTTTAGGACCATATAACCCGGCATATTTTGGATTTGAGGCATCCGTGGTCTTGTCCCAAGTGGGGTACCACCCCAAAAGCCAATGGCGATGAAAAGTGGCGACGAACTTTATATCCCGTTTTCTGATTTCTCTGGAAAGCTCACCCATAATATCACGTTTGGGGCCCATGTCCCTAGCATCCCATTCCGTAAGTTTACTATCCCACATAGCAAAGCCATCGGCATGCTCGGAAACTGGACCGGCAAAACGGGCACCTGCTTTTTCAAATAAATCGGCCCACTCCGCGGCGTTGAACTTTTCGGCTTTGAACATCGGAATAAAATCCTTGTATCCAAATGTATCCAAAGGGCCATACGTTTTTATATGATGTTCATAAAACTTCTTGCCCCGCTCATGTTCCGGGTTGTTTTTATTGGTGTACATCCAATGCGAATACCACTCATTCTCAAAAGCAGGCACCGAATATGGGCCCCAATGGCAATAGATTCCAAATTTGGCATCCAAAAACCAATCCGGGGTCTTATGCTGTTTAAGCGACTCCCAATTTGCCTTATAGGTAAGGCTGTCCCGATCTACCGAATTAACGGCCAATTGGCTCTTTTTTTCACCCGCGCAGGAAAGCACCAGCATCCCCAACGCCATTACCCCTAGTTTGTTCATTTTTTCTTCTTTTAAGCTATAGATTCCTTTTTCTTGGCCAAAAGAATATGGTCACAGACCAGCACCAATTCGTTCCTTTGGTTAAAGATATCCACATGTTCCGTAACCTGGCCCAATTCCGGTTTTTTGGATTCCTTTTTATCGGTTATTGTTATGACCACTCGAATGGTATCACCTATGTATACCGGCTTTATAAAACGTAAACGATCGTAGCCCTTGGAGAAGGCCTCTGGGTTTATTTCCGTGGCCGTCATTCCTATTCCCACACTAAAAGTGAGCGTACCATGGGCAATTCGCCGTTTAAACGGTTGGGTCTTGCACCATTCGGCATCCATATGATGCGGAAAAAAATCCCCTGTTTGTCCAGCGTGAATCACAAAATCGGTTTCGGTAATAGTGCGACCCAAGGTTTCCCTTTTACTATTCATTTCATAATCCTCAAAAAATCGCGATTTAATATGCATGGGGCTCCAACTAGTTTTTTATTTGTTTATTCATTTATGATCAAAACCTATAGTCCGGCTCTTTGCCTCCTTTATCGTTTGAGGCATACGCGGCCTCCACAACGGCCATAGAATGCACCACATCCTCTACACTGGTAGAGAGTTCCTTGCTGGAGCCCTCCACATAGCGCATTAGGGCCGCCATGGTGCCAATAAAAGCATCGGGGAACCAAGAACCTTCCAGGGAAACTGCCGTCCATTCCGGTTTTTCACCCTCAGATAGCGTACAATATTGAAAATGATCTGGAGCCCCGTGGGGATAGTCCAATAACAGTCCCATCCTAGCCTTAATGGCTCCGCGGGTACCCTCCCATTTTATAAAACTTTCCTGGTTATCCGGACCAAAATTATGGTCGTGATTAGTATTGATTACGGCATGCATTGCCTTGCCATAGTCCAAGATGGCCGTGGTCCGGGTAGAGGACATGGCTTTTGCCGGATGTGCCACCGTCCTGGCATACACCTTTTGGGGATTACCCAAAAAAGACCGGATCATATCTATGTAATGTATACTATGTTGTTGTATCTCCAAACGGGGATGGTGCATTACATTGGGAAAATATTCCCATGGGGTGTAGGTAGTGAGTCGAACCTCCAAATCGTACAGTTCGCCAATCAATCCTCGGGCTATCATATCCTTCGCCGCCATGATATACGGAGCATAACGCATTTGGCAATTAATAGCCGCCTTCAGCCTTTTACGCCTACAGGTCTCCAAAATGGCCAAGGTCTGTTCATAATAGTCCCCCATGGGCTTTTGTATCAACACCGGCGCACCGCTGGGAAGTAGTTCCAGGGAAGGCACAAACTGATCTGGCATCAGAGTCAAGTCAAAAACAGCATTCTCGGATGCATCCGCTATCATTTCACTCGTGGTGTCGTAAACCTTGGGAATGTTAAAGGTATGGGCCAGGTCCTCCGCTCTTTTTCGGGTACGGTTCGTAATCCCCGCCACGGTAAAACCTGCTTTTTGGTAAGCCGGTAAATGGGCATCACGAACAATACCTCCCGCCCCGATAATATAGATGGGTCTTTTTTCCCTTGGCAACACTGGTTTATAGGAAAGTTTCATGACCTGCTATTTTTCGATCTCATTGATTTGCTTTTGTGCACTATCCAAAATGGTCCGGACCTCCCTTTGGGTATGGATGACATCCAGCACCAAATGGTCCATAACTTTGGAAATCTCGGCCCAATTGTCTTTTTGGGGCAGGGAGCGCGCACGTAAATGCAGTTCCTCCAACTTGTGATAATAGGGTACCGCAGCGTTCACTTCGGGATCCGTCCAAGTGGATTTTCTACATCCGATTCCACCTTCAAAGGTCAACATACGGTCATTTTTGGCATTAACGGCATAGTGGATAAACTGATAGGCCAAGTCTTTCTTGGTACTGCCCGCCCCAATAACATACATCCAATACGCATTAAGGGATACCCCTTTCCCCTTGGGGCCCGCGGGCACCATGGCGACGTCCACTTTGCCTTTTACCCGAGACTCTGGAATTACCTCGCACATACTGGCAAAGCTAAACCAGTTGACCATGGCGGCCAGTTCTCCCCGGGCAAATGCCATCCCTGATGTTACGGAATCAAAATTCCCCGAATCTGGATGAATGGCATTATGGTTCCGTAACGCCCTTCTATAAAAATCCATTCCCGCCTGTGCCTCAGGGGTATTTACACAAACCTTCCCTTTGTTATCCAAAAGTTCCCCATTTCGGGTCCATAGTTGCAGACAAAAATCAAATACCGTATTATGGCCATCAGGAAAGGCGGCAAAAGTGGTACCATATAGATTTTCTTCCGGTCGGTTGAAAAACTCCGCTACCTGCATCAGTTCTTCCCAGGTCCTGGGCGGGTACAGCAATCTATTATATTTCTTTTGAAAAGCTTCTTTCTCCCCTGGGGATTCCAACAGATCTTTTCGATAGATCAGACACTCTGGGCCATCATGGAAGGGCAAGGCCATTGTTCTACCATCAAAGCGTTGTTTCCCCAATAAAGATTCCGACCAACCCTGTGGAAAATCTTCGGGTGGATTGTTCCCAAGATAAGGGGTTAAATCCTCTAAAGCACCTTTTGTAAAGGCTTCAGTGATCCAGTCCGTATTGATTAGGGCAATATCCCAATGGCCATTGACCAATCCACCATCCTTAAGGAGGGCATCGTACAAAGGGTGTAAATCCAAGGCAACAGCTTCCAATTGCAGAAGGCATCCTGTTCTTCCACAAAAGTCCTTCCACATCTTGTCCAAGGCCGTTTCAAACGGGGCATATTTCCTAACCGCTATCCTGAATTTCCCACTGTTCATCCTAATCGGGTATCAGTTCTTCAGCAATCGCCTGCGTATGTTCTCCCAAAGCAGGGGAACCTAGTGGAGAGGTAAGGATCTCTCCGTCCAATCTTATGGGGCAACGTGTAGTCTCATAGGAAAACCCATCGCCCATAGTTACCCTTTGAATCATCCGTAAAATCTTAAAACCTTCGTGATCCAAAAGTCGGTGCCAATCCAAAACATCCGAACACCAAAAATCCGCAGGTTCCAAGATGGACAACCATTTTTCCGTAGTGCCCTTCTTTAAATGATCGGCCAAGACCTGTTTTATTTCATCCCTTTGGGCAAACCATCCCTCTGGATCGATGTATGCCTTTAGGGCTTCACAGTCCAATAGTTCTCCTAAGACCGGAATAGCCCCCATTGCCAAGGCCAAATGGCCATTTTCGGTCGCATAGACTCCATAAGGAGCTCCTAAATAGGCGTGTGCATTGCTGTTTTGGCTACGTTGTACCGGTTTGCCGCCATCATGATAAAAGGTGGTTATGGTTTCAAATTGAAAATCCAATATGGACTCCAGCATACTTATGGAAACCTTTGCACCCTTATTGGTTTTGGATTTATATACCAAAGCGGCCAAAATACCCTGGACCAGATGGGATCCCGATAGAATATCGGCTATGGCCAACCCCATGGGCACAGGCCCTTTGCCACCGTTGCCACTTAACCATGACAGTCCCGAAAGCGATTGAAGCAACAAATCCTGCCCCGGTTTTGATTTCCATGGCCCTTCCTCCCCATATCCTGAAATATGGGCATAGATTATTCCCGGGTTTACCTTTTGGATCAAAGCATAATCCAGCCCCAGTCTTTCAATGGCACCGGGCCTAAAATTATGCACTAAAATATCGGCTTTTTGGATAAGCCTTAGCACCCGTTGTTTGTCCGAAGAATCCTTTAGATCGGCCTCAAAACTTTCCTTATTTCTGTTTATCGCCCTAAAAACCGAGGATTCCCCGTTCAAAATAACATTGGAAACGTAAAGTTGACGGCAAATATCGCCAGTTTCCGGCCTTTCTACCTTAATGACCCGCGCACCCATATCGGCCAAGCGTAACGTGGCCGAGGGAGCCGAAAGAAATTGACTCAAATCAATGACCAATATGTCCTCTAAAGGCTTCATAAATAAAAATTCTCTTATAATCCAAATTCCCGAGCAATGGTCTCCGTATGTTGCCCGATCCTTGGAGCGGGCCGCTCCGCAAACAACCGCTCGTCATTGATCCGAATTGGGCAACGTGTGGTATGTACTTCCTCCCCATTGAGCAGCTTTAACTTTTGGTCCATTTCCAAAATGGAATAGGCTTCATGCCCAAGCAACGTTTCATAATCATACACTTCGGAAACCCAAATGCCCTTGGCTCCCAGAAGTTGCAACCAATGGGCGGTATCCCTCTTCTGTAAAATACCACAAAGGATATCCATGATTTCATCACGACCAATAAACCAATCCCTTTGATCGGTAAAATCCATTAATGCGTCGGATTGCAATATCCTACCAATAGTGGTTAATGATCCCATAGCCAAGGCCATATAACCATTCTTGGTTTTGTAAACCCCGTACGGGGCACTTAAATAGGCATGGGCATTTCCCTTCCTGGCCCTTTTAGGGAGTCTGCGGCCATCATTGAGATAAGTGGTGATTACTTCAAACTGAAAATCGACAACGGACTCCAATAAGCTTACCTCTACCAAGCCGCCTTTTCCGGTCCTTGACCTTCTGAACAAAGCGGCCAAAATACCATGTGCCAGGTGGCTTCCCGTAATAATATCCGCTGTGGCCAGACCAAAAGGTGTGGGGCCGTCGGATTCGTCACCAGAAAGGTAGGCCAAACCCGATAAGCACTGGACCAACAAATCTTGCCCCGGTTTCCCAGCCCAAGGCCCACCAGTACCGTAACCCGATACCGCAGCATAGATAAGCTTAGGATTCAAAGCCTTGGCCATTTGGTAGTCCAAGCCTATTCTTTCCATAACCCCGGGCCTGAAGTTATGGGTCATTACATCCGCCTCTTTAATCAATTTTTTAACACGTTCCAGGTCTTTGGGATCCTTTAAATTGGCCGCATAAGATTCCTTATTCCTGTTTATAGTATGAAACACCAAGCTACTGCCATCCACAAAAAGATTTTTAATGGCTATCTGCCGACCACCTTCCCCTTTTCCGGGACGTTCGATCTTGATGACCCTGGCCCCAAGGTCGGCCAGTTTTAATCCCGCAGAAGGACCGGCCATGAATTGACAAAACTCCAACACCATTATACCGTCCAAGGGCCTCATTGATCTAAGGATTTTCTATATAGTTCGTTCAAGTCCTGTAATAATTTCCATTCGTTCCCGCCATTCATCAAATACTCCCGGATAGGAGCTCCCGCACGATCCTGGAAATACATATGACCGTTATATCGCGGACGCAGAAAGGCACGATCCAAAGCAGAAATTGTATTCTTAAAAAAGTTATGGGTAGCAACATTGGCCCGTTCGTCCAACCATACCTTTCGGTGTCCGGGTTGACCGCCCCCATCAAAGAAGACTGTTTTTTGGCAAGTTTCGGAACCAACATATTCCACGTATTTCATGGCAGTCTCAACCGCTCCGCACTTGGCCGAAACCGCTAGTCCCGTACCTCCTAAAGTGGATATGGCCCTGCCCATTCCCTTAATATTTACCATATCGTGAAAATGAAGCAATTGCCGGGCATATCCTCGACGGCTATAGTTGGTATAGCCATATGCCCAAGGGCAATAGGCAAAATTATCTGTGCACGTCATAGCCTCATAGACCTTTATAGGGTTCCAATTGAATACTTGGTCATTTATTTCCATGGCCAATTCACGCAACAATTGGAGGGCCTGAATACCGATGTCCTCACTGACCACTTCCTCCTTACCCGTACAAACATCCTCACCCAAAGTGCAACACATCATATAAAAATTCATCAAGGTATCCTGTGGGATTCCTGGCATAGCGACCCATCCCTTTTTAGCCAAATGCAAAAGGTCGGCAAAGGTTTCTGGTAACCTAAGCTCTTTATCTTTAAATATATCGGGCCTACTGGATGCCACTGGGGTGGCGGCATCCACCGCCAGTGCCCATTGATGCCCCTCGGAACTATAGCTTATATGGGAATACCCCACCGTATTTTCAGCCAGATCCGCCATAAACTCCTTGGGCAAATATTGATCCAAGGGCAAGATTACCCGATGTTTTCCGGCAAAGCCGGCCCAGGGATGGTCTATGATCAAAAAGTCGTACCGCTCCGCCAATTGGTCTATTGGTTCGTCCGCAAAGGCCTGGAGCGATCTTTTTTCCCAAACTATCTCCACACCGGGATTCAATTCGCAGAAACGCTGTGCGGTGGCCACCATACTGGTAAATCCACGACTATGGTTCCAAGTAATTCCTTTTAACTGAACGGATTTTATGTGTTTCATGTTTTCTTTCTTGTTAATGGCCCATCGTTTCCTTTGGGCCAAGCATACTTCCGTAGGTCATCACAACAAAAGAAACCACTAAGATGACCAAGGCCAATATCAAAGTAAGGTAGGTACGACGGGTAACCTGCACCCACTCCTTCATTACAATCCCCACGATATAGCTAAAGAAGATGAGCATGGACATATGGATTACCCAACTGGCAAATTTGTAGGCCCCCATCTTTACATGGGCAATACCATAAAAGAAGAACTGCCCGTACCATAGGGCACCACTTAGAATGGACATTGTAAAGTTTAGGGTAATCTTTTTGGCTCCAAGCCCTTTGATATCCACAATCTCCGAAAGAGTCCCTTCACGCGCCCCCACAATGGTGAACCAGACCAAGTTGGTTAAAAAAGCACCCCCTGTAGAAAGTATCAAATTAGCATTTCCTTCAAAATTTCCCGCTCCATACCGCCCGGCAATCTCCGCCACTGGGGAACCCACTTCCAAGGATATCCCGAACACCGCGGACAGTACTCCGGCAATAAGTGTTAGCAAGAGCCCTTTTTTCATATTAAAGGCCAAAGGTCCACCTCCATCTACCTTCTTTTCCTTTAAATCCTTTTCTTTTCTATAACCGGCCACTCCGCAAATCACAATGCCTGTTAAGGCCAAAGACATTCCGAAGAAAATGATATAGCCACCGGGGCCGGTAAGCTTTTCAATCAACGTGCCGGCCATAATCAAAGGCACTATTGTGCCCAGTATGGCCGAAATTCCGATGGAGATGGTATAGGTAAGCGAGTAACCAATATGCCCAATGGCAAAGCCAAAACACATTCCACCAAATCCGTAAATAGCTCCTAAGAGTGTGGCATTTACCAGGACATCGGTGGGAGAACTCCTAAAAACCTCCATTAAACTGGGAACGGTCAAAAAACCGATCAAAAAAGGAAATATGAACCAGGCAAAGGACGCCTGAACGATCCAATAGGAATTCCAGGACCATTGCTTAACCTTCTGATAGGGCACATAGCAGGTAGATGCTGCAATGCCCCCTATAGCATGAATCAATGTGCCAGCTATGGGGTTGGAGGCCATTAAGGAAGTTTTTAATAATTTATATACAAAAATAAATTTTATATTTGAATTATTGTCTAAATTCGATTATTAGTTTTGTGTTTTTCAATCATTTTAAAACATGCCTAAAACCTTTGAAACAAAATACAATGCCCCGGCTCTGGACAAGGGGTTGGATATTCTGGAACACCTTTCCAAAAAGGGCACACCCCTCTCCCAAATGGACATAGCCGAAGGAATTGGAAGAACCCCAAGTGAAATTTATAGGATGTTGGTGCGCTTGGAAGAGCGGGGATACCTGATACGCACCGGAAATTCCGGAAACTACAGGCTCTCTTTAAAAATGTACAACCTCTCTCACCGCCACACCCCTTTTGACGAACTTAAGCGCGTTGCGGAATACCCCATGCAGACCCTGGCTTCAAAAACAAGACAGTCCTGCCACCTGAGTATCTTACAAAACGACCGTCTTATGGTCATCTTGCAAATGCGCAGTCCAGAACCCATTTCCCTTTCTGTAGAAGAAGGCATTCATTTCCCCCTTTCCGTAACCAATTCAGGAAAGGTATTCTTGGCCATGCTACCTCGCCAAAAGAGGACGGAAGTGCTTTCCAGGGACATTTATTTTACCCAATGGCCTAGCTCTAAAAAAAAGCAATTCCTCCAAAAAGTGGAAAAGGTGGCCCAAGATGGGCATTGCGCCGCATTGAGCCAGTTAACCAGCGGGGTTACGGATATAGCGGTGCCCATAGGCGAAATTGGCTCGGATTTTGTTTCCGTATTGGACGTTTCCATCCTTACCGCCAATATTTCCAAAGAAGTGGATCTCCCCAAAATACTGATTGCCGCCAAGGAAGCGCAGGCCGAAATCAATACGCTAATAGGGATTTAACCGACTATGATAACCGTTCTGCGAAAAACCCAAGGCTCTTTTGTACGTGCTCCTGCCAGTAAGACCATTCATGCCCTCCAGGAAATTCTTCATACGTATGGGCTACATTAGCCACCATTAATCGCCGATGCAGTTCCCTATTCGCTTCAAGGAGTTCATCTTCGGTTCCACAATCAAAGCGAACTTTGGGCAAATTCCCAGCATACTTTTCCACGACACCCCAAACGGAGTTCTCTTGGCCGTCCCCTTGCCTATAATTCTCCAGGGGCTCTTCTACAAACATTTTCATTTGCCCAAGATCCGTAATGGAGGAATGTGCGGAAACAGCCTTGAATCTATCGGAGTATTTTATGCCCAAACGGAGGGCACCGAACCCGCCCATGGAAAGCCCGGAAATAAATTGGCTGGATTTCTCGGAGACCATTGCGATATTCTCAATAACGGCCTGGGGCACGTCCTCCACGATCCATTTCTCAAAATGGAGCCCATTATGGGGCAAATAGCCGGAGCCATCGCCCCAGAGTCCATCGGAGGGCATAGCGATCACCATTGGCGGTATCTCTCCATCCCTTATCATTTGCAGGGCCGTCCTATGAACACCTCCCTTTTGTGACCACACCCAGGCACTGCCATACACCCCGTGGAGAAGAACCACCAAAGGAACATCTCGCAAATTATCCATTGGTGGTACAAAAACGCAGATATCCCCCCTTCCTTTTAAGTTCGGGGTCTTTACCGTGATAAACCTAAGGTGGCCACTTTCAAAGCTAGGGTCGGATATTTCCGTGGTTCTAAACATAATAGTTAATCAAAGGTAACAACCCCCTTTGCATTTTTTCCCGAAAGCATATCATCAAAGGCCTGTTGCAAATTGTCCAGGCCATAGGTATTGGTAATCATTTCATCCAATTTTAATGCCCCGGATTTGTAGTGGGAAATGATTTTTGGAAAATCCCGCTCCGGATTGCAACCCCCGTATAACGGATTGATGTATATCTTGTCCCATTCAAAAAGGTTCATGTCTATCATTATCTCCTGCTCAATACCGCTCACCTGTACAGCGGTACCCGCGTTACGCACCATGGCCAAAGGGGCCGCTCCCAATTCCGGGATAGCGGTGCATTCAAAGGCATAGTCGGCACCTCTGCCCTCCGTAAGTTGTTTTACTTTTTCTGCGGCCCTTAGTAGGCCTGTATCCTCCTTATCCGCCAAAATAGTATGCGTGGCCCCGAATTCCTTGGCCATTTCCAGTCGGGTCGGGTTAATGTCTATAGCGATAATTTTTGAAGCTTCGGATACTTTTATGCCCTGAATAACATTTAACCCCACTCCCCCGGTACCAAGAACAACGGCAGAGGAGTTTTCTTTAACTTTGGCCGAGTTCACTGCGGAACCGTAACCCGTCATTACCCCGCAACTTATGATACTGGCCGCCGGGAAAGACATATCCTGAAGTGGGTTCTTTACCACGGCCGATTCCTTTACCAAAGTATATTCAGAAAGCGTTCCGATGTTAAACGACCGTTCTATAGGGTTGCCTTGCCATAGGGTCCCCTCTAAATGTGCGTGGCCCGGGGTAAAGCCATTTGCCCCGGCGACCACAGGGGAATTGTTCTCACAAATATGTTCGTTCCCCCGGGTGCACTGAAAACACTTTCTACAGGGCGTGGCCCAATTTAGGATTACGGCATCACCTATTTCCACACTCCTTACATCAGTTCCTTTGGCAGCGACCACCCCCGCACCTTCATGGCCCATTACTATGGGTTTGCCCCAATGCAGGGAATCATGATCCGTATGGCAAAGTCCGGCCGCTTTCACTTTTACCAAAACCTCATCCGGCATTGGGTCGGCAACGGCTACGCTATCTATAACAAAAGAACCGTCCCCTTTGGCTATCGCACATTTTGAATCTATTCCCATTTTTTTTATTTTGTTTTGCACTTGGCATACGAACCTTTAAGCCAAAAAACTAGTCGGCTTTATAGGAATGGAAGAATCTCCCACCTTCGATTTATCCAACTTTTGCCTCGCTTGGATAAAACGCATCCCCAAAACATAGGCCTTGGCATTGTTTATGGCATCCACGGCCAACAGTTCATCCCCTTTGAAATACCAGACCGAAAAACAGTTCTCCTTGTCTTTCTCTATGCGTTGTATGGCTTCGTCATAGCCCTGGGAAAGCCCTGTCATCTGTAGTTTTATCTGGTACTGATCGGACCAGAACCAAGGAATGGCATTGTAGACCACCTCCTTTCCACAAATGGAGGCGGCGGCTATCTTTGCCTGGTCTACGGCATTCTGAACCGACTCAAGTCGAACATAACGGTTATAGTGCGGGTTGTGATGCAAGGTACAATCCCCAATGGCATAGATATCCGCATTGCTTGTTCTGGCGGTCTCATTCACCTGAATCCCATTTTGGATATCCAAGCCTATTTTTTCCGCCAATTCGGTATTAACACGGATTCCTACCCCAACTATAATTATATCGGCATTAAAGGAAGACCCATCGGCACAAAGCACCTGGTTGCGGGTTTCATCTGTCTTTATCTCAACCACGTCTTTTCCCGTAAATAAGGACACCCCATTTTTTTCATGAAGTTCTTCAAAAAAAGTAGACATCTCCGGTGCCGTCACCCGTGCCAAAACCCTTTCCTCCCGTTCCAACAAGGTAACCTTCAGATTCATTTTTTTAAGGGAAGCGGCGATTTCCAACCCAATATATCCTCCGCCAATGACCAGGACCTCTCCGTTACCGTTTTCCTTTATGGCTTTTTTAATAGCCGCCACGTCCTTGGCGGTACGTAGGAGGAATAGGTTTTTGGCCATGTCTATTCCCGGAATAGGCGGTATTAACGGTCGGGCTCCCGTGGCCAAGACCAATTTGGTGTACGGCTGCACCTGGCCATCTTCCAAAACGATGGATTTCCCTTCCGGGTCTATTTCATTTACCCATATCCCTAGCTTAAGGTCTATATTTTCGTGGGTATAACTCTCCAAGGGTTTTAGCAGGTTTTGTCCCTGGCCGTTCGCATCCGTCAGATACGTTTTGGACAAAGGAGGTCGGTGATAGGGCATTTCCGGATCCCGGTCAAAAATAAGAATAGGGCCTGCCCACCCTTCCCTACGCAGAGCAAATGCACAATTTACGCCGGCATGACTGGCCCCGATAATAACACATATCCCGGATTTGGAATCTTGCCCTTCCATTGCTTACTATTTGGCCACCTGTAACACAATGCCGTCCAGAGTCTCCGTAATTTGTACCTGGCAGCCCAAACGGCTGTATTCGTCCGCGTTATCGTCCAGTTCCAGCATATCCATTTCTATCTCGCTGGCCTCCCCGGTTTTTTCCATATCCCCGGGGGCCACATGCACATGGCAGGTAGCACAAGAACAGACTCCACCGCAATCGCCATCGATGCCCTTAACATTATGCTTAACGGCCAGTTCCATCAACGATCCGGAATCTGCCTCCAGGATTATCTTTTCGTTATCGCCGGTAATAAATGTAATCTTTGCCATTATCTTTTTTCTTTTTTAATTCGGATTGAACCGCACCCTAATACGGTCATAACCTACTTTTCGTTTAAACTCGCCCAAATCCTCAATGTTCTCCTCAAAATCCAAGATTTCCATGGAATCCACCTTCTCTACAAGGATTTGCAACAAAATCCGCATGAGTTGGCGGGCATGGGTGGCTCCCAGACAATTGTGATGGCTAAATCCAAAGGCCACGTGGGGATTCACCTTCCGATCCAGTATTATTTCATCGGGATTCTCAAAAACCGAGGCATCCCGGTTCGCGGAGGCCCAACATAGGGATACCCTGCTATCCGCCTTTATGGCATGTTCGCACACCTGGGTATCCTCTACAACCACTCTTCCCATTTGGGTAAGTGGGGAAAAATACCGGATAAACTCCTCTACGGATTTCCCGATTAGTTCAGGCTCATTGCGCAGCCGCTCCAGGGATTCCGGATGCTCTGCCAAATAGGCAATGGTGTTGGTTATGGCGTTGATGACCGTATCCCGCCCACCGGCAAAGGTGAGGACCATAACCCCTTTTACCTCCTCACGGGTCATTCTTTTGCCGTCTACCTCGGTTGCCAATAAAACCGAGTACAAATCCTCCCCGGGATGCTCAAGGGCCTTATCGATCTGTGCATCGATATAGTCGTACAGAATGGCAGCCTTGTCCCCATCCAGGGCAGTATCTTCACTTCTGAAAACATGGGTCCCCCAAGAAATCCAGGTCTCGGCCTCCTCATAAGGGATATTCAACAAAAGGGTAAGGGCACGGGATTGTAAAGGCAAGGAAAAACCGTTTACCACTTCTACCGAGGCCTTCTCCAATGCCGCTTCCACAATAGTGTTTATTTGTTCCGAAAGCCTTTTTTGATACTCCGTTTGCAGTGGTCGCTTAAACCAGGGTTCTACAGCGGCCCTATAGGCACCATGGGAAGGTGGGTCCAGTTCAAAGGGAATTTGCCGTGTTTCCCTAATATTCACCTCGGAAGGCACCACGATACGACCCGGCAAGGCCTCGGAAGAAAACGTCCTGTAATTATGGGCCGTTTTGCGAACGTCCCTATGGCGTAATAACATTTTCACGGGATCATCCTGATCGTTCATTTCCCCTAGGCCCTTGTTGATTCTGGCCTTTTCAAAAGGATCAGGGAGTTTGCTCTTTTCCATTTTTAAGTCTTTTGTATTCTTGTTTACGGCCTGTTTTGAAATATTTCAAAAAAAGCATTTGAATCGATTTTTACAAAAATTGGAATTATATGATTTCCATCCCTAATGTTTTTTGACCAAATCCTAAACTATTCTGTTGTTATAATGCCTATTTTTAGCATAGATAGATAAAATAAAGCACTTCCTTGGATATTTTTGGGCGTTCCTTTTAAGGATCGGTCATTCTAAAAATCAAAGGAAGCGTTTGAAATGCCTTCACTATGAAACCTATTCTGGAACCCATTCATTTAGGAAAGCAGAAGACCATCCTGGGATTTCTACATACTAAGAAGGACTTTGAGACCCCATGGCATTTTCATCCCCAACATGAACTTACCTATATTGACGAGAGCGTTGGGACAAAATTCATAGGGGATTACGTAGGACCTTATGAGCCTGGGGAACTGGTTCTTTTGCGGGGCAATCTTCCTCATTGTTGGAAAAATACCATCGGGCAAAAGGGCAAGTCAAAATCCACCGTTATTCAATGGAATCGGGGCATCTATACCAAGGTTCCGGAATTGGCACCTGTTTTCCATATGTTGAGAACGGCCTCTAAGGGGATCATTTTTAGTGCCGCGGAAACCGTACCCCTGTTGCCCAAACTGAAAAAACTGATAAAATTGCACGGGGACGAACTATATATCCAGTTGTTGACACTGCTCACAGCATTGTCCAAGTGTTCCTACACTACCCTTTCCGAAGCCAGTTTTATGGATGATATTCCTTCCGAATATGGAAGTAGGATCGCCAAGGCCCATGATTTTGTGGCAGCCCACTTTGACCGAAAAATCTATTTAAGGGAATTGGCGGATTTGATGAACATGTCCGAGCAATCCTTTTCCCGATTTTTTACCAAGATGATGGGGCGCCCGTTCTTTTCCTTTTTAAACGAATATCGCATTAATATGGCGGCAAGGATGCTATTGGACACGGATAAATCCGTTTCACAAATAGGATTTTCCTGTGGTTATGAATCGCTCCCCTTCTTTTATCGTCAGTTTAAAAAATTCAAGGAGTGTTCGCCATTGGTCTATCAAAAGAAATATGTAAGAACGGTTTAACTTCTATTCTTACCACCTAGTTCTTAAGATACATCTCTTTTTTCCGATAAATGCAGGTAGCATTTTTACAGCGGTCACAGATGTAGTCCAGATGTTTTACGGACTTCCCGATTCCGATAATCCCACTGACCGACTTTACTGGGCTCATCAAACAGGATCGGTTTAAGGAAACCCCACAAAAATTCCATGGAAGAAGTGAAAACAGGTTTTGCTGGTCCGCTACCTTCCAATCACAATATCCGGGACTATATCTGTTAGTGATCGAAAAGCCTTTGAGCCCCACCATCTCTTTAAGCCTGTCCTGGACCAAATCCATAGCACCCTCTACGAGCATGGATCCTGTTGCATCCATGACATAGCTAAGCACAAAATCATCCTCCTGTTTAAAGCGATCACTAAAATGTTCCACCTCCATACCGGCCGTACAGGTAAACAAGGCCACGTATTCCGAATTCCTCAAAAAGGAGGCTATCATAGTACCAATGCCAAGAACCGTTCCATTTACCTTAACCTTTCCTTCTCTTGCGGAAAGCCCATCTACGGTACCTATTCTAAAACCTCCGGTTATCGCCTTGGACTTGGAAAGCAGATTTAAGGAAGTCTCTATCATTTGGTCAAAAGGGGGATCGGGGATCGGGCCCAAACCCATAAAGGCGGAAATCTGCTCCAGTCTTAGGCCCACTTCCGAAAACGGTATGGTATACGAATAGATTTCCTTCACGCCACGGGTTCTTTCGCTTTTTGAAATAATTGTCGTAACAGTTTTACGTGCATGAGTTCCCCAAAGGCAATTATCTCGCAACTACCGGAATACCCCTTTAGGGGAAGTATATCAAAATCATTAAAAGCCAAGTGGAACAACACATATTTATTTTTGGCTACCCTCACAAACCCCTTGGCCCTGATACTTACCTTGGCCAAAGCTACCAAAAACTCTTTTAGCTGCTCCAAGTCTATTATTGCGGTAGTGCGATATACGGCAGCCTTGATCTCCTCCGGGGGACGGTCTTCAAAACTGGAGGGTAAGTCCTTTGGCCTAAAATGGGGTTGGGTGTCTTGGACATCGCAAAATGTAGCCGTTTTGATGTTGGCTACGGGATTAATGGTCTTTATTTGTTGAAGCACCTCACCCAATTGTTTTTCATCCACTAAATCCATCTTATTTAGAATGATGGTATCCGCAACCCGCACCTGATGTTTGGCCCTGTTTACAAAAGCGGCCGCCTTCTTGAAATGTAAGGCATCTACAACGCACCAGGCACCGCCGTACCTCACTTTGTTCCTTATGCTATCCTGATTTAATAATTCGCAGATCGAAATAGGGTCCGAAATGCCCGACGCTTCCAAATAAATGATTTCAGGGCGATAATTCTCGATAAGCTCGTCCAAGCGTTCTAAAAAGGTGTGCAAGAGACATACACAGAAAACCGACCCATTGTTTATCTCCACCAGCTTAAAGGCCTGGCCGGACAGTTGCAATTCCTTACCATCCACACCCGAAGGGGCAAATTCATTTTGGATTACGGCAACCCTTTTATCCGTATTGGCCTGTAGCAATCGTTTCAACAATGTGGTCTTGCCACTTCCTAAAAAACCACTAACCAAAATTAAATCTGTCATCCTGTCCCGACTCTATTTTTGATCTAAATGTTCCTGTATACAGGCCATAAGTTCCGTTTTTGGTGGAATTTTGGAGATAAACTCCGCTTTACCATCAATACAGATAGTAGGCAAGTTTTTAACCCCCAGGGACATCATCATCTGTATGCCTTCCTGATTTTTGATTTTGTGTTCCACATATTCCACTCGGTCCGATTCCAACTCGGTAACGGCCAGTTCCACTGCTTTTACCATATATTGGCAAGGTGCGCACGAAGCGGAATCCAAGGTTATCACATCAACGATTACCTTATCCGGTGAAAAGTATTCCTTAAGGTTCAGCAATTCCAATTCCTTGGTGGTCTTTCCCTTTGCCCTAAGCACATCTTGTTGATAGGTATCGTGCACAATTTCTCCGACCGCCACCAAGTTTTCTTCTGGGGTGGCCATAGGCAGATCACAGCCTGGGGCCAGGATAAACCCGGTATTGCCTCCAATATCCATACATTCCAAGGCTTCAAACTTGGAATCCTCGGGGGTACCCATCAGTAAAACGGACGTTAGTTTCATATTGCCCCCAAAGCTTACTTCATAGGTTTCCGCATGTTCCTTTAGGTAATCCAGTGGGATATTCTCATCAACGGAAATATTGTCCGGACCACATTTGCACATTTCTTCAATGTTCTGGGTGGCATTGCCACAGACAAAGAACGAACTCAAGGCACCACATTCCCCAATATGTTTGAACAATTCCTTACAATAGGGCGCAACGAACATCTCAAAGGACATGGGGTCGATTTGGCTCACCATAGGATCCACAACGGCTATAACATCACACCCGGCCTCGGTATAGTACTTGCTCATTGCCTCGCCCACTTGCTTACAGAAGTCCATAAGACGGCCCACATAGTCCGGATCTTCAAATAGTTTCATAAAAATATCGGTGCCCAACAAATGTAGGGCCAAGGTAAAGGGACCCGTTATAAGGCCGTATAAAGCAATATCCGGATGCCGTTCCCTTATCATGGCGGCAGCGTTCATAACCGTTCCGATCCTACCCTTGCAACGACAAGGCACTTTCAAGTCTTCCAATTGTAACACCCCTTCACCCAAGGGATGGGAGATCACGGCAGGAGGGTTCTCCTCGGACCACTTCAACGTGCATCCCAAAACTTCCGCCTCGATCTGCAGGTCAAAGGTTACGGGAATCCCGTCAGGACGATATTTTTTAATCGCAATTTCCGCACCGTCCACAATATGTCGTTCCGATTTGAAATAGGTGGTGGCATCAACCACAAGTAATTGTCCCGCATGTGCTCCCACGAAAGGGACCCATGGGATCCGTTCTACTTTTTTCCGCTCCATGGCGGCCGTAATCAGTTCCAATCCGTTCATTAGGCCGTTCTTTTTAAATTATTCATAAATTCCACTACGCCTTGCGGATCCGCTGAGAAGTTATCCGCTCCGATTTCATCACAAAACTCCTGTGTTATGGGAGCCCCGCCCACGGCAATTTTTTGATCGGGATAGGTATTCTTTATTTCCTTTACAATATTGCCCATACTCTCCATGGTCGTCGTCAACAAAGACGAAAGCCCCACAATGGCCTCTGGAAACTCCTTAATTTTTTCAATAAAGCTTTGGGCCGGAACATCAGTTCCCAGATCGATGACCTCATAGCCATTGCCCTCTACGATCATGGATACAAGATTCTTTCCGATATCGTGCAGATCGCCTTGGACAGTTCCAATAATGAACACGCCCTTTTTTTCTGTATGCCCTTGGGCGAACAGGGGTTTTAAATGCATCATAGAGGCGTTCATGGCCTTGGCGGACATAAGTACCTGAGGCACAAAAACCTTGTTTTCCCTAAACTTAATCCCTACCTTTTCCATCCCGATAATCAATCCTTTTGACAAAACTTCCCCCGCGGAAAAACCTTGCTCCAAGGCGGCCAGGGTAAGTTCGTCTGCACCATCCATTCTCCTCATATTAGGGGGATAAGGAGCCACTTTGTTGATTTTGCCAAATTCTATGCAGTTGGCTATTTTTTCCAATATTTCCATGGTGCTACACTAATTTTGGTTCTTTTAACTGTGCTTGGGCCACTTCAACAAAAGTTAGAATATTCTCCAAAGAAGTATCACTTTCCACGGAATGCGAGGGCGAAAAAATATACCCTCCCTTAGATCCCATTTCCAATAGCGCCAGGGACTCTTCCCTTACCTCTTCCTTACTGCCAAAAGGCAAGGTCTTCTGCATTGACAATCCCCCATGAAAACAGAGTTTCCCCAGATAATCGTTATGTATTTTATGAACGTCCATTACCTCGGGTTGGAAAGGGTTAAAACAGTTGAGTCCGGCTTCTATAAGCGACGGAAAAAGTTCGTCCACGTCCCCACAGGAATGGATCATTACATACTTGCCGGCATCCTTTACCGTTTTGTACATCCTTTGAATATGGGGATAAATGAACTCATGCCAGATATCTGGGCCCATGATCAGTCCTTGTTGCTGCCCCCAGTCGTCTCCGAAATAAACCGCATCAATATCATATTCCAAAGCCTTTTTTACCTGGGCAATGTTGTAATCGGCAATCTTCCCTAGAAGGGCATGTACAAAATCAGGATACATAAAAAAGTCCATCAGCAAATTCTCCGTTCCCCTAAGGGACCACGCCCTTTCATAGAGGGAAAATCCAATCTGGAAAACCCGGAACAGATGTGGTTTCTTATTTATTTCAGGCTCTATATTGGCAAAAAATCTAGGGTCGCGCGGATCCGGAAAAGGAATACCCTCCAAGGTAGGTTCCTTTATCACATCTTCAATGGGTATTCCTATATCCTTATCTATGGATCTATCCCAGACCACATTGAAAACATCCTTAAAATGGTCTTTTTCCACCTCTTCAAAAAAGCCGATGTCGCTCCCCAAATTTAGGATATGGTTTCCCAGAACCAGATCCAAATCCTTGACCCCATAGTGTTCCTGGAGCATTTCCTTAGGTTCCTGGGTAAATTTAAAAGACCAGGGTACATAAGGCGGTTTCCGATGATCCAAGACCATTTTCACTACTTCTCGCTTTGTCATAAGAAATTCATTTTTAATCCATTAAAGATATCCTTGGAACAAAGAAAAATCCACGTTTATCTTAACTAGATACTAAACTATTTTGATATTCATTTCAAATTATTCAAAAAAAGAAAACATAATTAGTCATTATTTAATGCACTTGGATAGGTTCCGTACGGCTGAGAAAGCCCATTATTCATTAGATTATACCAAAACCGAGGGGTATGGACTGATAAAAAAATGGACAAACCGGTTGAAATGACCATTTGTTGCCGTCATTAGACCATAAGACGTTTCCTATTGTGGCAAAAAAACCAATCTTGGAATCATTAATAACAATCATAATTGACCAATCCTTTAGATGTATGATAATTTCAAGACTCTTTTTTGTTTTATGGGCTGCGACCTTACTTTTATTCTCCTGCAATTCCAAAACGGACAAAAAAACAGCACAGGTGTCAGCTAACTCAAAAACAGCCATTTTTGAACCCAATTGGGAATCCATAAAAAAACACTATAAAGATCCTGAATGGTTCAACGACCAAAAATTCGGAATCTTTATTCATTGGGGAGCCTACGCCGTTCCTGCCTACGGATCCGAGTGGTATCCAAGGCTAATGTATATGGACACGGCCAATTTCTCAGCTCAGTTAAAACCTTTGGGAGAAGGGCCCACGGAAATCTTTTTGCACCATAAAAAGAAATGGGGCGATCAAAAGGAGTTCGGATACAAGGACTTTATTCCCAAGTTCAAGGCGGAAAAATTCGACCCCAAGGCCTGGATCGACCTGTTCAAAAAAGCCGGGGCCAAGTATGTAATTCCCGTGGCCGATCATCATGATGGTTTTGCCATGTACAAATCCAATACCTCACGATGGAACGCGGCACAGATGGGCCCCAAACGGGATATTTTGGGGGAACTCTTTGCGGAAGGTCGAAAACAGGGACTTATTATGGGGGCCTCTTCCCATTACGCCTTTAATTGGTCCTTTTACAACAAAAAAGATCATTTTGACACGGTAGAGCGGGAATATGCCGACTTATATTCCAAAAAAGGAAAAGACCTTACCGAACCGGTATCTGAAGAGTTTAAACAGTTGTGGTGGAACCGGACCGTAGATCTGATAGACAATTATAAACCGGAAATTCTTTGGTTCGATTTTTATTTGGACATTCCGGATTTCGAGGAATACCGCCCTAAAATTGCCGCTTACTACTACAATAAAGGGCTGGAATGGGGCAAGGAAGTGGTCATTAACGATAAAAACCTGTATCATGAGGCCTTTCCGGAGGGCACGGTAATCTATGATCTGGAACGCGGAAAACTCCCTGGGATCCGCAAGCTTCCATGGCAGACGGACACTTCCATCGGAAAAAATTCCTGGGGTTATGTTACCAATGAGGAGGCTAAAACCGCCAACAGCCTTGTGGACGATTTGGTGGATATCGTTTCCAAAAATGGCAACCTATTGCTAAACATAGGGCCAAAACCGGATGGTACCATTCCTCAAGATCAAAAAGAGACTTTGCTTCAGATAGGCAAATGGCTGGAAACAAACGGTGAAGCCATTTACAATACGGAGTACTGGAGCGTTTTTGGAGAAGGGCCTACCAAGGAAAAAAGTGGATATATGTCCGAACGAAATGCCAATGGGGGTTATACGGCCCAGGATATCCGTTTCACCAAAAAAGGAAAAAAACTCTATGCCATTTTGCTGGATTGGCCTTCCGGGGGAACCATTGAGATAAAATCCTTGGGAGCCAATAGTGGATATGCGGAAGATTTGGATGTAAAGAATATCATCCTCTTGGGAAGTGATGCCAAACTACAGTACAACCAAACCGATAGCGGATTATTAATCCGTGGTCTCGGAAAAAAGACAGGCGATTTTGCACATACCCTAGAAATTAGTTTATAGTATTGGAAAATAGCTGATTTAAGTTAGTTTTGTTAATTTCGGAGCGCGCCCGTTGGGGTGCGCTTTTTTCAATAAAATTTTGTTCGGTACATGGATTATATTGTTTGTGAGAAGCCTGGTGAATTCATCCTTAAGAAAAAGGATGAGCCAAAAAGGCAAATGGGGGAAGCACTGTTAAAAGTGAAAAAGGTGGGAATCTGTGGAACGGACCTGCATGCCTATACCGGCAATCAGGCGTTTTTTACTTACCCAAGGATTCTGGGCCACGAACTGGCCACCCAAGTATTGGAAATAGACGAGAACCCCCAGGGTATACAGGCAGGGGACAATGGGGTGATCATGCCCTACATCAATTGTGGCAAATGCATTGCCTGTAGAAACGGAAAACCTAATTGTTGCACACAAATGCAGGTATTGGGTATACATACCGATGGGGGCATGCAAGAAAAAATTACCGTCCCGGTGCGTTTGCTCATCCCGGCCAAAAATCTAAGCGACGACCAAATGGCAGTGGTGGAACCCCTTGCCATTGGTGCTCACGCCATACGAAGGGCGCAGGTGCAAAAAGGAGAATATATTGTAGTGGTGGGTTGTGGCCCCATTGGAATCGGCATCATGAAACTCGCACAAATTGCAGGAGCCCATGTTATTGCCGTTGATATGAACAGGCAACGATTGGACTATGCCAAGGAGAAAATAGGGGTAGATCATATAGTAATGGGCGGCGAACGTGCCGTCGAAAAAATTTCTGCGATTACCAATGGCGACATGGCCACTGTAGTCTTTGATGCCACAGGGCATAAAGGGGCCCTTGAATCCGGGCCCGATTTCATGGCACACGGGGGGCGATATGTATTGGTAGGACTTTCCAAAGGGAAACTCACCTTTACCCATCCTGCCATACATGCCAAGGAAACCTCCATCCTTTGTAGCAGGAATGCTACTTTGGAGGACTTTGAACATGTGATTTCCGTTCTGGAGGCCGGCCAATTCCCTATGGATTCCTTTGTGACGCACAATGTGGCCCACAACGAAATGATTTCTAATTTTGATGAATGGCTGGATCCCCAAAACGGGGTAATCAAGGCTACCGTTGATTTTTAGAAGCTGTTTAAAATAGAAAAAGATACCATGTTAAATACTTTTGTTCAAATACACCCTAAGGATAACATTTTAGCAGCTCTGACCGACCTTCCCAAGGGCAGCTCCGTAATACACAACGGGGATACGATCACCCTTGTCTCGGACACCAAGGCCAAACATAAATTTGCTGCCGAAAACCTTGCCCTGGACGACGAAATCTTTATGTACGGAGCTTTGGTAGGAAAGGCTGTAAAACCTATTCCCAAGGGGGACACCATCACCATTGACAATGTGGTGCACGCCTCCTCCGAATATTCCGTAGGAGAGGAAAAGGTATCCTGGAATCCCCCAAACATAGCGCGTTGGAAAAATCGTACCTTTCGCGGATACCATAGGGCGGACGGCAGCGTGGGCACCGGCAACTATTGGTTGGTCATCCCTATGGTCTTTTGCGAAAACCGTAACGTAGAGGTCTTAAAGTCTTCCCTATCCAAGGCCCTTGGCTACCACACCACTACCGATTTTGTAGTAGATACCCAATTGCTGATCAACAAATACAAGGAAGGTGCCTCTGGCGAAGATCTGCTTTCCACCAGGATTATGAAAAGCCCGGAGGAAATACAGCGCAACCGTACTTTTCCCAATGTGGATGGTATAAAATTCTTGACCCATAATGGGGGCTGCGGAGGTTTCCGGTTGGACTCGGATACGCTTTGTAACCTATTTGCAGGTTACATCACCAATCCCAATGTCGCCGGCGCAACCATACTCAGCTTAGGTTGCCAAAACGCCGAGGTAAAGCTTTTGGAGCAGGCCATCGAAAGAAATAGTCCCGGTTTTTCCAAACCCTTGTATATCCTGGAGCAACAAAAAAGTGAGAGCGAGCGACACTTTATAGAAGAGGCGGTAAAAAAAACCTTTTTGGGATTGATCCAGGCCAATAAGGCCAAGCGGGAACCGGCACCTTTGCAGCATCTGGTCTTGGGTCTGGAATGTGGTGGTTCCGATGGTTTTTCCGGAATATCGGCAAATCCCGCCTTAGGATACACCTCGGATTTGTTGGTAGCCCTCGGGGGCACTACCATTTTATCGGAGTTCCCTGAACTCAATGGCGTGGAACAAGAACTGATCAACCGCTGTGAAACCCAGGAAAGTGCTACAAAGTTTGCCGACATCATGCGGGCATATTCCGATAGGGCCGTTGCGCTAGGCTCGGGATTTAAGAACAATCCTTCCCCGGGAAACATCAAGGACGGATTGATTACCGACGCCATGAAATCTGCAGGTGCCGCAAAAAAAGGGGGCAGTTCTCCGGTAACCGATGTTTTGGACTACACGGAAAAAGCGGTAAAAAAAGGATTAAATCTGCTCTGTACCCCGGGAAATGATGTGGAAAGCACCACTGGGCTTGCCGGATCAGGATGTAATGTTATCTGTTTCACTACGGGTCTGGGAACGCCTACCGGAAACCCAATTACTCCGGTCATCAAGGTTTCCAGTAACAATACCTTGAGCGAGCGTATGAAGGATATCATCGATTTTAATACGGGTAGTATCATTACCGGGGAAGATACCATAGAAAGCAAAGGCGAAGAACTCTTGGAATATATAATACAAGTAGCCAGTGGGGAGCTTGTTCCCGCAGCGATGCGCTTAGGGCAGGATGATTTTATTCCCTGGAAAAGGGGAATGTCGCTTTAAGACCTGAAATCAAGTGCTATCGACCATTAAAACCGAGTTGCAATGGACAATAGCGGCAGGCAGTTTCAATTTTCCACTGTGCTCAGAACAAGGGTTTCAGATTTCGGAAAATACAAACTGCGAAAAAGGAAAAGTGGAACAACAAGAATGGAATTGCCAAACTTATAAACCTATAAATCCATTTAAAGTAGCCCATTCAATGTAATCAACAATTGACCATCAGAGCCTAATAATCAACGAATCCCCCAATAACTTGGTAACCTAATAACTCAGTAACCCGATAATGTGACTGAAAACCAACCTAGCAAAAACAATGAAGCGATTAAACAGAGACACATTCCCCAAAAAAAGGTATCCGGAAAAAATTGTACAGTTCGGGGAGGGAAATTTTCTAAGGGCCTTTGCCGATTGGATGGTCCATGAAATGAACCAAAAAACGGATTTTGATGCCGGGGTGGTGGTGGTACAACCCATAGCACAGGGCTTGGTGCCCTTCCTAGACGAGCAGGGCGGGCTGTATACCGTATATTTGAATGGCATTAAGAAAGGACAGGCCGTAAGCGAAAACCAAATCATCGACTGCATCCAAAGGGGCATTGACCCTTATAAGGACTACCAGGCATATCTGAGACTAGCGGAAAATCCCGATCTGCGTTTTGTTTTTTCCAATACCACGGAAGCCGGTATAGCCTATCGTGATGGAGATGCGTTGGGCGATGCTCCTCCCGTTAGTTTCCCTGCAAAACTGACCGCCTTACTTTACAGGCGCTTTCAAATATTTTCTGGTTCACCCAACGAGGGTCTTATCATTATTCCCTGTGAATTGATAGATCGAAATGGAGATAATCTCAAAAGGATAATCTTGCAATATGCTGAGGATTGGAAACTAGGTGGCACTTTTGTGGATTGGATCAACAATGGGAATATCTTCTGCAACACTCTGGTAGACAGAATAGTGCCCGGATACCCCAGGGACAAGATGGATGCCATTACCAAAGAATTGGGGTACCTGGATAAGTTGGTGGTGGAAGGAGAGCAATTCCACCTTTGGGTGATAGAAGGCCCAAAAACGGTACAAAGGGAATTTCCTGCGGAAGCAGCAGGCCTTAAGGTAATCTTTACGGACAATATGGAGCCCTATCGTACCCGTAAGGTCCGCATTCTTAACGGGGCCCACACAAGTTTGGTCCCGGTAGCCTATCTCTATGGTATAGATAAGGTGAGGGAATCTTTGGAGGATCCGGTTGTGGGCCGTTTTTTACAAGAGACCATTTTTGAGGAGATCATCCCTACCTTGGATCTTCCTCGGGAGGAATTGGAGCAATTTGCCTATGATGTCCTTGATCGCTTTAGAAATCCCTACTTGGAACATGCGCTAATCAGTATTTCCTTGAATTCAATATCTAAATTCAAGACTCGGGTACTACCTTCCCTATTGGCCTATATTAAAAGAAAAAAAGCCCTTCCGGAACGGTTGCTGTTTTCGTTAGCGGCCTTGATTGTGTTCTACAGGGGCAAAAGAAACAATGAGGCCATCCCTTTGAAGGACGATAGCGCAGTTTTGGGATTCTTTGCTGAACAATGGGGGAAGGACGATATCTCCCAAACGGTACGGAACACCCTTTCCAACACCCAATTTTGGGGAGAAGACCTTACCCTGTTTAAAGGATTATCGGAAAAGGTGGAAAGAGGCGTAAATGCAATCTTGAACAAGGGTCTTAGGGAAGCCGTACGATCAATCTAAAAAATAATCAACTTTTAACTCTCAATTATGAAGTACGTACCTCGAATGCTATCCACTTTTCTGGTCATGGTCTTATTCCTGTCCTGTGGTGAGGGGGGACAGTCCAAACCAAGTGCCCAAAAAGAAGCCTTGGAAATAGAAAAGGAGGAATACAAGGAAGATTGGGCATCTTTGGGAAATCATAAGGAAAGCCCGGAGTGGTTCCAGGATTCCAAATTGGGAATCTATTTTCATTGGGGCCTATATTCGGTACCGGCCTTTAGCAGCGAATGGTATCCTAGATGGATGCATTTTAAGGATCATAAGGTTTACAAGCACCATGTGGAAAAATATGGGGAGCCTTCGGAATTTGGGTATCACGATTTTGCCCCAATGTTCAAGGCCGAAAAATTTGACCCCGAAGCTTGGGCCCAACTCTTTAAAGATGCCGGTGCTCAATTTGCGGGTCCCGTTGCGGAACATCATGACGGCTATGCTATGTGGGACAGTGAAATTACGCCCTGGGATGTTATGGATACAGGACCAAAACGCGATATCACCGGGGACTTGGAAAAGGCCATTAAGGGAAAGGGGATGAAGTTTATTACCGCTTTTCATCATGCTAAAAATCTCCAGCGCAGTATAGAATTGGGAAAAGAGGTCCGTATTAGCCATTATCCGTACTTTGAAGGGATGCCCCCAAGTTCCAACGACCCAAAACTCCAGCTAATGTATGGTAACATGAATCATGAAAAGTGGTATAAGGAGGTGTGGCTTGGCAAGCTTAAGGAAGTTATTGATCAATATCATCCCGATATTATTTGGTTTGATTATGTTTTGGGTGATATTCCCGAACAGTACCGAAAGCAATTTGCAGCCTATTATTTGAACGAAGCGGCGAATAAAGATCAGGAAGTCGTGATTGTAAGGAAACAACACGATCTGCCGTTGAACATGAGCGTAGAGGATCTGGAACAAGCGCGTAAAAACAAAATCGGCACCAAAACCTGGATGACGGATGCCACCATTAGCAACGGAAGTTGGTGTTACACAGAAGACCTTGGGGTTAAACCTGCCAAAGATGTGCTGCACATGCTGATCGATATTGTAAGCAAGAATGGTGTTTTGCTCCTCAATGTATCGCCAAAGGCGGATGGTACCATCCCGGACAACCAAAAGGAAGGCTTACTGCAAATGGGTGCCTGGCTCAAAAAATACGGTGAGGCCGTTTATGATACGGAGGCTTGGTACACCTTTGGGGAAGGTCCTACCAAGGAACCCGACGGACATTTTGCAAATCACAAAGCTTTTATGAAGCTTACCTACTCCAATAAAGATATTCGATATACTACCAAGGATTACAACATCTACGGAATTATACTAGGAACCGTTGAACCGAATAAGGATCTGGTGTTGGAGGCCTTTGCGAAGGAAAACATCCTGGATGCCCCTAGTATAGAACAAGTTTCCTTTATGGGCAGCGATGAAAAAATAGATTGGGGCTATGATGAGGAAAAAGGTCTGATTCTAAAAACCCCTTCTAAACAAATAGAGGAATTGGCAACAGTAATCAAGGTTACTATATCGCAGTGATTTTTGTACAGAGACGAAGAATCGTTTCTAGTTTCTAAAGGCGAAAAAAAGAATGACCAAATGACTATAGACGCCCACCAACATTTTTGGAAATATCAACCCCAAAAACATCAATGGATAGATGATACTATGTCCGTTATCCGAAGGGATTTTATGCCTTTGGACTTGGAAAAGGTCTATACCTTTAATGATATAGATGGTTGTGTGGCCGTACAGGCAGACCAAACCTTGGAAGAGAACGATTTCCTACTGCAGCTTTCCGAGGAGAATCCCTTTATCAAGGGAGTTGTGGGATGGGTAGATCTAAGGGCCGATAACATTGATGAAATGTTGGAAGAATATACTCGGCACCAAAAAATGAAAGGGTTTCGGCATGTTGTACAAGGTGAAAAAGATCATAATTTTTTGTTGCGGACCGATTTTCTTAGAGGTATCTCTTTTTTGGAGAAATATGAATACACCTATGACATTCTTATCTTCCCCCACCAACTGGGGGCAACATTGGAATTTGTAAAACGGTTTCCCCATCAAAAATTCGTTGTAGACCATATTGCCAAGCCTTATATCAAGGAAGGTTTTTATGAGGGCTGGGCGACCTTGATGAAGGAAATCGGAAAGTGTAAGAACGTCTATTGCAAATTATCCGGAATGATTACGGAAGCCGATTATGGCTCTTGGACCTCGGCGCAAATACGGCCTTATATGGACTTGGTCCTAAATACGTTTGGCCCGGATAGATTGATGTTCGGCTCGGATTGGCCCGTATGTTTGGTGGCCGGTACCTATGCCCAAGTAAAAGAATTGACCACCGATTTCATTTCTGGACTTAGCCCTGATGAACAAGCATCGATTATGGGGCAAAACGCAGTTCAATTTTACGATTTAAAATAAGCGCCCATGGATTTAGGTTTGAAGAACAAGATAGTAGTAGTTACCGGATCTGCCGGTATTCAGGGAAGTATTGGGGAAACCATTGTACAGGCCTTGGCCGCTGAAGGGGCCATACCGGTCATCGTAGATCGGAATAACCGCGGTCATGGCTATGCAGAGGCCTTAAAGGAAAGAGGTATAGATTCCATTTTTGTACAGACGGATCTGTCCGATGCCACTCAGATAAAAAGGGCCGCGGAGATCATCGGAGAAAAATATGGCCATATCCATGCCCTGATCAACAATGTAGGCGTTAATGACGGTTCCGGTCTGGATGCTACTATGGAAGACTTTATGTATTCCCTAAAACTGAATCTAGTCAGCTTTTATGCAATGACCAAGTTTTGCCTTCCCTTAATCAAAAAAACTAGTGGCACTATCTTGAATATCGGTTCCAAAGTAGCTTTGACGGGTCAAGGAGGGACCTCGGGTTACGCTGCGGCCAAAGGAGGTGTTCTGGGGCTTACCAGAGAATGGGCCGTGGACCTCATCAGAGATGGCATTCGGGTAAATGCGATCATTATTGCGGAAAGCTGGACCCCGGCCTATGACAATTGGATAAATACCTTGGAAAACGGGGAGGAAAAACTGAAGGCCATCATAACCAAAATCCCCTTGGAAAACCGAATGACCAGTCCTCAAGAAATTGCGGACACCTGTCTGTTCACCATTTCGGAAAAATCGTCCCATACCACGGGACAGTTCATCACGGTGGATGGCGGATATGTGCATCTGGACAGAGCACTGTTAACGGAATAAACAACCCATTACCGTAAGACCGATGGGGCTAAAAGACCTGCCAGGTTTCAAAAACCTGGCAGGTCTAAATACCAACGAAAAAACAACCAAAACCTATGAATACCAAAAAAATACCCGTAGTATCCAAAACGGTACTGATTCCTTTTATTCTGATTACCTCTCTTTTTGCATTATGGGGCCTGGCCAATGACATGACCAATCCCATGGTACGGGGATTTCAAAAAGTTTTGGAGCTTAGTAACACCCAAGCCTCGTTGGTACAATTGGCCTTCTATGGGGGCTATTTTACTATGGCCATTCCAGCGGCCCTTTTCGTAAACCGGTTCTCCTATAAAAAAGGAGTCTTGTTGGGCCTGGTCCTTTATGCAACTGGAGCATTGTTGTTTTACCCTGCCGCAGCCAATGAAAGCTATGGGTTCTTTTTGGCCGCCCTCTATATCCTAACCTTTGGTCTGGCCTTCTTGGAAACTACGTCCAACCCATATATATTATCCATGGGGGCCGAGGAAACCGCTACCCAACGCCTTAACTTTGCCCAGATGTTCAATCCCGTGGGGTCTATCACGGGGTTGTTGATAGCCCAAAACTTTGTCCTAGGAGCTTTGCAATCCGACGACACCACTTCAGACGGCACCCCGATCTATGATACCTTAACAGAAAGTGCCAAGGCGGCGATCCGCACCTCGGACCTGGAAATCATCAGAAATCCTTATGTGATTTTAGGTATTGTGGTGGCCGTATTCTTTGTGCTGATCAGTGTGGTGAAAATGCCTCAGAACAAACATCAGGAGGCCACCGTAAATTTTAGGGATTCCGTAAAACGGCTTTGGAAACAGCCCAAATTTGCTTTTGGCGTCATGGCTCAAGCTTTTTATGTAGGCTGTCAAATCATGTGCTGGACCTATGTCTACCAATATGCCGAGACATTGGGCATTGATGCCAAGTCCGCCGTATGGTATGGTCTGGCGGGCTATATCGTTTTTCTGGTAGGTAGGACTATCGGCACCGCCTTGATGAGTAGGATAGATTCCGGCCAATTGTTAATGTACTTTGGTATTGGTGGTATGATAACCCTTTTAGGGGCCATATTTCTTCCCGGAATGTTGGGAATTTACGCTTTAGTGGCAACCTCCTTGTTTATGTCCATCATGTTCCCTACTATCTATGGGATTGCCTTGGAGGGGCAGGCGGAGGATGCCAAATTTGGTGCTGCTTTCCTGGTAATGGCCATTGTAGGGGGTGCCCTGCTGCCCTATCTTCAGGGGTATCTACTGGATTTTGGCGGTGTAGGGTATGAGGATATCACCTTTTTAGGTGTTTCAGAAATGCGTTTCTCCTTTGTACTCTCCCTGGGCTGCCTTTTTGTTGTGGCCTGGTATGGTAGAAAGGTCTTTAAGGATTACCGGTAACATCAAGTCCTATCCCTTGCGCAATATCTTAAAGACACAAGCATACTTACCGGTAAACGTTTCGGGCATGGTAAGGGTAAGCTCTTTTTCGTTCTGTTGATAGGGTATTTTCGTATCACTCCCCAAAAGCTCCAAGGAGCGGATATCACCTTTAAACAATCTTCCGCGGTTTCCTAAGGATTTAATGCTAATTTTCCCTTTAGGAATCCCCAGGCAAATGGCATAGAGCACATTATCCTTTTGGGTAAACCGAAAGTCCTTTTCCGTATATGAGGCGTTCCTTGCCTTTTCCGAATAATGGCCGGTACGTTCCAATTGCGAAGGCCCTTCCCCGTAGATCGTCCATGGCATGGTACCGTATATAGCTTCTCCATTAATCCTTAGCCAATCCCCCATCTCATACAGTTCCTTTTTAATATAATGGGCAAAGGTCCCGTCCGCTTTTGGGGGTACGTTCAAAAGCAGAATACCGTTTTTTGCGGTAACGTCCGCCAGTATATCTATAAGAAGGTTGGCGTCCTTAATGCCCATACCTTCCTCATAGAACCAACTCACGGGATCACAGATATCAATATCCGTCATCCAAGTATCATAGGTAAGTTGATCAATGAGGCCATTTTCAAAGTTCCGCATGCCCACCCCTGGTGGCACATCGTACTCCTTGTACACAAACTCCACTTCCCGTCCAAGTTCCGCGCCCATATTGTAAAAATGGGCAATATACTTCCGTTGATAGTGCTCGGGTACACCACTAAGGTAAATATCGTCATTGGACAGGAGCTTACCGTGTTTGTAAAGACCAATGTTAAAGGCACGCACCGTACCGCCAAAGGAGACATCTACCCAGGAAATATCCGGTTGGTATTTGGTAATCGCCTCCTTCATTTTGGCCAACCATGCCTTTAGATGTTCCTCACTGAACTTGGATTGCTTTTCCAAATGGTTCTCCCAGGCCACAATACCGGCTACCCCATCATCATGGGCCGGTCCATAAAGATCTACCAACTTGGAATCATGGATACCTGGATTATCCTGTTCCAAGCCCCTAGAATACCAATATCCCGTATGGTAAGACGTAATCAACTTCATATCGCGGGCATAGATTTCCTTTTTGAGTTCCTCTATAAGGTCTATCCCCGGACCCATATCCACAGTGTTGAACGGGGTGATATCACTATCCCAATGCAACATCCCACTGCCATGCCAGGACACTGGGCCGGCAAATTTAGCTCCTGCCCGTTTAAACAATTCGGCCCATTCGCCCGCATTGAATTTTTCCAATTTAAAATCCTCGATTAATTCATGGTCCCATTTATCCCCGTTTCCCGGAAGTTTGCGAACCGTCTCTAGGGACACATGGGTATAAATGCCAAACTTGGCATCCAGTAGCCACTGCGGGGTGTTGTGTTCCCGTAGGGAATTCCAGGTAGGGCGGTACCGGGCATCTTGGGACGGACCAAAATAAAAACAAAGCAAACTAACCATTAAAAAAGATAATGTATTCATAAGAGCTTGTCTAAATTCAATGTTTAACGTACCTCGTGTTTTCTTTTTCAATTCGTTTGCGCTGTTCCTCACTTAATTCATGTTGGTAATAAAAATCCGGTTTGTAATATTCTGAAGCGCGTTTCATTTCGGGATCGTGCAGATCCAGGTCCAGGTCACAATCAAAGCGGAGTAGTACAGCATGGTTATGTTCCCAATCCGTAACATTGGTGAGATGGGATAATCCCCAGCGGATTCCCTTGCCATAGTCCGTTTTCGTAAAAGCATCCGGGACAAAAGGTCCTGCGGCAATGGGCATCAAGGCAGTTATGGAAGCAATATTAAAATTAATCCCATCTTCGGCATATTGCACGGTAAAATGTTCGTTCCCATCACGGGTTACCAGGGCCGCTATACCCTCCTTAAACGGAAAAAGGGTGGTCTCATGTCCAGAATTGATAACCGGGTTTAAGGGATGTTTTGTAAAAGGCCCCAAGGGATGGTCCGCCATGGCAAGACCCTGCATGCGAACCAGTTCCGGATCTCCGTCAAAATCCGATTTATAATAGAGGTATATCTTCCCCTTATAGACCAAGGGATAGGGGTCGTGTATAGAATACTGGTCCCATTGCCCCTCTTCCCCATTGGGAATTACAATTTTGTTATGGGGAATCCAGGGACCGTCCGGCGAATCGGCATAAGATACCGCAACGGGGCAATCGTCCCCTCGCTTGCCACTAGCCTCCATAAAACCTTGGTAATACAAGTAATATTTTCCTTTCCACATCAGAATATCCGTTGTAGTTACGGATCGCCAGCCCACATAGGGTTTGGGGGGCCTAGGGACCGCCACGCCCTGCTCTTCCCAGGTGAAACCATCTTTGCTAGTGGCGTACCAAATCTCGGCCAGGTCCCAATCACTCGATGGGATGGTATCGTTGGATTTTTTGGCCCCTTTTGGAGGTACGGATGTGTCCCTGTAGGTATACCAAACGTAATACTTCCCATCAACGAAAATCACTTTTGAGGGATCCCTTCGGGAAATGGTACCATCATGTCCGTTATAATCAAACCCCCTTAACTCCGTATACTTAAATTGGGAATACAGTTCATTTTCAGAGGGTCGTGGTGCCAAATAGGCATCGTAATTTCGCTGTAATGCCCGGCTTATGGACATACCCGGTTTTTCTTTTGGTAAAACGAAGGGAAAAACCTTAAGTGTCGGTTCCTGTGCCCCAATGGGGTTAGGCATGCCCATAATTAAACAGAAAATCAAAAGAATACGTTTCACGTTTTTGGTTTTTATGTATAATTCAACCTGTCTTTTCACAAAGTACTAGCTCCCAAAAAGGTACTGATCTTACCAATGCGCATCGATAACCTTTTGGATATGGGGATAATCGGTGTCCGTTTCGTTCAGGTTTTCTCGCAATGCGATCAATCGGGCCTTTAGATCTGCAATAATTTCCCGGTACTCCGGATCTGCATAAGCGTTGTTCATTTCCCTGGGATCTTTCTTTAAATCATAAAATTCCCATGCCGGTGGGGTATGTTTGGTAAAATCATTACCCCAACTGTCTTTGTTCCACTCGGTGGCTGGATTATCCGTATCTGCCCAATACCTACCGTAGAAGAAAATCAACTTATAGTCCTTGGTACGGATGCCGAAGTGTGCGGGGTTTTGATGTTTGTGGGCCAGGTGCATCCAATAGCGATAATAGGTTTCCTTGGGCCAATTTTCAGGTTCAAGGCCCGTTTCAAGAATGGGCTTAAAGCTTTTGCCCTGCATATATTCCGGGGCCTGCCCACCCGCCAACTCTATAAGCGTAGGCGCAAAATCGGTATTATTGATAATGGCATCCGTACGGGTACCGCGTTTAACGGACTTTGGGTATCGTACAAAAAAGGGCATGCGCATCGACTCGTCGTACATCCATCTTTTGTCGATATAGTCGTGCTCTCCCAGCATAAAGCCCTGATCCCCGGTATATACGATAACGGTATTTTCCAAAAGGTTTTCCTCCTCCAGATAATCTACAAGACGCTTTACGTTGTCGTCCACTCCTTTTACGCAACGCAGATATTTTTTTAGATAATCCTGATATACCGTACTGGTGTATTCCCTTTCCTGGGCATCCACCTCCCATTTCACCATTTCTTCTTTGCGGATGTCCTTCGCATTCCTGTATTTTTTGTAGATGGTGCTATCATTCCAGTAAATGTTCATAGCCTGATTGCGGATCAGATTCCGGTGGGACACCGAAGAACCAATGATCCGCGAAAGGGAATCGTTCCTTCCCCTTGTGGCTTCCGAACCATGATTACCCATTTCGTAGAGACTCTGGGGTTCAGGGATAAAGGTATCCTTCAAATAATCGGCATACCGGGGCGCATATTCAAAATCGTCATGGGGCGCCTTAAAATGATGCATTAGGAAAAAGGGTTTGTTCGGATCTCTTTTATTCTTCAGATAATCCAAGGTAATGTCCATGATCTTATCGGACGAATGCCCAATGGTCCGTACCACATTTTTTGGCCAAGGTTTGTCGCCCTGAATGCGGAATTCGGGATTAAAATAGGTGCCTTGGGAAGGTAATACCTGATAATAATCAAAAGCGGCCGGTTCATGGTGCAGGTGCCACTTGCCTACAATCGCCGTCTGATAGCCCAATTTTTTCATTTCCTTTGGCAGGTACTGCTTTTCAGGGGCGATCGATCCTTCCAGGTCTAGGACTCCATTGGTCTGTGCCCTTTGCCCGGTAATAATCGCGGCTCTGCTGGGCACGCAAATCGAATTGTTTACAAAGCAATTATCAAAGATCATCCCTTCTCCGGCCATCTTGTCCAATACCGGGGTAGGATCCAGTTCCGCCAATCGACTTCCATAGATACCAAAGGCCTGGGTGGTATGGTCATCGGACATAATGTAAATGATATTGGGCCTTTTCACTTTGGATGTGCCCTCTTCTTTACATGATAAAGACAGAAATACCAAGGAGATCAAAATAATCCTTTCGAAATACGACATCATAGTGCTATTTAAACCTTAAAAGTACGCGACCGTACTACGTTTTAGGAATAGCCATGTCCTATATGTTACCACAAATGTGCTATACTTTCTCCAAGGGGGGATAAATCTATATCCGCTCCAATTTTATGGGCGGGGTATGGTGCGCGTTCCATTGGCAGATATAGAGATTTTTATCATTGTCCACACATACATCATGCCCGTGGTTAAAAATCGGGTCTTTGGATTGATACATGGTTTTAAGTTCGCCATTTTCATAATGTGGCGGTTCGCCCCCAGGATTGGAAACCACCTTATTTTTGACATCCATGATGGTAACAAAACCGGTATCGCGCACATAGTCCTTTCCTTCCCGTGTCCGGGACCAGCATACCCCTGAATAGATATTTTCCCCGTCCAGGACGGCCCTACAGACAAAAGCCCCGGGAAGAGTTACCGTTTTTATGTATTTGCCGTCCAAGGTAAAGAACTTGAAACTATTGGTGGCCCGTGAGGTAACCACCAGGACCGGATTATCCTTATCCCGATAATCCACGGCCACCCCATGGGCATTTTTAAGGTTCAAGTTTTCATCTCTATTATCATGGCCTCCCCATTTGCGGATAAACTCACCTTGGGCATTGAATTGTAATATATAATCAGATCCATAACCATCGGCCACGTAAATATCGCCGTTGGGCCCAACCGCTGTTTCCGTGGGTTGATAGCCCTGCTCTTTGGAATAGACACCTATGGTGTGAGGATCTGGGAGCATAAAAAGTAATCGCCCGTCCAGGGTAGTCTTGCTCACTGTTCCCGCTTGTTTGGTCCATTTCCCTGTCCTATCCTGAAACCATCCACAGTCTACGATATAGAGCATATCCTCCCCACCTTCGTCGTGCAGGGTAAGGCCGTGGCCACCAGGATAACGGGTACCCCAGGAGTCCAAAAGCTTACCGGATCGGTCAAAAACAAGGATATTGTTGTCTGTGTGGTCGCCCAACATAATCAAACGCCCCTGCCGATCTATCTGCATTTCATGGCAATTGAGAATCGGGTTATGTCCTAGGCTCATTTTTGCCCAGCCCCTTTGCACTTTATACATAAAATCCCCATGACCGATTACCTTGTCTTGGGACACGGGTTTTTTAAGGATGTGAAAACCAAAGGAAGGGGCCGTGGCCAAAGCGGCCGTGCCCAAAGTTGTTTTTTTGATAAAATTTCTTCTTGTATTCATATTGTTTTCCAAGTTAAAGGTGCGTTTAAGGAAAGTACATAGTTGCTATGATCGCTACAACGCCAATTTAACCATTAAACTTCAAACTTGCGAATGGTAAAATGGGGTTCACGTATCCTTTTTTAGATTAAGATCTATAGGCCATTGGGAAGGGGTGGTCCTGTTCAAAAAGCATAAAACAAGTGTACGTATAAAATCGATGAAATGCACCA
>JBCBSN010000011.1:0-38273 GCA_039819225.1 Bacteroidota bacterium | reverse complement strand
TTAGAGGACTTTTTTATCGGTGGGGCCAAAGGACAGGCCGGAAGGATTTTTGTTCAAGGGGAAAACGGAACTTTTATTGGCACACCTTTGCCCACAGGCAAGGAAAGTGAAGATGTAGGGGCCGTTTTTTTTGATGCGGACCGGGATGGCGATCTGGATCTTTACGTGTGTAGCGGAAGTACAGAATTTCCCTTGGATTCCGAACACTATAAGGATCGACTGTATATGAACAATGGTCGCGGCCAATTCTTGGATGCGTCTCAAGACTTGCCCAATAAGATCATAAACTCGGCTTGTGCGGCAGCTGCGGATTTTGATAATGATGGGGATGTGGATCTATTTATAGGGTGCAAGGTTGAGCCAGGTAACTATATTCCGCAATCCAGTTATCTCTTGGAGAACCAAAACGGAAATTTTTATGATGTTACCGATGAAGTTGCGCCCCAACTCAGCCATCTGGGCGGAATCACCGATGCCCTTTGGACGGATATGGACCAGGATGGCTATATGGATTTGTGGATATCCGGGGAATGGCTGCCCTTGACATTATTTAAGAACGATAAGGGTGCCCTTAAGGACCTTACCCGGGCCTCGGGACTGGAAAAAACGGTGGGGCTTTGGAATACGATTGCTGCATATGACGTAGATCAGGATGGGGATACGGATTTGATTGCCGGGAATTTAGGATTAAACACCCCCTACAGGACAAGTTCCGAAAATCCTTTCTCCCGGTTCATCGACGACTTTGACGAAAATGGGCATACCGATGTTCTAATGGCACATTATGTACAAGGAGAACAGGTTCCTTTTCATTTTAGGGACGACTTGCTTAATCGATTACAGCCTCTTAAAAAAACATTTCCGGACTACAAAAGCTATGCCACCGCATCTTGGGATGATGTACTCAAAGGAACTGCACGTGCCATAAGCCAAGGTATGGACACCTTTGCTACGTCTTGGCTGGAAAATAGGGGAGATGGAGGTTTCCGTATTCACGCCTTGCCCAAGGAAGCCCAGTTCTCTCCTGTACATGCGATTTTGGCACATGATTTTAATAATGACAACCATACGGATCTCCTACTCACCGGAAATTCCAAGGAACATAATCCGTTTGCCGGTTATTTTGACGCTATGCAAGGGGTGTTGCTTTTAGGGGATGAAAATAACCGATTTACCGCTACAACCATGGAACAATCCGGATTTTATGTACCTGGGGAGGGGAGGGCTTTGGAACTGCTAGACGGCACAAATTCCAAACCTAAGGTCTTGGCGGCACAAAATAATGGTGCCTTGCAGACCTTTGTTTTTGAAAAAGGGGATGCCGCCGTTTCAAAGGAAAAATAAGTGCTCAACGACCCCCCTTGCGCGGATCACCAAATGGGATAAGGCTATCTTTGGGAGACTGTGTCCTTGAAAAATAACGGATTTCAAAACGATTCTGTCCCTGACCCTTAAATAGAGGGTCTTTCATCTTTTTAAGTACCATGGTATTCCTTTCCAAATGTAGAATAGTAAGAAAGCTTGGAGCTCCCCCTTGGGTTGGTGTCATAACCAAGGTATCCTCTTGAACTTCATAGAAATAGCTTCTATAGGTTCCAGATTTGATTTCCTTGACGATTCTCTTTCCGTACACATACATAGGCCATTCCCCAATATCCTTTTTTTGTTTTTGTTCAAATCCGTTATAAAAGGTGAAGGTAGAGTCTATCTTCCACGCCCCTTCAAAATGAGTCCTGGATTTGGCCTTATCCGAGCAAGAATAAAGAAGGCCCAAAACAAGCAAGGAGCCCCATGTGCGCTTTCCAAATCTCACATGGGACAACCAAGGCCAAAACATAAAAAAATCTTTAGTAAAAAATCCAAGGTACTATATTAAAAAATCCAGCTGTAAAAATAATACAGCTGGATCTTTTGAAAAACCCAACTTTAACAATAAAGCGGTCGGTTAAGTGTTAAGAACCCATCTTGAGTTCAATACCCGTCATTTTGGATTAAGATACCTCCACTTACATCAATTTCCCGCTGTGGAATGGCAAAATAGTAGTGTCTGGTACGGTCAAAGACCCTTGGGGGATCAAATGCACCCCGGTCTTCCCCATAAATAGCTACGATATCTACAATACCGGCCCTGTCCCAACGCATCAAATCAAAATGGCGTTGGTTTTCCCCGGCGAGTTCCACGCGCCGCTCATGGATAAGATCCTCGATAGTGGCCCCGGTTATGGCTGCCGCATCTCCGAGGGCCCTGGTACGTACGGCATTAAGTTCGGCATCCCCATTTTGACCGGAACGGATTTTGGCCTCTGCCACCAGAAGATATACATCGGCCGCACGGATCACGGGAATATTATGCCCTCTGTTTAATCCCCCATCGGGTCTCCAGGAGGCATACTTCTGAAAGTGATATCCGGTTTGTGAAAGATCCGTGGTATACTCTGTCATACCGCGATCCCCACCAAGATCCACCATTTCCCCGGGCATAAACAAAGTGGCATCCATTCTAGGGTCTGTGGGTTCAAATTCATCGACCAAATTCTGTAAGGGGTTATGAAAATCCCATCCCCCCCAGGGTCTTGGCGTGGTATGTATCGTATGGGCACTACTCGTCCATTGATCCAAGAACTGGATACTGAACAATACTTCCGGGTTATTTTCGGTCTCGATTTTAAAATTTTCCGCAAAATCCGCAGCTAGGGGATAGGGCCCATTTATAATCTGGTTACCTGCATTAATAGCGTCCTCAAAACGCTCCATATACACGTACAATTTGGTCAGCAGCCCCCATGCGGATCCGCTATGGGCCCTTCCTACATCATCCCCTGTATGATTCTCGGGCAACAATTGGGTGGCCATTACCAAGTCGCTTTCAATCTGGGCCTGCATCTCAGAAATGGTGGCTTTTGGTTTGTTGTATTCCCCTGCAAGCACATCCGCTTCCAATATTATCGGTGTTCCCCCATAAATAACATGCAATCGCCACATGGCATAGGCCCTAAGGAAATAGGCCTCTCCCAAGCATCGATCCTTTAAGGTTTGATCCATTTCTACATCCGGGGCATTGATCAATATTTGATTCGCCCTGGCAATCATCTCGTATTTTTGCCCCCATCCAAATTGCAGTTGGGCATTGGAGGGGTCAAAAGTAAGGTTTTCAATGGGGCCGTCCTCTCCATGGTCCCCGGCCCGGAACTGATCGTCCTCTATAATGGAAAAGGTATGTTCCGCATGGCTCCAAAAAGCTTCAAAACGGAAGGGTTCGTAAATAGCGTTTGTAGCCGAAACCACATTTTCCCCATTTACCCAGAAGTTTGACGAAGTCAATTGCCCATATGGCGTAGACTCTAGAATGTCCTCCTCACAGGACATAAAAATCAAGACCCCAAAAAGGATACTTAAAACAATTGTTGCTTTTTTCATTTTCATGTTTTTTTTATTAGAAATCTATCATCACACCCAGAGTCCAGGTCCTTGCCTGTGGGAACTGGGCATAGTCTACATTAAACTGACCATTGGCAAACTGATTGGTACTGCCCGCATTTGAAACGACGCCCAATTCTGGATCCATCCCGGAATAGTTGGTAATGGTAAAGATATTTTGACCAGTAGCGTATAACCGTACTTTGGAAAGACCCGCTTTGTCAGTAATCCCATCCGGCAGGCTATACCCTACGGTAAGGTTCTTTAAACGAAAGAAACCGGCGTCTTCCACAAAAAGCGTAGAAGACCTGTAATTCCCATTACTATCATTGATACTTACCCTTGGGGTACTATTGCTGGTTCCTTCCCCCGTCCATCGGTTTACGGTCTCCGCATACAGATTAAAAGGAGCATCTGTATCCAGGCCTGCAATACGATCTGCGTTGTAAATTTGACGACCTGCCTCTCCCAAAAATAATACGTTCAAATCAAAATTCTTGTACTTAAGGCTTCCGTTGATACCATAAACTACACCGGGGTGAGGATTTCCGATGAAGGTGCGATCATCCCCGTCGATTAGCCCATTGCCGTCCAGATCCCGAAAACGGACATCCCCTGGTTGGATAAGCCCTTGTTCCCTTCTGGGGTCGTTGGCAAGTCCCGGATCATTGTTTATTTCCGATGTATTTTGATAAAGGCCATCCGCTTCCCATCCAAAAAAGGAAGCCAAAGGTTCACCCTCCACGATACGGGCCAATTCAACATTTTGGCGGCCATAAAAGGGTCGGGATTCCAAAAACGGAGAGTTTAAGGAAGTAACTTCGTTTTTAATAAATGAGGCATTACCACCAATACTATAGGTAACGTCCTCCCCGATGGAGCCCCTGTAATTGATTTCCAATTCAAAACCCGAATTGCGCAGTTCGCCTACGTTTTGGTCAGTAACACGTGCTGTTCCTTGAGCCAGCAAGCTTGCGGGGGGCAACAACATATCCTTGGTATCCTTAATGAAGTAACCAAGGTCTATAACTAGTTGGTTATTAAGGAGTCCGGCTTCAATACCAATATCCGTTATCTCGGAAGTTTCCCAGGAGATATCCGGATTAGGGATTTGGATTTGAGAAGTACCCAAGTTCTGCTGATCCCCAAAAGAAACCCTGTCACCTCCTTCAAAGACTCCCAAGAATTGGTTTAATCTTACATTTTGGTTGCCCAATTGCCCCCAACCCCCGGTCAGCTTTAGGGAACTAATGGAGTCTACATTCCAAAAAGCCTCATTGGAAACATTCCAACCCGCGGAAAAGGCCGGGAAGTAGCCCCAACGGTTGCCATCGGCAAAACGGGAAGACCCATCTGCCCTATAGGTAAAGGTAAACAGGTAGCGATTGTCGTATTGATAGTTGAGCCTTCCAAACACTGATTCCAGACCTTCATCAAAAACATCACTATTTACATTGCCTATATTTACCGAAGTGCCGGCATCGATTACCCTTTGATCGAAGGCTTCACTTCCAAAATCCTCTACCCTTACGGAAAAACCATCACGTTTCGTTACCTGGTAGCTATATCCTCCTATGACCTCTAGATTGTGCTTTTCGGCAAACAACTTTTTGTAAGCGGCCGTGAATTCATTCACAATGGAATATTGTTCAAAATATTGCCGGGTAAGTTCATTATTGTTCCGATTACGGGTTTGATCGGTAATACGGATATTGAAGATATCCCTGTCAAATACGGTTAAATCCAAACCAAAATTCGCCTTTAGCTTTAGACCTTCAATGACCTCTACCTCTGCAAACACCGATCCCAGCAGATTATGCCTTGTGGTAATATCGTCCTCCGTGTCCGCAGTAAAAATGGGGTTATTAATATCACCCAGTTGCCCGTTTTCTTGGGAGGAGCCGTAGCTGCCATCTTCATTAAATACCGGAATAGACGGGTGAAATCGCAGGGCGCTCCACAATATCCCGGACTGCGCGGAACTGGTATTCAAGGCATTGTCCTTGCTACTGGTCAACTGTAGGTTCTGCCCGATAGTTAACCACTCTTTGGGCCTATGGGTAGAATTCAAACGGGCACTGGCCCTGTTAAAAAAGGAGTTTTTGATCAGGCCTTTTTCATCATAGTAGCCCATGGAAAAGGAATAATTGGATTTTTCACCTCCCCCGCGTATACCAAGATCTACGTTTTGGACAATACCGGTTTCCAAGAGTTCATCTTGCCAATCCGTGCGCTGTATCTCCCTTTCCGGATCCAACCAAAAAGCATCTATATCTACACCATCATTGGTATACCGCTCCCGCTTTATCTCCGCAAGGGTGGGCGCATCCAAAACATCCAGGGTCTTGATGGCGGTAGAAAACCCGGTATAGGCGTTAACCGAGAATGACAGCCTTTCATTGACCTTCCCTTGTTTGGTGGTTACGATTACTACCCCATTGGCGGCCCTAGTTCCGTATATAGCAGAAGCGGAAGCATCCTTAAGTACCTCAATGGATTCAATATCATTGGGGTTAACAGTTTCCAAAGTTCCTCCGGGAAAACCATCGATTACAATCAAAGGTTCAGAGTTGTTCAGGGTACCCGTACCCCGGATACGAATATTTGCTTCTGCACCGGGAGCCCCACCGTTCCGTACAATTTGGACCCCTGCTGCCCGGCCTTGTAGCGCCAAGTCGGATGAGGCTACAGGGATATTCTCAAAATCTTCCCCATCCACTTTGGAAATGGCACCGGTAACGTCACTTTTGCGTTGAGAGCCGTACCCCACCACAATAAACTCGTCCAATTGGTTTACTTCCTCGCTTAGGACGACATCAATGGTAGCCCTATTGCCTACCGAAATCGTTTGCGTAGCAAAGCCCAAATAAGAAAATACGAGAACACTATTGGCCCCGGGAACGGTAATCTGGTAATTTCCATCAAAATCCGAGGTGGCACCCTGACCGGTCCCTTCTAACAAGATACTTACCCCCGGCAAAGGGCCTCCCAATTCATCGGATACTTTTCCGGTAATTTGCCGTTCTTGGGCAGAGACCCATGCAATACTAAAACTAAGAAGTAAGAGCAGGCACCAATTGCTCTTATTATGCAGATTTTTCATATAGCTATTTTATTATTTATTGTTGTTTACAAATTAATCCCCTAGAAATGTATTCCTCATTTCCCGTTCATCAAATTAGTGTTAAGGAATCATTAAAAAGTTACTTATAATCAAATTTAGAGATTTACAAAAAAAAATTTCATAAATCCTTAAAAATCCAATGCAAACGTTTGCATTGGATTTTTATTTATAAACATTTGATAATGAAAAAACTAAAATTAAAACGGTGAATGCCGTAAGAGAGTAAAGTGGTTTCTGGTTTGAATGAAGTTAAATAAGAGCTATAAAAAAATTACTAATACTCAAAAAAGGGTTTTGAAACGAAAAGTACAGTCAATTGAATTCCTTAAACGACCGACCAACAAAGGACCTGTTGACACAAAGTCACTTTTAGGCTTTGTGTCAACAGGCCCTAATGAAAAAAGGAAACGGATGTTCTGGGCATGTCGGGACTGGAATACCAAAGGCGCAATTCCTCTCCTAAAAAATCTTCGAAGTATTCGATTTTTATGGCGTGCATCCCTTTTTTGAGGGCTACCATGCCCGTTTTGGTCAATGCACTATGGGATCCACCATTATCCACCACTAACTTATTCCCTACGAACAACCTACTGCCATCGTCCGAACGTAGATGGAAGGTATATACCCCAGCCTTCGGTACAGAAAAATAGCCTTCATACCTTATGGCGTAATGGTCTAGCCGCTGCCCGATCAAATCCGGATCCAATTGGGTAACCACACCCTTTTTTATCGACTTCAACATATCGAAATCGGGAAGCTGCGAAAAATTCCCTTCATAATAGGTATACTCGATTCCGGGTTTAGGTTGCTTGACCCTTATCCCTGATTTCGGTTTTACCTTTTTATAGCTTTTGGTCAGCATATCACTGTGAAAGCCTTCATTGTCAAAAAGAACTACTTGCACCGTTTTGGACTCCTTTAAAGCGATACCATCCGCAACGTCCATGGATTCGATACCGGGACGGGTTCTGTCTACCGTATATTTTGGACGATATCCGTGATATGGGTTTTGTAGTTGCACCCTATGGGTATCCAAAAAAATGCGTTCAGGAGTAAGGCTCAAATCCCCAACGGAGGGTTTAAGGTCAATAGCCTCCCTTCCTTGCAGCAAGAAATCCGTTTGCCCTTTTTCTACCGTTATGTATCGTATTTCCCATTCCAATTCCAGGGGGTCCCAGTCCTTGGGGTCTATGGATGTACTGGCGGGTACGGTCCGGATCACCAGTTTTTCTTCACTTTTGGGCCCAATAAGTTTCTGAAAGGTAACCGAATCCGGTATCATATGGTGATGGTGGTACAACCTTGCCCTAAAGCTTATGGGCTTCTCGGATGGATTCCTCAGGTGAAGTACTACTTTTCTTTGCGCTTCCTTTTTTAGCACCAAAGGCCTAAAATCCGTGTTTTGGATAAGCACCTTGCCCATCTCGTGGTCTTTTCGAGTGCTGATGTCATGGGGCACAATGCCTGAAAGCTTTAGATTTACCATTTTGGGGCCATCATCCGTCATGGTGACCCAGCTTACATGATCAAACTCCCCAAATTTTGGTCCCCTGAGCCTGCTTCCTCCCCCGGTTGTTGCCAAAACATAATGGTTTTGGTCGTTTTTCACCTCATAAAGATACCTATGGGTATGGCCCGCATAGGCCGTGTATTTTCGGCCAGCCAACGCAGCCTCTATCTTATCAAATCCATTGACCTCCTTAAAGGCCCATAACGGATGGTGCATAAATAGCATAGTCCAGCGCACATCGGGATGATCTGCAATAACCTTTTGCATATCGCTAATTTGCTTATCCCCTAACAACACGCCATCACCATCGTTAGTATTAAAAACTAGAAAAAGGACATCCTTATATATAAAATGATAATAATTGGCCCCAAAACGTTTGTCCCATTGCTCTCCCATCGTCTTGTTGGAATAGTCGTGATTGCCCGCCACATAGAAAAAGCGAAAGGCCAAGGGATCCAAAATAGTTTGGAATTCCGCCCATTGTTCGTCCATAAGTGCTTGATCCTTGGTATATCCTTCTATCAAATCCCCAACGCTCAATACAAATTCGGGGTAAAGTTGGTTTATTTTTGCTACGGCATCACCAAAAACCCCTTTACGGTGTCCCCCTGTACGATCGCTCACAATGACAAATTGAAAGTTGTTCGGGTCATTATAGAAGGGCTTATCCGTCCAAGGTTTTTGCTGCGTCTCCAGGGGACTGGAAAATGGTTCCTGCTGTGCGAGAAGGGGGGTGGCGGACATTAGTAAAAGAAGTAGGGAAATATGGTGTTTATTGAAGAAGGCCATTAGGATGGTTTTTAGGCACCTAAAGTTAGAAAGTCTTCTTGCCAAATTTTTAGCTCTAGGTTAAGATTAGGTAAAATTATATTCCAATGCAAAACCGTGCCTGTCCTATTTCCTTGCTTCCACCAATTCCAATTGATCCACCCCAACATTGGTGGTAAACATCCCGTAATTGACCACGGCCTTGTTCTTTTCCAGCTTATCAATGCTGCCTACGGCCTTGCCATCCTGCAGGCGTACACGGTCGCCAATCTTAAATACTGGTCTCGGCTTGGGCCGCTCTTCAACGGTAGCTTTTTTCTTTGTTGCCTTCTTTTTTTCCCGGATCACCTTTACCTCCTGCTGTACTTCCTGAGCTACTTGGGCCTTTTTGGCACGCTCCGTCTTAGCCTGTCCCGCGGTTTTTTTCTTACGCTTGCTATTCTCGGTCTCCACAATCCGCAAAAGCTCCGAAACCAATGGTCTTTTTTTGTTGTCCCTGAAATACCGTTCGGCCACCTTGTTTATTTTGTTGCCCAAATGGATCATTCGCTGATCATGGTCATACAGTTCCTGGTAATTCTCCAACTTGGATTTTACCTTGGCATTCAATTTTTCCAACCGCATTTTTTCTTCCCTTGCCCGGGACTCCTCTTCCTGCAAGCGGGAACCGGTGCGGGCCATTTTACTGCGTTCTTTTTGCAGTTTCGCAATAGTAGCATCAAAGCGGACCTTCCCGCGTTCCACTTTCTTTTTCGCTTTGTTGATCAGCGAGTAGGGGATACCGTTCTTTTGGGCAACCTCAAACGTAAAGGAACTGCCTGCCTCCCCAAGTATCAAATGAAAAGTGGGTTCAAGGGTCCTTCCATTGAATAGCATGTTAGCATTGGTGGCATGGGGAAGCTCATTGGCCAGGGCCTTAAGGTTGGCATAATGGGTAGTGATGACACCATAGGCCTCCCGCTCATAAAAAACCTCCAGGAACGCTTCTGCCAGGGCACCTCCCAGTTCAGGGTCGCTTCCGGTGCCAAATTCATCGATCAAAAAGAGGGTGTCCTCATTGCACTTCCTCAAAAAACCGTTCATGTTCCTTAGGCGATAACTATAAGTGCTCAAATGGTTCTCTATGGATTGGTTGTCCCCGATATCCGTTAAGACTTGTCTAAAAAAACATACTGAACTCCTTTCATGAACTGGAATTAAGAGTCCTGATTGAAGCATTACTTGAAGTAAACCAATAGTCTTTAGGGTGATGCTTTTCCCCCCGGCATTAGGCCCTGAGATAACAATAATCCTATTCTCCGGATGCAATTCTATGGTCTGCGGAAAGGTTTTCTTCCGTTGCCGTTTGTTGCTCAAAAAGAGTAGGGGATGATATGCATTTTTTAGAAAAAGCTTCTTTTCGGTATTCAATTTGGGCAGCAGCGCATTGATCTCATCAGCATATTTGGCCTTGGCGGCAGTTACATCGGTTAGTCCCAAATACTCTTGATATTGGCGCAAAAGCCCCGAAAACGGTCGAGCAAAATTCGTTAGCCCGTTTAGGATTTTCTGTATCTCCTCTTTTTCATCATATTCCAGATTGTTCAGTTCGCGACTGTACTTTAGGGTGGCCTCAGGTTCTATATACACAATACTCCCTGTCTTGGAAGAGCCCATAACACTTCCTTTTACCTTTCTGCGGTACATGGCCTTTACGGCAAGTACACGCCGATTTTCAAAAACGGATTCCCTGATATCATCCAGATAATCCAAGCTTTGATAGGTGTTCAGGGAAGCGGCAAAACTCTGTCCTATTTTTCCCTTTACCTGGTTCATTTGTCGCCGCAGGATAAAAAGTTTATCCGAAGCGCGATCTTTTACCATACCAAAACGATCGATGACGGAATTTATCCGCTTGGGGATATCGCTATTGGGTTCTATGTCCGCCATGGCCAAGAACAACAAGGGATAGTATTCCTGAAATTTTTTAAAGAATTTTTTATGTGTTGTGATGGTGGTGCAGATACTTCCAATTTTACGAAACCCATCTATTTCCAAGGTAGTGTTCTCTATGCGTAATAGCGCCAATTCCGGGTCTATACGGTCAAAACCATGGTTGGGAATGCGGTTCTCACTAATAAACGAGGACAGATATTCCGAGGTTTGGCCCAGAAGCCGGGAAATAGCCTCAAAATCGGTCAACGGAAGTACCTCAAGAGCACGTTCCTTTCCCACTTCGGTACTGCAACGGGCAGAAACCTGCTGTAATACCGTAGGAAATTCCAAATCTTCTAACGTTTTTTTAGAAATCTTGTCCATTATCGTTTAAACAAGGGATAAAGGTAGGTATTGCGGTTCATTTGAAAAACCTGGAATTCGTACAGTTTTACGCCAAGACCCCCTTTTGATGCAGGTATATGGTCGAATAACGAGACAATCACGGCAATATTTTCGGAATTATATAGTTTTTGAAATAACCTACGGCCTTCCCAGTCCCCCTAGGCGGGCACTTATACTACTTGTCCCATGAAAAATCTTTGCTTACCCCAAGCTTGCCTTGCCTTTGTCCTTATTATCCTCATTTCGTCGTGCAGTGCTACCAACCAATTGACCATGGGGGCGCTGGAACCTGCGCCCGTGCATCTTCCTGATCAAGTGTCCCGTATTGCCATCATCAATAGAAGCATACCTTCAGAAGGCAATCGTACTTTGGACCAACTAGATAAAATACTTTCTGCAGAAGGTCTTAATTTAGACAAAAATGGGGCAGAAGCGACCATTTATGCTCTAAAAGACCAGCTCCAAAGGCATGACGCCTTTATGCTAGTAAAGATTTTGGAAGATGCGCAAGGAGTGGGTAAAGGCCTTGGGATATTTCCGTCCACCCTATCTTGGGAAAAGGTAAGTTCGCTTTGCGAACAAAATGATGTGGACGTTCTTTTCTCCCTAGCCTTTTATGATACGGATACCCGCGCCACCTATAAAGCCACCATGATGAATCTCCCCAATAATCTTGGAGTAACCGTCCCCGTTCCCGCACACGAAGTAAGACTACAAACTCTGATCAAGAACGGATGGCGTATATATTATCCCAAAGAAAAGCTGATCATAGATGAATTCCGCTTTAATGAGGAACTTGTGTCCCATGGAAAGGGAATTAACCCTGTTAAGGCCATAGAGGCCGTAATAGGTCGCAATGAGGCCGTTGTGGAACGCAGCAAATATATCGGAGGCTCCTACGCCATGCGCTTACTACCCTTTAAGACCCGTATTTCCAGAGACTACTACGTACGAGGTACCAATAATTTTATTGTGGCCAAGAGGCTTGCCCAAACGGGTGATTGGGACGGTGCCGCCAAACTATGGGAACGGGAAATAGGGAACCCCGACCGAAAAATAGCCGGCAGGGCCCACTACAATATGGCCATTATCAACGAAATCAATGGAAATTTGACCGAAGCAATGGACTGGGCCTCAAAGTCCTATGTGGATTTTGGGGATAGAAACGCGCTGCGCTACCTGGACATGCTTAAATACCGTTTTGCCCGTAACGAAGCCTTGGAACAACAGGTATCCAGATAAGGGGTAAAATAGAAAATATGGAATTCGCCACTTTCCCTTGACCAAGGAAAAAAACAAATAGTAACGCCTTTTTTAAACAAAGGAAACGATCTACCCGCTTTTTAGGACGTTCAAAAATACCTCTTCACGAAAAATACTTATGGCACAAACCGGAACGACCTTTGTGCTTTATTACTCCGTGGGATAACATTGAAATTATCCTCAATTTTCATATCTTTCCTAGCAGCACTAATCGTAAAAACATAGGACATGGGAAAATTGGAAAATTACACGGATGCCGAATGGGAGGTGGTATGCTCCACACCACAATTGGTGGGGGTAGCTATGGCGGGAGCCGGTAGCAGCGGTTTAATAGGTTCTACCAAGGAAATGTTTGCCAGTGCCCGAAGTTTAATGAGTGCCGGAAAGGAGCATAGCGCCAATACGCTGGTACAATCCATTTTACCCGATACCCGCGACCCCAAAAAGGCCATGGCCGATGCCAAGGCCCAGCGGAATATTGTAATGGGCAGGCTCAAGGCAAGTGGGGTAAAGTCGTCCAAGGAATTGCAGACCTTTATCCTGCAGGACTGCGAAAAGGCAGTACAGATATTAGAAGCAAAGGAATCCCCCGAAACGGTAGCGGGTTATAAGGAAATGATTCTGGATATGGCGGAAAAAGTGGCGAACGCCGCCAAGGAAGGTGATTTTCTAGGCTTTGGCGGAGAGCGTTTTAGCACGGGGGAACAAGAACTTTTTGCGCAATTAAAAAATAAACTCGATTCATAAGTCGAAAGTCTAACAAAGTCGTACCAAGGTATTTTGATAGAACACCATGAATGTTAACATAGACCCCAGTTGGAAGGAAAAACTGGCCCCTGAATTCAGCCAGCCATATTTCCAGGTCCTGGCGACCTTTGTTAAGGAACAGTATAAAAATTACACCTGCTACCCCAAGGGAGGAGCTATTTTTGCGGCTTTTGACCACTGTCCCTTTTGGAATACCAAGGTGGTGATCATAGGGCAAGACCCTTATCATGGTCTCAATCAGGCCAACGGTCTTTGTTTTTCGGTAAAGGATGGCATTCCGCATCCGCCATCCCTAGTCAATATCCTTAAGGAGATTACTGTAGATTTGGGAATTCCCTATCCTAAAAGCGGTAATTTGGAGCGTTGGGCACAACAAGGGGTGCTATTGCTGAACGCAACGCTTACCGTACGGGCTCACCAGGCGGGAAGCCATCAGAAAAAGGGATGGGAAACATTTACCGACGCAGTAATCAAAAGGTTGTCCCAAGAACGTGAGGGATTGGTTTTCCTGCTCTGGGGCGGTTTTGCCAAAAGGAAGGCCGTCCTGATCAATAAGGAGAAGCATCACATACTCTCCTCGGGGCATCCCTCCCCCTTAAGTGCCAATAGGGGTCTTTGGTTCGGGAACCGTCATTTTAGCAAGACCAATGAAATCCTGCAACAATCGGGTAAAACCCCTATTCAATGGTAGGCCCTGTTCCACAATAAGGTCTTGACGAAGACCTGGGCAGCAGTTTTATACTCCTTACCTTTTAAAATACAAAAGTTCGGATGTATCCGTTTGAGCATCGATCAACTTTAATTGATATAACATATTTATCACATTATCAATATCTTGTGTTGACAATTGTTCTTGGCTCCATCGGGTCAGGGAAAGCCATTCCCTAATATCCTCCAACCGCTGTCCATAGCGATTGGCCAAAGTACGGTCGATGCTGGGGATTTGCTTAAACTCCAGGGTATACCGATTGATAATTTCCAAAATGTGCCCCATAGTTTTCCCGTCCCGTTCCAAAAAAGCGTCGGTAGCAGCAATAACAAAACAAGGCCATGGGGTAGGGCAGTCCCCTAAACGTCTAAAGATTCCTTGATCCACAATCGGTTTTGTGGTAAAGTGCTCCCACATAAAGTAATCTGCTGTTCCCTGTTGTAATGCGCTGATCCCACCATCCAAATGGTGTATCACCTCAAAACGGAGGGTATCCGGATCCCAGCCCTTATCCTGTGCATTTACATAGGCCATAAGATGACTTCCGCTTCCGAACCTGCTAATGGCCGCCTTTTTGCTTTTGAGCTCGGAAATAGCCTTAAAAGAGCTCTGGGCGGCCACATGGATGCCCCAGATCAATGGGGAAGCAACGTAGCCCTGTACAATTTTGGAAGGACTTCCCTCGGAAATACGTTTCGTGATACCTTCCGTAAGAATAATGGCCAGATCGGTCTCCTCGCTTTCCAACAATTGGCACATTCTTCCGGTACCTTCGGGAACATCGGTCCATTGTAAGTCCAGGCCCCTTTCCCAAAAGGCCCCTTCCTCTATGGCCATATGCCAAGGTAGGTTAAAGTGTTCCGGAACCCCAACGATATTAACGGTCTTCATTGTTTTAGCTTTGCGCCAAGATAGTCATAAATGGCAGATTGCGAACGAAGTCCGGGTGCGCCATCTTTTCGACCCACTTTCCTATTGTTATTCGCCATATCCAGTACCCGAGCCTTTATATTATCGCTAAATTGAAGCAGCAATATCTCTTTAAGCTCCCGGAATACCGCTTCGTCCAATATAGGCACAAGAACCTCGATACGTCTATCTAAATTGCGTCCCATCCAATCTGCAGATCCCAGGTACATTTCCTCTTCCCCGCCATTTTGAAACCAATACACCCTGCCGTGCTCCAGATAGCGGTCAACGATGCTGGTTATCCGCACAGGTACTTCGCCTTCAATTAAATCCGTCTTTGGTTTGGGAACAAGACAACAAAATCCACGTACCAGCAGCTGTATCCTTACCCCCTGGCTACTGGCTCTTTGCAGGGCCTTGATCATCATAGGGTCTTCCAAGCTGTTCATTTTTATCATGATGCTGGCAGGCATTCCCTGCAGATGGTTCTCCACCTCTCTTTCAATACACTGCAGAAAGGTAATGCGTGTGCTATACGGCGACACTAGTAGCTGCTTTACCCTGGGAACAATGAGTTTGCGTTCCAGCGTTCCAAAAACCTGATGAAGATCCTCCGTAATTTGGAGGTGTGCCGTAAAAAGCCCATGGTCACAGTACAATTTTGCCGTTTTGGAATTAAAATTTCCCGTGCCGATATACGCATACCGCCGCAACACTCCATCCTCCTTACGCTCGATCAAAGCTATTTTGGAATGCACCTTGATGTTGGGGACGCTAAAGAACACCTGGGCACCCTTATCCGCAAAAGTCTTTCCCCATTCAATGTTGTTCTTTTCATCAAAACGGGCCTTGGCCTCCACAAAAATAATCACTTCCTTCTTGTTTTGAAGTGCTAGCAATAAGGCATCCGTAAGCACCGATGATTTGGCAATCCTGTAAAGGGATATCTTAATCCGTTCCACAAGGGTATCCCGTGCCGCTTGAAGTAGAAATTGCTCCACCACCTCAAAGCTTTGATAGGGAAAGTGTATCAATTGATCCTTTTGGGAGATGCTTTCAAATAGGTCCCGGGAACCGGATAGGACAGGGTGGGGCAGGGCCTTTTTGAGGGCATAGACCAAATTTGGGTCACCCGTTGGATGGCCAAAACCAAAAAAATCGGAGAAATTGTGGTAGGTCCCTCCGGGAAACATATCCACTTTTCCCAAATCCAACCGCTTTCGCAGTTCTTTACGGATTTCCTTGGGCATCATCTCATCGTATAACAACCGCGTAGGCTGTCCGGAATCCCTTTGCTCCAGGGAATTATAGATACGTTCCACCAAAGCCGTGTCCCCATAATCGTCCTCCAAATACAGCTCTGCGTCCCGGGACAGTTTTAGGGCATAACTTGCGCCGATAGGCCTTTTCGGGAAGAGGAGATCCAGGTTAAGCCGTAGCACATCATCTAAGAAAACGAAGGCCGTATCGCTATCTGGAAGGGCCACAAACCGATGGTGAAGGTGGGTGGGTATCCTTACACATCCCATAACTTTCGTTTGGGATTGCACAAGCAGGTACAGTTCGCTATCCAATAATTCAAGGTCTCCGTTAAATTCCTGAACTGCACAGTCCTCAAGGATTTCTTCCTTAAAATACGTTCTTAGGAATGTTATGTGTGACTCGGATAGATCCTCAGGTTTTTTAAAGTATATTCCATGTGTTTCCAGTCCCGCAAAGATATCTTTACGGATACGGCCAAAACGCCGTTGTTGTTCGTCTATAGTCCTCAAGATATATTTTAACTTGCTGTTGGGGCGGAGTAAAAGTTTTTTGCGCAAGGATTTATCCACTTTTTTAAGTTGCCTTAATTGGGATATCCTTACTTTAAAAAACTCGTCCAAATTGGAGGAAAAGATGGCCAGAAACTTCAGCCTTTCCAACAAGGGAGTAGTGGTATCTGCGGCCTCTAGCAGCACCCTCTCGTTAAAAAACAGCCAATTGATGTCTCTATGTTTGTAGAATTCCTCCTTCACAAGGTCTAAAAGTATGCAATTGCCTATAACCTAAAGTGAAGGAAACGTTAAGCCATAGGGTTACACCTGGACCAGCCGATCAAGGGCAAAACGAATCATTTGATTTACCGCTCTTTTCGGATTTTTGGAGAATTCCCCGGTAATCCTATTCGCAAGGATACAGTTTAGGGAAAGGGCTTTATGTCCCATTAACCGTGCCATACCATAAAGTCCGGCAGTTTCCATTTCCAGATTGGTAATTCTTCTTTTGTTATAGGAAAAGGAATTCAATTTAGGAATAAGATCATCAAACCTTGGCGGCAATCGTAATTGCCTACCTTGGGGTCCGTAAAACCCCATATTTGTGGCGGTAACTCCTAATCGTATACGATTTTCCCCTAGTTTTTGGAGTAATTCCCCATCACATTTCACCACATAGGGAGGAACAAAGGGGGGCGTCCATTGTAAATGTTCCAATAAACTTTGGCCCATGGGGGTCTCTAGGATTTTTGAACTTTTGTAGAAATGCAAAAGCCCGTCCAGTCCAACGGCAAATTCACTGAGCAGCAAGGAATCCAAAGGAATATCCGCTTGGATGGATCCGGAAGTGCCCAAACGGATTATTTTATATCGTATACGATTTTCCCTGCTTTCTCCGGTATCAAAATCGACATTGGCCAAGGCATCCAACTCATTTAAGACGATGTCTATGTTATCCGTGCCTATCCCAGTGGACATTACGGTTAGCCTTTTTCCATTCAAAGATCCCGTATGGGTAATGAATTCCCGCTTGCCTTTTTTGAGTTCAATATAATCAAAGTATTGGGAAACCTCTGAAACCCTTTCGGGGTCACCAACGGTTATGATCGTATCGGAAATATCTCCGGGTAAAAGATGAAGATGGTAAATGCTGCCGTCCGGATGAAGAATAAGTTCGGACTCGCTTAATCCCATAAAAGCCTAAAGCTTAAGAATTTTGTGGCTTTCCGTATTGTACAGGTAGCTGTACTTTAAGGCACCGCCAAGGTAGGTTTCGTTATTCTGCCTCATGGCGGAATAATAATTGGTGCTTCCTTCCAATATTTCCTTGCCTTTTTTGGATAATCGTACAGGACTAAAACCTGTGTATAGCGGTTTTAAAGTAGAAAGTATCCGCTCAAACTGGGTATCCCCGAAACCGTATATCCCCTGATTCTGAAGTATGGTAGACAATAGTGCCCGCTTAGACTTGGGTCTGTGCTCCGTGGAAAGTTTCAAGATGTGGGTTTCCACATCGTTCAAACCGTTTTTTATAGCCGGGAAACGCTTTAGGTGGGCCTGGATGGCATCCGATAGATAATCAAACTGAAAATCGGCAAAATCCGAGAGGTTTTCCAAGCGAATGGGGTTATCGCTACAGTACAGTTGCCAGATATAATCCGCATATTCAATATCGTCCTGGGTAAGTATGACCTTGTTTTCGTATAAGTTCAACAGCTGTTCGTTGCTCAACTCATTAAGTCCATATAATTTGTCGGTGTCATCCTCCTTGCCGCTGCACACCAAAGATATCTCGGCATATTTTCTATGCGCCTTGAGCCAACTGATTACCGCCAAAAGATTGATTTGGCAAAAAAGATCGTACTCAAACCACAGCACAATTTGATTTTGTTGTTTGTGGTTACAAAGCGATCGGTATTCCTTTAGTGTTTTTTCAATAAACCAAGATTTGGATACCTTATAGTTTTTGTGAAGGAACTCAAACCGCGTCTTCCAGAAAGTCTCGCTTCCTACATTAGTTTCCGTCTTGCCTTCGCACAACATTTCGCGCCAAGTGACAATATCTCCTTTAACGTTAAGAGACTTTAACCGCTCCGTAAAGCTGTCTCCATTGGTAATGTGCAACAGGGAAGTCATGTTAGGTAATTGGTTATTGGTTTAATCTGATAAAAGTAACATTTAATCGAAAAAAACAAAAAAAATTAACAGAAAACTACGCAACCCAAAAACAAGTGCGTGGTAAGGGCCGATCTCCAGGGGTTTAACCCCCGACCCGTTTTACCGAAAAGCCCTTTTCCACAAGGATTTCCATGATTTTTTGTCTGAAGTCCCCTTGGATAATAATGGTCGTGTTTTTAACCGTACCGCCAACGTTTAGAAGGGTCTTCAGTTCCTTGGCCAGTTTTTTAAAATCGCGGTCGGTACCTGTATAGCCTTCCAAGATTGTAATGGGTTTGCCCTTGCGTTTTTCATATTTGCAGATAATGGGGTCTTCTTGTAACCAAATATCCGACTCCTTTTTCGGCACTTCGGAATCGGTGGGGACATGATCGGGAAATAGATTCCTCAGTTGATCCTGTAAATCCATAGTCTGCAATTATTATGAACTCCTAAACGGATAGGATTGGCTTTTAGTACAACCATTCTATTTTTTTAGTAGTCCCAGCTCTATTAAACGTTCATTTAGGAATTCCCCCGCGGTGATATCCGCAAATTGTTTGGGATACGTTTTGTCCACACAATTTTCCAGGCAGTTCAAGGACATCTCACTAATGGGATGCATAAAAAAGGGGATGGAATAACGTGAGGAGCCCCACAATTCCCTAGGCGGGTTTACAACCCTATGTATCGTTGATTTTAATCTATTGTTGGTATGTCTGGATAGCATATCGCCCACATTGATCATCAGTTCGTCTTTTTCGGCAATGGCATCTATCCAATCCCCGGCAAGATTCTGTACCTGCAAACCTTTGCCGTGGGCACCCATTAACAGGGTAATAAGGTTAATATCCCCATGAGCCGCTGCCCTTACCGCCTCTTTGGGCTCCTCCTGTATGGGAGGGTAGTGTATGGGCCTAAGGATGGAATTTCCATTTTTGATAAAACGGTCAAAATAAGTTTCCTCTAGGTCCAAATGAAGGGCCAGGGCCCGTAGCACATATTGCGCGGTCTTTTCCAGCATGCGGTAAACCTCCTTGCCGACTTCATTAAATCCTGGAAGCTCTTCCACTTGTACATTTTCAGGATACTCGGCCAACAACTTTGGATCATCTTCAACATATTGTCCAAAATGCCAGAATTCCTTTAAATCGCCCACGGTCCTTCCCTTGGCATGTTCTTTTCCAAAGGAAGTATAGCCCCTTTGCCCACCACCACCGGTTATCTCGTAGGTATCCTTAATGCTTTGGGGCAAATCAAAGAAGGCTTTTATCTGTGCGTATAGGTCCTTTACCAATTGATCCGAAAGAAAGTGCCCTCTGAGGGCTACAAAACCAATTTGCTCAAAAGCACGGCCAATTTCCTGAACAAAGTGCTGCTTTTTACCTGTACTGTTACTTAAAAAATCGTTTAGGTCTACACTGGGGATCAAACGGTATGACATCGTATCTATGTATTTGGTCAAAGTTAATAAATAATGGGGCACGAACCCGGAAGGTATAGGGTTACAGGGTCATTTTCATTACTTTTACTATCCACAAATCGTTCCAATGGACTACCAAAGCCAAGGGGTTAGCACCAAAACTTTGATACACCTTTACAAAAGGATGCTAAAACCCCGAATGATCGAGGAAAAGATGCTTATTCTCCTGCGCCAGGGCAAGATATCCAAATGGTTCAGCGGAATAGGACAAGAGGCCATTTCGGCAGGGGTGACCACCGCCATGCTACCGGACGAATACATTCTACCCATGCATAGAAATCTGGGGGTGTTCACCTCCAGGGGTGTACCCTTGCATCGCCTTTTTGCGCAATGGCAAGGAAAGGCGAGTGGCTTTACCAAAGGGCGAGACCGCAGCTTTCATTTTGGTACGCAGGAATACAAAATTGTTGGGATGATATCGCATTTGGGACCGCAATTGGGTGTTGCAGATGGTATCGCCCTGGCCGATGTCCTCAAGGGCGATAACAGGGTAACCGCTGTTTTTACGGGTGAGGGAGGTACTAGTGAAGGAGATTTCCACGAAGCCTTGAATATTGCATCCATCTGGAATCTTCCTGTACTGTTTTGCATAGAGAACAATGGCTACGGGTTATCCACCCCGGTAACCGAGCAGTACAACTGTAAAAATCTATCCGATAGAGGTATTGGCTATGATATGGAATCGTATACGATTGAGGGGAACAATGTCCTTGAGGTCTACTCCAAGGTAAATGGGTTGTGTGATGCCATGCGAAAAAGACCCAGGCCGGTGCTTTTGGAGTTCAAGACATTTCGTATGCGTGGGCACGAGGAGGCCAGCGGTACCAAATATGTACCGCAGGGGCTTATGGACCGTTGGGCGGCCAAGGATCCCTTGGAGAACTATGCGGAATTTCTGCGCGACACCAATGTCCTCTCCGAAAAGGAAGAAGTGCGGATCAAGAAAGGGGTTCTGGGTGAAATAGAGGAGGGGCTTCAACGGGCATTTGCCGAACCAAAGATTACATCAATTGAAAGTAAAGAGTTAAATGATGTGTATCAAAATTTTGATTTTAAATTAGTTGAACATGGTAGTAAAAAATCGAATATTCGATTGGTCGATGCCATTTCCCAAGGTCTGAGACAATGCATGGAACGGGATGACAACCTTGTTTTACTGGGGCAGGATATTGCGGAATACGGGGGAGTCTTCAAAGTAACGGAAGGATTTGTGGAGCGGTTTGGCCACGAACGGGTCCGTAATACCCCCATTTGTGAGTCGGGCATTGTGGAAACCGCCATGGGCCTTTCCATTAATGGGATGAAAGCGGTCATGGAGATGCAATTCGCCGATTTTGCCAGTAGCGGTTTTAACCCCATTGTAAACTATTTGGCCAAATCTCATTATCGCTGGGGCGAGAAGGCCGATGTGGTCATTCGCATGCCCTGTGGCGGGGATGTGGGCGCGGGTCCCTTCCATTCACAGACCAACGAAGCCTGGTTCACCAAAACACCTGGGTTAAAGGTGGTCTACCCTGCTTTTCCTTATGATGCCAAAGGTCTTTTGGCAACGGCTATAGACGACCCTAATCCTATTCTTTTCTTCGAACATAAAGCCCTATACAGAAGTATTTATCAAGAGGTTCCGGAGGATTATTACAACTTACCTTTTGGAAAGGCCCGCCTACTAAGGGAAGGGGATGCCATTAGCATCGTAAGTTACGGCGCCGGTGTACATTGGGCCATGGCAGTTCTTGAGGAACATCCGGAGATAGCCGCAGATCTGATCGACCTCCAGACCTTGGCACCTCTGGATACGGAAACCATCTACACTTCGGTACGAAAAACAGGGAAGCTGATCATCCTACAGGAGGACAGCCTCTTTGGAGGGATAGCCAGCGATATTTCGGCCCTGGTCGTCGAAAACTGTTTTGAATATCTGGACGGCCCCATAAAGCGGGTGGCCAGCTTGGAAACCCCGATCCCCTTTGCCAAAAACCTGGAGGACCTTTATTTGCCCAAATCACGATTTTTAACCGAGTTAAAGCGTTTGTTGGAGTATTAGCGAGTCTTTATTCCCTATCTTTCCCTAGTGGAAGCGTTCGATGTTGTTATTATAGGAGGGGGTCTTGCAGGACTCACGGCAGCCCTACACCTAAAAGAAAAAGGACACAACGTATTGGTATGCGAAAAACAGCCCTATCCACATCATAAGGTTTGCGGCGAATATGTTTCCAATGAAGTAGTTCCCTATCTAAGAAGACTAGGCATACCATTGGACACCTCAAACAGTGTTTCCATAGACACGTTAAAAATCAGTACCACAACGGGAAAGGCCCTAGAAACCACATTGCCCCTGGGGGCAAAGGGGGTAAGCCGGTATTTTCTGGACAATTTGCTCTATGAAAAAGGGAAATCCCTTGGAGTGGCCTTCAAGGAAGTCACCGTAACCGCAATTGAATTTAAAGGCGATTGTTTTGAAATAGCGTTAGGATCCCATGCGTCGCTCAAGGCCCGGATAGCCATAGGCGCTTTTGGGAAGCGAAGTAACCTGGACAAACACCTTCAGCGGCCCTTTATCCAGGAAAAATCGTCCTGGTTGGGTGTAAAAGCGCATTATCAATACGATGGCTTCCCGGAAAACCAAGTGGCCTTACATAGTTTTGACGGAGGTTATGGGGGACTGTCCAAAACGGAATCCGGAGCTGTAAATTTCTGTTATTTGGCCCACTATGGTACTTTTAAGAAACAAAAAAGCATAGCAGACTTTAATGAAACGGTGGTATCCAAAAATCCTTTTTTGAATCGTTTTCTGGAAAAAGCCGTGCCACTCTTTTCAGAACCCTTGGCCATTGCCCAGGTGTCCTTTGCCAAAAAAGAAGCGGTAACCAACCATATCCTGATGTGTGGGGATAGTGCAGGACTCATACACCCGCTATGCGGCAACGGTATGGCCATGGCCATCCATGCCGCAAAATTGGCTTCGGAACAGATTCATGCTTATTTAGAAAACCCAAAGCACACCAGGGGTCAAATGGAAACCGCCTACCAAAAATTATGGCAAAAGAATTTTGGGCAACGGCTGCGTATGGGGCGGTGGTTGCAGCGCCTGCTCTTGAATCCTCGGTTTTCCAATTTAGCCTTAAGGACCATAACCAAATCCCCCTATTTAGTACAAAATATAATCCGACAAACCCATGGAGCACCCATAACATGAAATGAACACAAACTTCTTTATGCATACCTTACCGAACATCATAAAAACCATTACCCTCTAAAATTTAGAAAATAGACCGTTGCCCTGTTAGATTATAGACAATAGACTATTGAAAATGAGTATTTTGTAGTTCTTTTTCTTGATGGGTAACTGTTCATCCGTTGTTGAAAATTGACGATTTCGGGCATTGATCGAATAGTTGCCTTGATGATATAACTATAGTTTTACAAATTAGAGCCAATTCTATTTAGATGAAAGTCGACTTTTCAAAAAGGAGCACGCAATCCGAAATCATGGACGATTTTTCCCAGGACGAGAAAACACTCGGGGCTGTCTTCCAGGACATCAATAGGGCCAACAGGATCTTGGGTGGAAATCACATCACCCTTAAAGCTATAAAAAAGTTGGTTTTGGTCAACCCAAGGGAAAGCTACACCATCCTGGATATGGGTTGCGGGGATGGGGCCATGCTCCGTGAAGTCGCTCTTTTTTTTCGGAAAAAGAAGTTGAAGGCAAAATTCACAGGCATTGATCTAAACGAAAACGCCCTGAACATCGCACGAAAACTATCCACTCAATTCCCTGAAATCCAATATATGAAGAAAAACATCTTGGCAACAGATACCCGTATGTTACATTGCGATATCCTGATGACCACGCTCACGCTACATCATTTTAGGGATAGGGAAATAGTGCCTATTGTAGGTCGTTTTCGGAAACTGGCCCGTATAGGCGTAATTATCAACGATTTAGAAAGAAGTCCATGGGCATATTACCTTTTTAAGGCGTTTAGCTTTATTTTTATACACTCACAAATCGCCAAGAGTGACGGATCCATTTCGATTCTTCGCGGTTTTAAGAAAAAAGAATTGCTATATTTTTCAAAGGAAATTAAGGATACCCAACACACCATTCGTTGGCAGTGGGCCTTTCGGTTTGTATGGATACTTCATGTTCCTGAACTAACCCATGCCCATGAATGATGTTCGAATAGTGGCCGCCGCCAAAGCGTTGCCGCCGTATTCCCGGGATACCCGGGACATACTTCCCTATGTAACGTTGTGGTTAAGCGGACAGGAGCAGCGTTTTCAAAGAAAGGTTGTTAAAATTTTTGAGGGGGCCGGTGTGGATAGGCGTTATGGCATCATGGATATTGACGAAGTGTTTACCGCCACTTCCTTTGAAGAGAAAAACGCCATCTACGTCCGTGAGGTCAAAAAACTGGGTGAAGCGGTGCTGCAAAAAGCACTACAACGGCAAAATTGGGATGCCAGCTCCTTGGACTATATCATTACCGTGAGTTGTACCGGAATCATGATTCCTTCCTTGGACGCCCACCTCATCAATAGCTTGGGGTTAAAGCAGGATATTCTTCGCTTGCCGGTAACCGAAATGGGTTGCGTAGCCGGAATTTCAGGTTTAATATACGCCTATAATTTCCTTAAATCCAATCCAGGAAGGCGGGCAGCGGTCATTGCTGTGGAGAGTCCCACAGCTACCTTCCAGCTGAACGATTTCTCCATGGCCAATATGGTCAGTGCCGCAATCTTTGGGGATGGGGCGGCCTGCGTACTATTGTCTTCGGAGGAAGATGCCCAGGGACCAAGGATTAAAGGTGAAGGCATGTATCATTTTTCCGATTCTACCCATTTGATGGGATTCGATATTACCAATACCGGCCTAAAAATGATTTTGGACCCGGCAGTCCCCAATACGATTGCCGAACATTTCCCCCATATCATACATCCCTTTCTGGAAGCTAATGGCGCTTCCATCGCCCAAGTAGACCATCTCATTTTCCACCCGGGAGGCCGGAAAATAGTGCAGACCGTGGAAGAACTATTTGGTAAATTGGGCAAGAATGTGCACGATACGCGAGCCGTATTGCGGGACTATGGTAATATGAGTAGTGCCACAGTGCTCTATGTGTTAGAGCGTTTTCTGGAAAAAGGGCTAAAAAAGGGCGAGCAAGGGCTCATGCTCAGTTTTGGCCCCGGCTTTTCGGCCCAGCGGGTATTGTTGGAATGGTAGCTCCCCCTAACAATTCTTTTCCGGCCGCCTTGGGCAGGGAGGGCATTAAATTGAAAAAATGGAAAAACAGCAAAGGGGTTCCCCCCCTAAGGAGGAAATAAAAGGGGCATGGGCGCTCATCCTTGGCGGTAGCAGCGGATTGGGGTTGGCCACGGCCAAAAAATTGGCCTCTCATGGGTATCATATTCTTATAATACATCGGGATAGAAAATCTGATTTAGAGGATATTAAATATCATTTTCAAGAAATTACTTTAAGTGGAGTTCAATTGGCCAATTATAATATTGATGCAATAAACGCCACCAAAAGAAAAGAGACCATACAAGTAATAAAGGAGGTTTTCCCACCTGGCGAAAAGATAAAAGTACTTGTCCATAGCATTGCCAAAGGAAGCCTAAAACCTATGTTTGCCAACGATCGAAACACATTGAGCACAGAGGACTTTCAGATTACCCTAAACGCCATGGCCCTTAGCCTATACGATTGGGTCAAAGCCCTTTTGGCCCAGGATATGTTTCATAAGGATACTCGAATCATATCCTTTACCAGTGAGGGCAATACCAAAACCTGGTCCGGTTATGCCGCCGTTTCGGCGGCCAAGGTTACCTTGGAAGCCCTTACCCGAAATATAGCCTTGGAATTTGCCCCTTTGGGCATAAAGGCGAACTGCATACAGGCCGGTTTGGTGGAAACCAAGGCCATTACAATGATTCCGGGATATGAGACCCTCAAGAGAAGTGCCTTGGCCAGAAATCCCAACGGCCGGTTGACCACAGCGGAAGACGTGGCCAATGCCGCATACCTCTTGACTTTGGAAGAAGCCCAATGGATTACCGGAACGGTCATTAAAGTAGATGGGGGCGAAAGCTTACAATAGCATGAAAGCGTACAAGGATATATTGGAAAAATTGCCCTACACTGCTCCTTTCCTGTTCGTGGACGAGTTATTTCATATAGACGAAGAGGAGGCTAGAGGCAGCTATACCTTTCGGCCCGATGCTTATTTCTACAAAGGCCATTTCAAAGATTTTCCCGTGACCCCAGGGGTTATCCTTACCGAGTGCTGCGCCCAAATAGGTTTGGTTTGCCTAGGCGTTCATTTGCTTTCAAGAGGGGGTGGGAATATCTCCGAAGAAGGAACGGCCATTGCGTTGAGCAGTTCCCATATGGAATTCTATCTTCCCGTATTTCCTGGGGAACGGGTTACCGTCTATTCCGAAAAGGAGTATTTTCGATTCAACAAACTGAAGTGCACGGTAAAGATGTACAATACCGATAATAAGCTGGTTTGCAAGGGAACGCTCTCCGGAATGCTACAAAGGAAAACTCATGGATAGGCGGGTAGTGGTCACGGGTTTGGGCGTTTGTGCACCCAATGGTGTAGGTTTGGACGATTTTACCGAGGCTATGGCCCAAGGAAAAAGCGGTATCCGGTTTCAACCACAATTAAAGGATTTGGGTTTTGGGTGCCAGGTGGCCGGGGAACCCTTGGTCAAGGATAATTTGGTGAACTCCTATTTTACCCCGTTGCAGTTACGGGGTCTTAACTCCAGTGGCCTGGTCTATGGTGTCATTGCAGGACGTGATGCCTGGGAGGATGCCAATCTCCCCATCAAGGCATCGGAGTCGCCCGATTGGGATAGCGGTATCATTTTTGGTACAGGGATATTGGGAGTGGACAAGTTCCGCGAATCCATCAATTTGGTAGATGACAAAAACGTAAGACGGTTGGGCAGTACGGCGGTGCTCCAGACCATGGCCAGCGGCATAAGCGCCTATTTGGGGGGGATGTTGGGTTGTGGCAATCAGGTGACCACCAACTCATCGGCCTGTAGTACGGGGACGGAAGGTGTCCTTATGGGGTATGAGCGGATTGCCTCCGGCAAGGCAGAACGCATACTTACCGGAAGCTGTAGCGATAGTGGACCTTATGTGTGGGGCGGGTTCGATGCCATGCGCATTCTGCCCAGGCGTTTTAACGATGCCCCCGCCCGGGCAAGTCGACCTATGAGTGCCAGCGCTGCCGGTTTTGTTCCCGGGAGTGGGGCAGGGGCCCTGGTACTGGAATCCCTGGAATGTGCCCTGGGCAGGGGTGCCAAAATCTATGCCGAGGTTTTGGGCGGACATAGCAATAGCGGTGGGCAACGGGGCGGAGGTAGCATGACAGCGCCCAACAAAGAAGCCGTACAGCGTTGTATTGTGCAGGCCCTCCGTTCGGCCGAAGTAAAGGCAGCGGATATTGATGTAATCAATGGACACCTCACCGCAACGGCAAAGGATCCCGTGGAAATAGAGAACTGGAGTGTGGCTTTGGGACGGGAAAGGGGCGATTTCCCCTATGTAAATGCCTTTAAGAGCCTTTTCGGGCATTGCTTGGCCGCTGGGGGGAGTATTGAATGCGTGGGGGCCTTGTTGCAGTTTAGCACCAGACAGCTTTTTGGCAATCGCAATTGTGAAGATCTTCATCCCAAAATTGCCGAAATAGTCGATCCTTCCAGAATTCCTTTGAAAACCACGCCGTATGCCCCAAAAATCATGGCCAAGGCCAGTTTTGGTTTTGGGGATGTAAATGCATGTGTTATTTTTAAGGCTTTTGAGAACTAGTCAATGAAATTCCAAAATTCAAATTCCAAATTCCAAAAGAGAGGATTTTTATTGAATTGCACCTTTAACGGAGAAAGAATATGACCGAAACGGAACGTTACCAAAAATTACAGGAGATTGTGGAAATCTATTTGCCCGAGGATGTTTCGGTTAAGGACATCTCCAGGAATAGCCATTTTACCAATGAACTCAATATTAATTCGGCCCATTTGGTGGATATTATATTGGATGTTGAGGACGCCTTTGACATTCAATTGGAAAACGAGGATATGGAACAGATGGAGACCGTTGGGGACGCCTTGAATATTATTGATTCAAAATTAAGAAAGGCGTAAATATGGTGAAGTCATTTTGGGAGTGGGCCAGACCTCGATTACAAGTAGACAAACGACTACTGCTCATCTACGTTGTGGTTTATTTTTTATGGGGGCTGGGAATGAACTGGTTCGGTGCCCAAATGGAAATCGCCAAATTCACCTATTGGTGGCAGGTAATCAGCTGTTACATCCTCTACATGGTCCCCATTTCGTTGTTGTTGCGTGGCCTTCCTTTCCATATGCAATACGCCTATGGATTAATTGCCATGTGTTTGCTTGAATTTGGGGGATACGCCTTGGAAACCTCCTATGCCTACCCTGATAATCTCTTGGATCGGTTTTTTGGAATTCGTAATTTTTCGCTGGGTATGGCTATTTTTTTCGGACTATACTTTCCCATGGGTAATTGGGCGGTTGGAAAAATCTACACCGCGTTGTGTAAACCAGGCATATCTAACGTAAAGAATACCGAATCCCCGAACTAGGTAACTCCGCTTTATAACCACTAAGGAGTCTATCTCAAAAATCACTTTTTTCTATCATTTTTTGTGTTTTTTCCACTTGTATAGACAGGTAGTTATTCATACATTTGGGAAAACGAGATACGATGTTCCATTTAGGATTTGTTAGCGCCATTCTGGCGGATAAGAATTTCGGTGAAGTTGTGGATTTTGCGTCGGCAAACGACTTTAAATGCATAGAGGCCATGTGCTGGCCAAAGAGCGGTACGGATACCCGGCGTTATGCTGGGGTAACCCATATAGATGTGGATTCCCTGGATACGGATTTGCCCTTGATCCAAAAACAGTTAGCGGAAAAAGAAATATATCTCTCCGGGTTGGGCTATTACCCCAATCCTCTGGATCCGGATACCAATGCGGCCGAGGTCTATATAACCCATATTAAAAAATTGATTTTGGCCGCCCCAAAGCTGGGCGTTTCCGTGGTGAACACTTTTATAGGCAGGGATCCCCAAAAAACAGTGTCCTATAATTTGGACCGATATGCCGAAGTATGGGGCGATATCGTGGCCCTAGCCGAAAAGGAAGGGGTGCGTATAGGTATCGAAAACTGTCCCATGCTGTTTACCCAGGACGAATGGCCCGGCGGGAAAAATCTAGCCATTTCTCCCCAGATATGGGATAAAATGTTCCATTTGATTCCAAGCGACCATCTAGGCCTCAACTACGACCCTTCCCATCTGGTCTGGATGCAGATGGACGAAATACAACCGATTTATGATTTTAAGGAAAAGCTGTTCCATATCCATTTAAAGGACGTAAAGGTGTACAAGGAAAAATTGGACCAAGTGGGCATATTGGCCTACCCTTTGGAATACCATTCACCTAAAATTCCGGGGTATGGCGATGTACGGTGGCGCGATTTCTTTTCGGCCCTCTCCACGGTGGGATATCAAGGCCCGGTATGTATTGAAGTAGAGGACAAAGCTTTTGAGGGATCTCCGGAAGATATAAAATCCGCCATTCTTACCAGTAGAAACTTTTTAAGGCAGTTTCTTTCCTAATGGAAAAATTGCCGCACTATAAAAAACTACACCTGGATTTAAAGGGACAAATCGTCTCTGGGCAAATACCAAAAGGATCACTTTTGCCTTCGGAAAACGAGTTGAGCAACGCATACAACATCACCAGGGCCACGGTTAGACAAGCCCTTCAGGAGTTGGTCAAAGAGGGTTTTATTGAAAAACGTATGGGTCTGGGCAGTGTAGTAGTAAGCAATCGAAAAACACTGGGACTGCTGACTTTCAGGGGTTTTTCTGAGGTTATGGAATCTTCTACTTTAACTTCTACTACGCATATACTTAGCCAAAAGAGTATGGCCTCCTGGCCCCAACCCTTCTTTCATGGTCTTTCCATGGAGGAAAGGCAGGCCGGCTGTTTTTATTTGGAACGCGTTCGCAACGTAGAAGGCAACCCGGTGATGTTGGAACAAACGTATATCCCACGAATGAAATTGGACAATTTCTGGGAATTGGTAGGGGATTCTTCCTTGTTCGGCACCTTGACCCGTAGCTATCAAATCGAGATTTTGCAAGTGCTCCAGGACATTAGGGCCATTTCCGCCCCCGGTTCTATCCGGAACGCCCTACGGCTCCCGGAAAAGGCCCCTTTGCTCCACATCTATCGTAAATATCTCACCAATCGTCCCCATTTTCACGTGTACAGTTCATTGTACTGCCATACCGAAAAGTACACCCTCAGCAATTTCTTTAATTAAACCCATTTATATCTAAACCCTTTTCACAATGATAACACATCCAAAAATCAAGGAACTCGCCAAAATGATCGATCATTCATTGTTGCACCCCACAATGACCGATACCGATATGGTCAAAGGTTGTAACATAGCACTGGAATATGGAACGGCTTCGGTCTGTATAAAACCCTATGCCGTACCCTTGGCTGTGGAAATTTTGAAGGGGTCATCGGTTTTGGTAGGGACTGTTATTGGTTTTCCCCATGGCAATTCGACCATAGACATCAAAGTAGCTGAAACCGTAAAGGCCTGCCAGGACGGCGCGGTAGAAATAGATATGGTCGTCAACATCGGCAAGGTGCTTCAAGAGGACTGGGACTATGTAGAGAAGGAGATTGCTGCGGTTCAGCAAGCTACTGTTGAAAACGGAAGTATATTAAAGGTGATTTTTGAAAACGACCATCTTCCCTCGGACAGCCTCAAAATAAAATTATGTGAAATATGTTCCCGCGTTGGGGTAGCCTTTGTGAAGACCAGTACGGGTTATGGTTTCGTAAAAGGGGCGGACGGCAAATACAGCTATCAGGGTGCAACCAAACATGATCTAGAACTGATGCGAAAGCACTCGGCCCCAGAAGTACAGGTAAAGGCCGCCGGAGGAGTACGCACCTTGGGGGATCTATTGGTAGTAAAGGCATTAGGTGTTACCCGTGTGGGCGCTACGGCCACGGTTGCCATTGTCCAGGAAGCCAAAGGGCGTTTTGGGGATGGAGCGGATAAGAATGTACAGGTAGAAGAAGACCCCTCCGGGTATTAAAGGGTGTATCAGTGGGTGGTTGCAGTGGTCAGTATAAAATATAACAAATCATTGATTATTAATGAATTAAATGAGATTATTTTATGAAGAAAATAAAGGTTGGTGTAGCGGGTTTGGGGTTTATAGGCCCCATCCATATTGAGGCCTTGCGACGCCTCCCCGATGTGGATGTGGAAGCCGTATTTCACCATGATGAAAGCATAACGGACAAAGCGGCCGCCTTGGGCATATCCAAGGCGTATCAGGATTATGATGCTTTCCTGCAATGCGGCCTGGACTGTGTGCATATCTGCACCCCGAACTTTCTTCACTTTGAGATGACCAAAAAGGCCTTGGAAGCGGGTTTGCACGTTGTTTGCGAAAAACCCCTGACCACCAAATTATCCGAGGCGGAGGAATTGGTGGCACTCGCAAAAAAATCGAAAAGGGTACATGCCGTCCATTTTAATATCCGGTACTATCCATTGATCCGCCAAATGAAAGTTATGCGGGAAAAGGGGGAATTGGGGGAAGTGCATTCCATCATAGGGTCTTATCTCCAGGATTGGCTCTTTTATGATACCGATTACAATTGGCGGCTGGAGTCAGTACAGGCAGGGGAGTCCCGGGCCATTGCCGATATTGGATCTCATTTGATGGATCTTTTGGAATACATCACGGGACTGGATATCAGTGCCGTAATGGCAGATTTCAATACGGTGCACAAAACACGGAAAAAACCGTTAAAACCCGTGGAAACTTACTCTGGGAAGCTGTTGGGCCCAGAGGACTATGCAGATGTACCCATAGACACGGAGGACAACGCCCATGTGCTGGTACGCTTTAACAATGGACACAAGGGGTCGTTGAACGTAAGTCAGGCCGCGGCCGGGCGAAAAAATCGTTTGGCACTGGAGATTTATGGTACCCGATCCAGTTTTTCCTGGGAATCCGAAAAACCCAATGAGCTTTGGGTAGGTAAGAGGGAGGGGACCAATCAACTTTTACTACGCGACCCCAGCCTTTTTCATCCCGAGGCCAGAAGTGTTGTTTCCTATCCCGGGGGGCATAATGAAGGCTTTGCCGATACGTCCAAACAACTGTTTTCGGAAGTCTACCAAACGATAAGGCAAGATGCCCCACCTGCTACTTGGAAGTTTCCTCACTTTGGGGATGGTTTACGGGACTTACAATTATCCGAGGCCATCTTAAGGAGCAATAGGGAGGAGCGTTGGGTTACTGTTTAGATTTCTTCTACAAATTCGTTGCTTTTATTAAGAAGTAATGCTTTTCTTTTCCGGAATAACAAGGGAAGCTACAATACCCCCCACGAGGGAAACCGAAATCACGGTGAGGGAACCCCATTCCGGAATTTCAATATGATGGGAGAACAACATTTTAAGTCCTACAAAAGCCAAAATAACGACCAAACTATAGTTGATAAATCGGAACTTTTGGAGCATTCGCGAAATCAGGAAGTACATGGAACGCAATCCCAAAATAGCCAAAATATTACTGCTGAACACAATAAAGGGATCCGCGGTAATGGCCAGTATGGCCGGAATGCTATCCAGGGCAAAGAGGACATCGGTAAGTTCAATAATAATCAGGGCCACAAAAAGGGGGGTGGCCGCAGTAACGCCCATACGTTTTACAAAAAAATGGTTCCCGTGAATACCACTGGTAATGGGATATAGCTTTTTAAGTTGCCGAAAGACAAACGAATTTTTAGGGTCGAATTCCGAATCCTCTGATCGCAACATTTTGTAGGCGGTATACAGGAGGAACAACCCGAAAACGTAAATAATCCATTCGAACTTATTGATCAGGGCCACGCCAAAGACAATCATAAGGCCCCGGAAAACGATAGCCCCCAGGATACCCCAAAAAAGTACTCGATGTTGATATAAAGGCGGGATATTAAAGGTTGAAAAGATAACGGCAATTACAAATACATTATCTATACTCAAGGAAAGTTCTATAAGATAGCCCGTAACATATTTAAGCACAGCGGTATTAGGTGCAAGCCCCGTAGGGTTCTCAACCAAACCATTGTAAAATAGCCAATAAATAACCCCGCTAAATCCTAAAGCGACGGAGACCCACAATGCAGTCCACATCCCGGCTTCCTTGCTTTTCACCACATGTTCATGCCGGTGAAAAACGCCCAAATCCAAGGCCAAAAAGACCATCACAACGGAAATAAAAAGGATCCAGACCCACATACCTAAATTTTAGGCGGCGAAGTTAACGATCATTTTATTAACTGACCCTTTATTCAAGGAGGAATTCCAGTCGTACCTCTACTTTGTTGTCTTCCCTTTTCTTCTTGATATCTATTCCAAAATCCGAAGAAAATAGGGTAGCAGTCCCTAAAAGCTTGTTTTCCTTTTGGGTAAAATCAATGGTAATAGGGTTTTCCTTTCCCTTGATGGTCAACATTCCCATTACGGTAAACCCGATATCCGTGGCAGAAACGGAACTACCATGGAAAGTGATTACGGGATGGTCGTCCGCATTAAAATACTTGCCACTTTTTAAGGACCAATCCCGCAGAAAGTTTCCCGTTTTTAGGGTTTCCACGGTCACAGAACCACTAAATCGTGAATTGGACAGATTCTCCAAATCGATTATGGAGGTCGACTTAAATCCGGAAATACTGCCCTCTACCTTTTTGGAGACAAAAACAAAGGTAATTTCAGCACTTTGTATCGAGGTCTGTGCCAGACCATTTAGGGAAAAGCATGCCAGAAGGAAGAATGTGAAAATTCGCTTGTTCATAGATAAAGAAGAATGATGGGATTTCATAGGTTTTCAAAGTTAACTCATAAACATGGGCCGATAAAATTGTTTTAATCATCGACATACCGGGCTATAAAGGTTTAAATGACAACAGATTCCACAAAATTGTTTACATTGTCGACGGAACCAAGTATATGTTGAGATGAAAAAAATAGCACACAGCCTCTGCTGTCTTGCCGTTGCGCTTTGGAGCATAGATGTGGCCCATGCCCAGGAAAATCCGGATAAACAAGAGTTGAAGGTAAAAAAACGCACCCTGATGGAGCAATTTGAACCCGAAATGATACTTACTCCTGAAAAACGCTTGGAACTAAAACAAGATCGGCTGACCACCTTAAGGCGCAACAAGCGCATTTTGGACACCCTTAGCATTTCGGAACGACGACGCAAAGCACTTATACGAGATCTTGTACAGAAACCGCATTCAGATAGACTTAACAAAACCTTGGCCGAGGTAGAATACGAGGAAGACCTACAGGAATAGTAGTCCTAAGTTCCCACCATTTTTAAAGCAAAAAAATTTCCCTCCTGGGACTAGGGGAGGGGTATGCCCTATCTAGATTTCATCTTTTCCTTCCTTCTTCGGAGTTGCCTATGCAAATCATCCACAGACTCCGCGATGGACGCCTCAAAGGAATTGTTGCTGGCTTCGGCGAACAATCGGGGCCCTGGGGCACTAAGGCGTATGTTGCAAATTTTTCCCTTACTTGGGTCAGACGTATTTTCGGTCTTGAAAAAGACATCTGCACGCACTATAAAGTCAAACTTATCGACCAGTTTATCTATCTTTTTAGAGGCTAGGGTTTCTAAACGATTACTGGCCTGTACATCATCATATTCGAAATGGATGTTCATGCGATACTATTTAAGTTTGCGCGGAAAGATAGCCAGAACACCCTGGAAAATCAAATCCATGCCAGGTAAAGTAAACTTAAATTTTTTCAAAAAAAAACGTTAAAGTCTGATAGTCCGTTAATTACCGACACCTATTTGCCTAACTTTATCATAAGCTGACCGGTATTTACCCTTTTCCCTAAATCCTAACCCAATGAAAACGGTACAAAACAATTCAGAGCCAGCTTCCAAAAAAAAGCTGGAAAAGAGTACATTGGTCTTAAAATTGGAACGCAACCAAAAGGATGTAGGTCAGTTGCGAAATCAACTGAATTCCTACATTTGCGAACCTAGGACTTACACGCTCTTTGAACGTATGGAAACCCTAAAAAGGGGATTGGATACGCTGAGCAATTCCAATTTGCAAATGATATTGACCCTAAAGGAGCGTAAAAAGAACATAAACGACTATATGGACAACGTGCGTCACCAGATTGCGGAATTTAAAAAACTCCAACGTGGCGTAGAAGAATATATGAAGGGGCTACGAGGCAGTTACTGACGCCCTGACAATCGGAGCAAAAAACCTGATCTTTTATACAGATCAGGTTTTTTGCTTTAAAGCCCGTCCCACGCCAAGGTCATTCATCGAAAAGGAAGGTTGTAGAACAATCCAATGGGGCACAGGCCGTTTTAGGGGTAGACCATGATGATCGATATATGAAAAAGCAAACGGCCTGGTGCCTTTTTTTGGCCCTTGTGATAGCCTCTTCCTCATGCAGTACGGACGGTGAAATTGCCGAGGATACCTTGGAAAACCTAGATTCCGTGGAAGATATGGATGATGATTCCGAAGACGCTCCGATGGACGAAGAAAATAATCTGGGGGATGGCGACTCGGAAGAAACCTTAGGGCAGGAATGCCCGGAAAACGGGGAAACCTATTTTGTGGAATCCAAAGGTTTGATCTCCATTGAATTTGAGGATACCGCATATTCCGAGGATTGGGAACTAAAGAAGGATACCGAAAATCTGTCCGGAGACGGATATCTGGTATGGACCGGAAACCCTTCCATGGGCAGCCCTGGGGAAGGGACCTTACTGTATCGAATACAAATCGATCGGCCGGGGACCTACCAGTTTGTATGGAAATCCTCATTTCGCAAGGGAGACAATGGTACGGAGCACAATGACAGCTGGCTGCGTTTTCCAGATGCCCAGGATTTTTATGGGAGCAAGCAAAATGGGGAGAGCAAAGTATATCCCAAGGGATCCGGAAAAACGCCGAATCCCAATGGCGCCTCCGCAGAGGGATGGTTTAAGATATACCGCAGTGGAAACAACAAGGCCTTTAACTGGCAGGCCCGCACCTCGGATCATGATGCCCATCAGATATATGTCCAATTTGCGGAGAAGGGCCTATATACTATGGAAGTTTCCGCCCGATCCGATTATCACGGCATTGACCGTTTTCTCCTTTTTGACAGCACCTATAGTTTGGACGAGGCCATAAACGCTGGTGAAAGCTTTAGCGAAAAGGAGGAATGCCGATAGGAGACGTGAGATATGAGAGGTGAGATGTGAGAGGTGAGACGTAAGACATAGACTAGAGACTAGAGACTAGAGACTAGAAATATAAGATGTATGAGAGGGATTTTCGTTAGGATTCTTTGAGAATGGGTTATCCGTAAGCCATCAAATGATTATGTTTGCAGCACATAATTCTAAACACGGAAAACATGAAAAGAACACTATTAACTTTTGCCATGGCGGGTGCATTGATGACCAGCTGTGGAAGTAGCGGTGCTATTGCCGAAAAGGCCAGTACTGCAGCGACACTGATCCAGCAATTGAGTCCAAATTCGACCGCGGCGGAAATCGCCAATTTATTTACGGCCTTGGATGCCAATAAAGATGAATCCATTTCAGTACAGGAAGCGGCCGGTACCATGGTAGCCGATAACTTTGGCACTTTGGATACCGATAACAACAATGGTCTAAACCTTGCCGAATTGGGGAAACTATTGGGGTTGCTAAAATAATGCATTTTGAGAGGGCAGTTAGGGCTGTCCTTTCTTTCTATAATTTCTATTTGACATAATATTAATTATAGTACAAATGCCTATCTGTAGCAAATTGCGCATAGCTGTGCTATTTGATATAAAATCAGTTCTAGCGCTTTAGTGCTATAACTGTAAATGACAATTTAAAAAGTACAATCTGACATTTTAAAATGTACAATTAACATCGGATAATCTGAATACGGGTATTTTTACCAAATGATTATCATAAGAACTCTGCTTTCAGATTACAATTCCTCCCAAAAAACTAATTTCTTGTACTAATTAGAAAATATTGGATTTTGGATGTAGAATCTATCGGTTATTTCAACTTTAGTTTCCAAAAATCCTTCAACTTGTAATCTGAGTCAAGACTCATTCCTTACGTATAATTTAGCTGGATAGTTATTAAAAAAGTACTTTGACCATTCCTCGCGAGAGATTCCCTTTTGGTCGGCATGGATCCATAATCCACCAGCATCCTCGGTAAACTGATCAAATTGTCTTAGATCAACGACTCCATCCCACACGATTAATTCTTCCGTCGGATGTTCAATTTTTAAACGATCACCGTTCTTCAAAATATGAAGCCTGTCATACACCGACTGCCCTTTTTGTAGAGGGGTATTGGACTCAAAAGCCCAATACCCGCCTTCGGTGCCGGTTTCGGAATGGAAACATAATTTTCCTGTCAAAAGCATTTAATCGTTTATTTAGACTTTTGTTTAGACAGTAGCCTTAGTTTTTCAAAGTACTTGTCCCAAAGATTTGTTTGATATTCTTTATGATTAGATGGATTGGTAGCATCGTCATAGAAAAATACTTTTGTAATGACATTATTTTCATCCATTTGAATAGAACTTGGTCCGTCCGCTAGTTGCATTAATAGCTTGTCTGAAAGTTTACCATAGTTGGTATATACGAAATTCTCCTCTGGCACATACTTTGTGGAATCATTTTCTCCTAGAGACTTGTATTCCCTATTAAATGCTGCCCAATATCCTTGTTCATTTCTTTTTATGCCGTAAGGCAGATTTATTTTAAAGAAGTTGCTTAATGCCATAGATCAATAAGACTTTTGAATTTTAAAATTATATTCTTTCAAATGTTTGCGGAAATCATTCAGTTCGTTTACAGCCCTTAGCACATCTACTGTAGAATATTGTTTTTTATTTTCTGTAAGAGGACCATGAGCTTCATTTCGGTATAAGAAACATTCTATAAGCTGACATTCT
>JBCBSN010000010.1:0-38589 GCA_039819225.1 Bacteroidota bacterium | reverse complement strand
GACAAAAAAATGGAAAATGGTCGTACTTTTGAAAAAAATAAATCCTATGAAAGCGTATAATATTACTACGGTGCCCATATCTTAGATGAGACCAAGCCTTTTACTTTTATTCGGGTTTCTTGTTTTTGGCTTTCGGTCATTTGCACAGGAAGGAATACCGGTGTATTTTGATTATTTAGCGGATAATTACTACTTGGTATTCCCATCCATGGCGGGAATCAGTCAAGGTGGCAAGGTTAGGGCCACGGCCAGAAAACAGTGGTTTGATGTGGAGGATGCACCTAATCTTCAGACCTTGAACGCCCATTTTAGGTTGGGTGATGGCCCTAGTGGAGTAGGAGGAATACTGTTCAACGATGCCAATGGGTATCACTCCCAGACCGGATTGAAACTTACCTATGCCCATCACTTGCGAATGGGCTCCGGTGACGAAAGGGTGCTGAACCAACTTTCCTTCGGATTAAGCGGTACCATTTTACAGAGTAATTTGGACGAGACCGATTTTAGGTCGGTACAGGACGATCCCGCCATTGCCGGCACAAATATTAGTGCGTCCTATTTTAACGTGGACCTGGGCCTTTCCTATAATTATCAGGAGTTTTATGCCCATTTAGGAGTATTGAACGTGTTGTCCTCCCAGCGCGAACTCTATCGGATAGACCGGCAGGACGATCCGGACAATTTATTGGTGCCCAGGGTAGACAATTTAAGGCGTTTTCTGGTGGGCACCGGGTATATCTTTGGAAGGAATGAATGGCAGTACGAGCCTTCCATCCTTTTTCAGCTCACCGAATTTACCGAGGAACGCACTGTGGATTTTAATATGAAGGTGTACAAGGATGTAGACTTTGGCCGTATCTGGGGGGGGGTGTCCTACAGAAGAAGTTTTAATGGTGCCCAATTCATCAGCGATGGTACTTTGACCGAGCAGCGTTTACAACTGATAACCCCTATCGTTGGGGCGAATATCAAGAATTTTATGGTATCCTACAATTATTCCTATCAAATGGGGGATATCCGATTTGATAATGGGGGCTTTCACCAGATTACCCTAGGTTATGACTTTGGACAGGCAGAGCGCCGTTATGATTGTTATTGCCCTGCGGCACAGTAAATAGTGCTATGTGCTAAACGCTTATCGCTGTTCGCAAATTTTTCCCAAAGGTTTCGAAAACCTAATTTTTTCAAACAACCCCTTTTGGTCGGCCTTGTATTTCCAATTACATATTTCGCACCTCGTATTTCTAAGAGCTTGTTTAAGATCAATGCGAACTGATTTTCAATAGTTTGGTCCCGAAGCTTCGGGATGGCTATACTTCAAGATTTGATAATATCGAGATATTTGCCAATTTGGAAGTGACGCCATGCCTGCCTGCCGGCATAGGCAGGGTTCTCAAAATGTTGGTAATCAGCAAACAGTGAGTTTAAACAAGCTCTAACTTCGTACCTCGCACTTAAACAGACTTACAAGGAGGCTTCTTTGGCTTCTACTACGCTCAGCCAACAGTTGGCGACACCCCGCAGGTCGTTCACCACATTTTCAATTTCGTATTTAGTACCCCATACTTCGCATTTGGCACCCAGACCCGTCAGGTTTTGGAAACCTTACAGGAACCAACATTTCGTACTTCCGACTTCGTATTTCGTACCTCGTATTTCCAATTTCGTATTTGGTTACCACTTATAGTTTTTCCTTGCGGCCTGTTTTTCAATAGCTTTCAGCATGGCGTTTTCCAGTTCCCCTTTGGAATCCTCTTTTTGGTTTTTGGCAATATAGGCGTTCCGTTTTTGGTTCAGCTCCAGGATCTCCTGTTGGATACGTTCCCTTTCTGCCTTCTTTTTCTGGATATACACTTCCATTTCTTTGGGCGATTTGTCTTTAAGTTCCTCCGGCAGTTGATTCTTATCTATCTTGGAAAGTGCCGTCACGTCCTCTTCAACGGCATCTACCAAATCCCAAGATGAGTTCTTGTAGAGTCGGGAACTTTTGCTTACTGCCCGTTTTACGGCCACTACCTCTTCCATTTCCATTGCGTTGCCATCTTGGTCCGCCTGTATTTGCAACTTCTGCTTTCCCTTGGTACCATAGGAAATATAGGTACTGTTCAGTTTGGAGTTTAGTTTGATGATAATATCATCATAGGGTGTTTCAATATATACGGTCTGCTTGTTATGGTCAATGGCCGTGTACTCCCCACCGGTAAGAATGGCCCCTCTTTTCCATTCGGTCCGTATCCCTTGTTCATAGTTTCCACAGAATATGGTATTTACGATGATGTCCTTTTCCTTGGCCTGGACCGCTGCATCCCTGTAGTCCAACCTTCCCTGCGTAAAGGGCTCGTTGCCCGCAATAAAGATCATTTTAAGGTGGTCTGCATTTCGCCCCCATTCCAATTGGTTCAGGGATTTTTGGATGACCTGTCCACAGAATTCTTCGCCACCATTGGTGGTAAGCGAAAATAGTTTTTCGGAGATTTCGTCCAAGTCAGGGCTAAAGTCCAGGACTTGTTGAATATAACCCTCCCGGGAAGAAAGATTGTCGTTCCCGTATTGGTATAGGGCAATTTCCAGTTTGGGGGCTTGGTCTTTGCCACATTTGGCATGGGCAAACTTGTTTACAATGTCCCAAAGTTGTGCCTTGGCCTGGTCAATGAGGCCGTCCATACTATTACTGGTGTCCAACAGTAGGGCGATCTTCACCGTATTGTTAGAAGGTTTTTCATTCTCCAAAGTGGATTGCGCCACAAGAAGCTGCTTGTCGTTTCGTTTAAGGGCGGGTTCGCATCCATAGAGAGAGGTCATAAGGAGCCAAGCTGCCATTCCAAGGAGTTGTCGCTGATATTTCATGATAATTTTAGTTTAGAATTATTGGCCCCTAAACTACGGGCAAACTTTTTGCTGTAAAATGGACAATGAGGCAAAGGGTAGGTTGGGTGTGTAAAGTGGCCGATTGATCGATCAAAAGCGGTTGAAGCGGGCCTTATCCTTCAGTTTTTGCGGTTCCCCGGTTTTTCTGAACCGTGCAGATCGCCTAAGTTTACATAGAATATCATCCCTATGCGTTACGCCCTGTACATACTATTTTTTGGTATGCTAATGTCTTCCACGGCAATGGCCCAGCAGTATGAGGGTGTTCCACCCATGCTGATCGAGGGCTCGGTACGGGGCAGGGAGACCTATACCGGTATATCTGGGGTAGAAGTCTCCACAAGCTCGGGGGAATATACCCTGACCGACGCCCTGGGCGAATTTAAGATCAAGGCCTATATGGGGGATCAGCTTAGCTTTAGGAGTCCGGAGTTCAATACCGTACGCCATACCATTACAAGTGCTGAAGAGATAGACGTATTGGTAGAGGGCTATACGGCCAAAAGAAAAAACCGGGACGGTTCAAACAGTGGCCTGTTGGAGCATGGGGCCTATTTGGATTCTGCGGAGTTTTACAAAAAGACGGATATTGAAAAGAGCATCGATTTTATTGCCCAGTCCATTTCGGGCCTAGGCAAACGGGGGAACAAAAGACAACTGGCCCAGTCCTTAACCTTGCTGGGAGAAGTGTACATCTACCACAAACAATACGATTTGGCCATTAGCAATCTACAGGATGCCCTGGATGCCGCAAATACTTCTAAAACCACCTTATTACTGGGCAGGGCATATTTGTTGAACAAGAACTATAACCAAGCTAAGGACCTGTTGCTGCCGCTGACCAAGGCCAAGCAAAAAAGTCCCTATCAAAAAACGGAGCTTTATGAATTTTTGGGAGATGCCTTTAAGGGTTCAGGCATGTTGGATGATGCCGTAGCCTATTATGAAGCGGGTTTGGCCGTGGCAAGGAAAAGCCAAATAACCCCTAAAATGACGGATCTGACCTCTAAGATCGCAGATGCCTATGCCAGTGAAAACCGTTCCATTGAAGCAGAAGGCTATTACGGCAATTCCTTGGAACTCGCTAAACAACAAGCGCCCCAAAGGGCCATTCGGGAAAAGGAAAAGGTAGCGGATTTTTACAATAAAAAGTATAGATATGAGGAGGAAATACAGCTTCGAAAGAATACTCTGAGCGAATTGAAACAGATTTCGAGGACTATCCCACAAAAGGCAATAGTTCCCACTGAGGAGGATACCATTACCACCCAGCGAATCAATTATAAGATTGGAAACGCCTATATCTCCCAGGATAAGTATGATGAGGCCATTCCTTATTTGGAACGCAGTATCGTTGAGGCAGATTCCGAGGATGACCTGGTCGTACAAAAGGATGCCACCCGTAAATTGTCCGAGATATACAAATACAAAGGGGAGTATTCCCGGGCCTTGGAAAGCTATCAGGAATATGTGGCACTCGTGGACAGTTTGTATATCCGTAAGGAACAGGAAATTTCCCGGGCGGCCCGGTTTAACCGGGAAATTGCATCCAAACAAAGTCGGATAACCGGTTTGGAACAGGAGCGGGAACTCTCCCAAAGCAAGTATGATCTGGCCCTTACCGAACAACAGTTGACACAGGAAAGCAACAAGCGGCAAAAATGGATTATCTATTCCCTTATTTTTGGGATGATACTTCTTGCCTTGGCGGCATTTTTCTTTTACCGTAGTAACCGGCAACAGAAGCTCGCCAATAATTTACTGGCCTTAAGGTCATTGCGGTCTCAAATGAATCCCCATTTTATCTTCAATGCCCTGAATTCCGTGAACAACTATATCGCCAAAAGCGATGAAAGAAGTGCCAACCGCTATTTAAGTGAGTTTTCTAGGCTAATGCGCGCAGTGTTGGAAAACTCCGAAGAGGATTTCATTCCCTTCGCTAAGGAGTTGGAACTTCTAGAACTCTATCTGAAATTGGAGCATTCCCGATTTCCGGATAAGTTCTCATATGGGATAAATATAGATGCCAACTTGGATGTGGAGGGGTATCGCATTCCACCCATGCTCCTGCAGCCTTATTTGGAGAATGCCATTTGGCATGGGCTCAGGTATAAGGAAAAAAAGGGGTTTTTAAAGGTAGATATAACAAAACAGGACAAGGATACCATGGCCATTACCATAATGGACAACGGCATTGGCCGCAAACGATCTGCAGAATTAAAGACCAAAAACCAACGCCGACAGAAATCCAAGGGTATGGGTAATATAAAAAAGAGAATCACAATTTTGAACGATATGTACAAGGATCGGATTAGTGTTAAGATTTCCGATATGGAAAAGAACGGAACGGGAACCAAGGTATTATTTACTCTTAAGAAGAACTAATGGAACTTAAAGCGATACTTATAGAAGACGAGGCAAACAGTAGGGAAATCCTTAAAAACTACTTGGCCAAATATACTACGGGCATACAGCTAAAAGGAGAGGCCGCTTCAATAAAGGAAGGGCTGCAGCTGATCAACACCCATGAATTGGATTTGGTCTTTTTAGATGTGGAGATGCCTTTTGGAAATGCGTTCGATCTTTTGGAACAAGTTTCAGAGCGTTCCTTTGAGACCGTTTTTGTGACAGCATACGATCATTACGCCATGGACGCATTGAACCAACATGCGGCCTATTATCTCATGAAGCCCATAAACATTGATGAATTGGTAAAGGCGGTGGAGTATGTACGGGAAATTAAGCAACGGGAAAATGAATTGGAGGATAAGGTCCTTCAACCTAAATTAAAAGGAGTCCAAGGTAAGATTACCCTTCCCCAACAGGATGGGTTCCAGGTGCTCAACATAGCGGATATCCTCTATTGCAAAGCAGATGACAACTATTCCGAAATCTATCTTGAGCATAAGAAAATAGTGGTCAGCAAGACCTTAAAATACTTTGAGGACGCTCTAGCGGATTTTTCCTTTGCCAGAATCCATAAATCCTATCTGGTCAATGTGAACGAGATCATAAAATACCGGAAAGGAAAGGGTGGGAGCGTAGTCGTTTCCAATGGGAAAGAACTTCTGGTATCCGCCTCAAGAAAAAAGGAATTGTTGGCATATTTTTGAGAAAGGCTATAGTTTCAGGGTGGCAGTAAGCAGCGTGTTTGGAAATTTGAGAACGAGGGAATGAGGAAATGTGAAATGATTCGTTGCGATTTGGAATTTGTCATTTGACATTTACGATTTGATTTTAGAACTTGACGCTTGAATTTGTATTTGACATTTGTATCTGAATTTTAAAGAAACCCCAAACCCACATGCCCATTATAAAATCGGTAAACGGAAATAGGCCCCAATTTGGGGAAGATTGTTTTATTGCGGATAATGCTACCATCGTGGGGGAGGTCCATATGGGAGATCAATGCAGTATTTGGTTCAATGCGGTGATCAGGGGCGACGTTCATTTCATAAAAATGGGAAACAAGGTAAACGTCCAGGATGGGGCGGTAATCCATTGCACGTATAAAAGATCGCCGACGACCATTGGTCACAACGTATCCATTGGCCACAATGCCGTAGTACATGGATGCACTCTGGAGGATAATGTGCTGGTGGGAATGGGTAGCATTATTATGGATGATTGTGTGGTGGGGAGTCACAGTATTATTGCAGCCGGAGCGGTGGTTACCAAAGGGACCCATGTGCCTCCTGGAACGGTTTTCGCCGGAATGCCGGCCAAAAAGATTAAGGACATAAGTCCGGAACTCAGTGACGGTGAGATCGATAGGATCGCGAACAATTATGTGAAGTACGCCGGTTGGTTTAAAGAATAGTTTCAGGTTTCGAGTTTCTTTTGTTTCAGGTTAGGTTTTATAGTGTGGAACCAGAAATTTGGAGCCAGAAACAATGAGCATAAACCATTACTTTTGTACCTTCCAAAAACTAGAAGACAATGAAAGCATATCTTTTTCCCGGCCAGGGCGCCCAATTTGTGGGCATGGGATTGGATCTTTTTGAAAAGTATCCCTTGGCCCAAGAAATGTTCGGGCGGGCCAACGAGATTCTGGGATTTTCCATTACCGATATCATGTTCAAAGGTGAACCAGAGGATTTAAAACAGACCAAGGTTACCCAACCGGCCATTTTTTTACATTCCGTGATCTTGAGCAAGGTAATGGGGTCTGCCTTTCGTCCGGATTGTGTCGCGGGGCATTCTCTTGGAGAGTTTTCCGCCCTGGTGGCCAATGGGACGCTGGGTTTTGAGGAGGGTCTGCGCCTAGTATCTCAAAGGGCAATGGCCATGCAAAAAGCCTGCGATGCCAAACCCGGGACCATGGCGGCGGTCTTGGGTCTGGAGGATGCGCTGGTCGAAAAAATATGTGCCGAAACCCCTGGAATTGTCGTCGCAGCAAATTATAATTGTCCTGGGCAGTTGGTGATTTCAGGGGAAGTGGAAGCGGTAAACAAGGCTTGTGAAAGGTTAAAGGAGGCAGGTGCCCGTAGGGCCTTGGTCCTTCCAGTGGGAGGTGCCTTTCACTCCCCATTGATGGAACCGGCCAGGGAGGAACTGGCCGCGGCCATTGAGGGGGCCAATTTTAGTGCTCCTCAGTGCCCTATCTATCAAAATGTAACGGCAACTGCCGAGACACGTCCCAATGAAATAAAGAAAAATCTCATCTCGCAATTGACTGCTCCCGTAAAATGGACCCAGAGCGTAAGGCACATGTCAAAAGCTGGTGCCATCACCTATTTAGAGGTAGGGCCAGGGAGGGTGCTCCAAGGGCTCGTTCGAAAAATAGTGCCCGGCGCGGAGGCCTTGTCCGCTGATATACAATAGGTAAGGTTTTTGTTCAATTACGGTATTTCAACCGAAAAAGCCCTATTTAGTCCTATTTATTAAGGATCGGGCTGTTTTTTTTTAGTAATATTGAGTCCCCAAATTTTGGCAAGTACTACTATTGAAGAGTTTTTAGTCCACAAAGAAGCTGGCAAGTTCATCATAGGCTTCTCAAAGGATATTCAATGGTGAGGCAGAGGTTGTGAACACGATCCTGGCCATATTGCCGACTGCTAATGTGAAAATGAAAATAGCTTATGGATGCCCCATCCAATACGTTTCGTTCCATTTTCTACAATGGACTTTTTTTGGTTTTTATGTTGTTAGGCCCGGGTCTCAGCGCCCAATTGGTTTCCATTACGGCTTTGGACAACGAAGCCTCCGAGGTGGATACTGGCCCTGCTGACAATGCTACTTTCAGGGTATCCAAAGTTCTTATTGCGGGAGAGATTACTGTCAATTACGCGGTAAGCGGAAGTGCAATGGAGGGATTGGATTTTTCCGCCCTAACGGGAACCCTGGTTTTACCGGCTCCCGAGGATGGATTTGCGGATATAACGATAGTCGCCATTAATGATGCCCTTGTGGAGGGGCCGGAGACCATCACCATCACCTTGTCAGCTGGTCCTGGTTATGCAATCAACCCGGGGGCTGCTGCCGCCTCTGCCAATATTACGGACAATGATAAGGGCTCTGTAAGTATCTCCGTCAATGATGGTGACGCTGGGGAGCCTTCGAATAATGGATCCTATACCATTGATTTAGGTGCCGTAAACAATACGGCTGCCGACATCGTGATCGACATTGCCGTAGGTGGGGCCAGTACTGCTACTTCCGGATCGGATTTTGCCCCGTACACACCAACAATAAGTATTCCGGTAGGAGATCAAACATTTGTTCTGCCCTTAGTAGTGTTGGATGATACCGATATTGATCCAGGTGAAGTAGTTCGCATTCGCTTGGATGACACAAGTAATACCACGCTCTTTCCTATTGATGGTTTAAACGATCGTGCGGACATTGTGATACAGGACAACGAATGCCCGGCAGGTGATACGGCCCCTACCCGTAATGGAAATCCCGGTGCCCTTTGCGATACGGCTAGCCTTAATCTAAATACCTTGATAGTAGGTGGGGCCGGTAGTGCCCTTCCCGGGTCTACATTGCGTTGGAGTACGGTGCCCGCCCCGGCGGTAGAGGGAGATCTATTGCCCAGTGCCAATGTAACCACATCAAATACATACTACGCCTTGTATTGGGCAGATGACAACTCCTGTGCCTCGCCTTCCCTTGAAGTCAACGTCACTCTTAGTACCACTCCCTCCGCCGGCACCACTACGGACGATACCGCCTGTAACAACTCGGCTCAAGGGGTTACGAATATTGACCTGGATACGGTCATAACAGGAGAGGACGCGGGCAATTGGGTCTTTACCTCCGGTCCCGCCACGGTAAACCCCGGCGGGGGCAATGTGGTGGATTTCGATGGTAGGCCGCTGGGGACCTATGTGTACACCTATACTACCAACTCTGCCGTAGCTCCCTGTACGGACGTATCCACCACAGTAAGTGTGGAGGTAATCGATTGCTGCGTTGCCGGAGATACCGCCCCGATCCGAAATACCAACCCTGGTGCGCTCTGTGATGCGGCCAGCCTTAATTTAAATACGCTAATAGTTGGTGGTCCCGGCAGTGCCCCTTCCGGAGCGGCCCTTCGTTGGACAACTGTTACGGCACCAACAAGCGAGGGCGACCTGCTGCCGAGTGCCGTGGTTACTACCACGGACACCTATTATGGCTTATACTGGTCCGCTATTGGGCCTTGTTCCAGTCCGTTGACCGCTCCCATTGCGGTAACGCTAAGCACCACACCTTCGGCGGGAACCACAACGGACGGTACGGCCTGCAATGATGAAGATTTTGGCGATGCGGATATAGACCTGGACAATGTGATAACAGGAGAGGATGGCGGTAGTTGGGGCTTTACCTCTGGGCCGGCCACCGTGAACCCTAACGGCGGCAATGTAGTGGATTTCGATGGCAGGCCCTTAGGAACCTATGTGTATACCTATACCACCAATACGGCCGTGGCCCCTTGCACGGATCAAAGTACAACCGTGAGTATTGAAGTGATAAGTTGCTGTGATGCCGGTGATAACGCTCCAACCCTACTTAATAATCCTACGGGGTTCTGTGATTCCGCAGGTGTGGCGTTAAACAGTTTTGTTTCCGAATCCGCCCCGGCCGGAGCCCAGCTGCGTTGGAGTCTAAATGCCAACCCCGGCGGGGCGGGGGCATTGCTTCCCTTTGCCCCTACGGCCACTACCACGGATACCTATTATGCGGTATATTGGGATGCGGCCAATACATGTTTTAGCCCGGTTTCCTCGGTAAGTCTAACATTTGCCGAAACACCCTCTGCAGGAACGGCCACAAATGCTGCCCGTTGCAACGAAACGGGCTTTGGGGAGCCTACCAGTATAGATTTGGATAATACACTCACCGGAGCGGCCACTGGTGGTGACTGGGAGTACACAAGTGGCCCCGAGGATGATGATGATGTAAACATCAACGGCAACAACGTGGTCAACTTTAACGATCTGGATGAAGGCAATTATACCTTTACCTACACGGTAACCGGTACCGGACCGTGTAGCTCCAGTTCCAATTCCGAGGAGGTCATCATTACGGTGACAGGTTGCGACCCCTGTGTAGCGGGCAACCTGGCCCCTACACTAAACCCTTCTGCACCGGATACCGAATTTTGTGGGGATGCCATTATGGTGAACCTTGATGATTATGTTTCCGGTACGGCACCCGTAGATACGGAATTGCGCTGGAGCAGGACATCGGATACCACGGATGAATCTGCCCATTTGCCCTCCGGGGATATCAATGTAACCAATGGCGGATCCTTTTTCGGCTTTTATTGGGACGACGTAAACAATTGTGCCAGTCCCTTTTTGGAAGTTGAACTACGGTTAAACCCCATTCCCATATTGGATCCGGTTAGTGGGGCCGAGCGTTGTGGTCCCGGCACGGTGCTCTTGACCGCCTCGGGAAGTATACCCGGGCAAACACAACCGCCCGCCTTTAACTGGTATACGGTGGAAACCGGTGGTATGCCCGAATTTACAGGGGCCAACTATGAGCCTAACCTCACCACTACGGGAACCATTACGTACTACGTAGAGGCTGCGGCCAACGATTGTGAATCCGAGAGGCAGGCCGTAACTATAATCGTAGTACCCGAAGTTTTCCCGGGAACACCAAGCGATGGTTCTTCCTGTAACGATCCCGAATTTGGTGACACTACCCTGAATTTGGACGATCAGCTCACCGCAGCGGATGAAGGGGAATGGACCATTACCTCCCAACCTTCGGGAGGCACCGGTACTATTGTTGACGGTACCAACGAAATAGACTTTGAGGGCCAACCGGATGGGGACTATGTCTTTACCTTTACCACTACAGGGGCACAGGCACCCTGCGAAAATGAATCGGTTGCAGTAACCATTTCGGTGAGCAGTTGTGATACGGACGAGGATAACGATGGCCTGTTGGGCGGTTTGGAAGCGGCTTTGGGAACCGATCCCAATAATCCGGATACGGACGGAGACGGGATCAACGATGGCGAAGAGGTAGGTCCGGACGTGGACAACCCTTTGGATGGGGACAATGATGGTATTATAGATGCCCTGGATTCCAATATTCTAGATTCGGACATGGATGGGGTGGTGGATCAGTTAGATCCAGCCAACGAGAATCCTTGTGTCCCAAATAGGGATAATGGCCAGTGCGATTTTGATGGTGATGGGATTTCGGATCCTGATGAGGTAGCCAACGGAACCGATCCGGACGATCCTTGTGATCCCAATAGTACCCCGGACTGTGATGCACCTATAGACTTGGAGGTTTCTAAAGAAGTGGACAATCAGGATGCCCTGGTAGGGGAGGAAGTGGTGTTTACCGTTACGGTAACCAATACTTCCGAAAGAAGTGCACGGAACATCACCATAGGCGATTTTTTGGAAACCGGTTTTGAGTATATCGAGGACATTGCATCCGATGGCAATTATGACGAGACCACTGGAGAGTGGATCATATCCCTTTTGCCTGCCATGGGCAGTGAAACATTGCAAGTTACAGCTCTAGTTTTGCCTATGGGGACCTATACCAATACCGCGGAGTTATTGGAATCCTTTCCCGTAGACAATAATCCTGCCAATGATTCGGCAACCGTTACCTTGAATATTGATCTTCCGGAAGGCATAGATATAGAGGTGCGGAAATTGGCACGGATAGGTGATAACAGGAACCGACCAGCCATTCAACCGCTGGTGGGGGAGGAAATCACGTTTACCGTTTTTGTATCCAATGAATCCCGGGATGATGCCATAATTACCAATATTGTAATTGAGGATATCATTCCTTTGGGCCCCAACAACATTTTTGTGTACGGTTCGCATACGCAAAGCCCTGGGGGCACGTACAATGTAAATACCGGTAGCTGGATAATAGAGAGCTTGGCCAGAGGACAGGAGTCCCGTTTGGAAATTACGGGAACAGTTGCTTTTGAAGGGGAATTCACCAATACGGCCAGTTTGGTACGATCCTCACCGGGAGATGGAAATCCGGACAACAATAGGGCCGTCGCCACGGTTACGGTGAGTGAACCCACCGAGGCGGATCCGGGTTTTGTTTTTAATATGTTTTCTCCTGATGGCGAAGGCACCAATGATTTTTTGCGAATCCAGGACATCGCTTTGTTTACCAATACCTCTCTGGAAATCTTTAACCGATACGGACGACAGGTTTTTGCTGCCCAGAACATGACGGATGATCGGGTATGGGACGGTACATGGGAAGGCGAGGATGCACCTGAGGGCACCTACTTTTATATTTTAAATCTAGGCGAGGGCTTCGGCACCCGTAAAGGTTGGATTCAGCTTATTAGATAAACAGCTATGACAAACAGTAGGGATAATATAACATATTATAGGTGTGCCTGGCTCTTTGTGGGACTGTTTCTAAGTGGCCTATGTCTTATCAATGCCCAGCGAGAGCCCCAGTATACCCAATACATGTATAATATTGGCAGCTTTAATCCCGGATATGTGGGCAGTGTGGCCCATCCGGAAATCGTGGGGACCTATAGGGCCCAGTGGTTGGACATTCCCGGATCTCCCCGGACCATACGTCTGGGCACCAATATCCCCTTTAGCAATGAAAAACATGGTCTGGGTTTTAATGCGATCAGCGATCAATTGGGCCCCGTTTCACAGACCTATGTGGATCTGGCCTATTCCTATCAGTTTCAGGTGTCCGATAATACCAAACTGTCCTTTGGGATGGATGTTGGCGGCGGGTTTTTGGATGTGGATTTTTCTAAGGGGACCTTTTTTAATCCTGGGGAACCGGTATTGAACAGGACTCCGCTCAACGAGTTTTACCCAACGGTAGGGGCGGGCTTGTTTTTGTATAGCGATGATATCTGGTATTTTGGACTGTCCGTACCCAATTTTTTAACGGATGGCATCTATAATGATGATGTTGCGGCAATTGTGGAGGATAGGATACACTTTAACTTTATTGGCGGTTATGTATTCAACCTATCGGACGGCCTTAAGTTTAAACCGGCATTTTTGATCAATGCGGTGGGCGGTGCCCCGGTAAACACGGATGTTTCCGCCAATTTTTTGATCAATGACTGGTTTACGGCCGGGGCATCCTATCGCTTTGGCAGTGCCGTAAGTGCATTGGCGGGTTTTCAGATTTCCAATGGTATCTTTATAGGGTATTCCTATGATTATACCACCAACCTCCTGGGCGACTTTAACAATGGGTCCCACGAGATGGTCATGAAATTTTATTTGGGCGCAGGTGGAGGCGGATCCGATCGTGGTGAGGATCCCGAACTTAGGAACAAGCCCAAGCAGGTGGATACACCACGTTTCTTTTAAACGTTATTCTTTTTATGAAATGAGCATAAGCTTTTTTAAACATACCCTCCCGGAGATGGTTAAAACAAGTTTGTGCGAACCTGCCTGACGGGAGGTAGGAGCGAGCTTTTCCATCTGTATCAAATTTTAGAATAGATGTACTTTCAGCAGATTACAAAATTTTAGACCGATGAAATTAAAGGTTTTCCTGATTCTATGTTGTACCGCTTCCTTTTTGGGAGTGGCGCAGGAAAAAATGTCCAAAGCGGACAAGTTATTCTTCAGTTATGCCTATGCGGACGCCATCCAGGCCTATCAAAAACAAATAAGCGATGGAAAGGGAATGACCAATCCTCAATATTTAAACCTCGCCGATTCCTATTTTCAGACCAAGGCGTATAAAAAAGCCGCGGATATTTATAGGGATATCAATGAGAAGGATACCATAATTTCTGTGCATCAGTTCAATAAGATGCTGCAGAGCCTGTCAAAGACTTCTGAAAAATCAGGGATAAGGAATCTCTTAAAGACCAAGACCCATTTGCTATCCAATGAACTTGTGGAGAATTCCGAGTTTAATTATGAGTTGTTGGAGGCTAACTTGGATCGGCAAGGTTTCCAGATCTTTAATGCAGGTTGCAATAGTCCACAAGCCGATTTTGCCCCTGCCTTTTTTAAGGATAAGCTCCTTTTTAGTAGTGGACGGATCCAAAAGTCCAAAAAGAAATACGGGCCTACTGGGGAATCCTATTTGGATATCTATGTAGGTCGGCGGGGGGGTGACGGTAGCATATTGAATCCCAATTCGTTTGACCGCATTCCGGAATCCAAGTTCCACAAGGCTACCCCTTTTTATTCCGAAGGTCTAGACCGGATTTTCTATATCCTTTCCAATGCCGAGAATGGGCGTTTGGCCTATGATCCAAGCGGAAGGAACGCCCTTGCTATTGGTATGGTGTATAATAGTGGGCAATTCCGGTATTTATTAAAGGACATGAGCACATCTTTTTATTATCCTTTTTTTGATGAGAATACGGGCAGACTCTATTTTGCCGCCAATTTTCAGGACAGTTATGGTGGCACTGATATCTATTATGTAAATACCAACAATGGACAGATTATGTCCGAGCCCTTTAACTTGGGCCCAAAGATCAATTCCCCCGGAAATGAGATTTCGCCCTATCTACTTAACGGTAGTCTCTATTTCTCCTCAGATGTATTTTATGGTCTTGGAGGGATGGATGTCTACAAATCCAATCTACAGCCGGACAATAGTTTTAGTATTCCGGTAAACCTGGGAAGGGGAATAAATTCGTCCGATGATGAATTTGGCTTTATTATCAAAACCGAGGCGAACGGTTCCTATTCCGGATATTTTTCTTCCAATAGAAAGGGGGGCAATGGAAACGATGATATTTACGGATTTAATACAAATAGCGATCCCGGCCTTAAAACCCTTGTCCTCCGTGGCGTAGTTACACAACCTTCTAGAAATCAGGGCGTGGAAGCGGCATTCGTGCGGATCTTGGACTCGGATAAAAACAGGGTAAAGGAGTGGCTTACCAACGAGGATGGGGAGTTTCAATTGGAGATTCCATGGAGAGATCAATTGGAGTTGCAAGTAGGCAAGGAAAGACATTCCCTCCACAGCGTCTCCTATGACAAAAAGACACTTGAGGAGTTAAACGGACGGCCTATGGGCATAGAACTATTGTTTTTGGATGATATGTTGGTGCAGAAAGAGGAAAAGACGGTTTTAAAACTTAATGATTTTCTTTTTGCGAGGGGATCCGCCACCCTAACGGCGGAGATATTGCAAGAACTGGATAAGGTAGTGGAGGCCGTATCCACGTTCCCCCAAATGCAGCTTAGGATAGAGTCCCATACGGACAGTAGGGGCAGCAAGTATGCCAACAAGCGTATTTCACAGCAAAGGGCCGATGCCGTTAAAAAATACCTTTTGGAGAACAATGTTCCTGCCACCAGTATCCTTGAAGCAAAAGGTTTTGGGGAGGAAAGGATACAAAACCAATGTAAGGACGGCGTGTATTGCCTGGAGTTTCTGCACAATCAAAATCTGCGGACCCTATTTGTGGTGGATAATTATGGAGCGCTAGAATAACGTGAATAAAGGATAAGCCTTTTTCAACTCGAAAATTCTTTTTCCCTTGCCCTAAAGGGTAGAATTTTCTCGATTATGTCATTTTCAGGAGGATTTTTTCACCCGCCAAAGGCGAGCTGGGGAACTAAAAAATCCGACTTTATCCGCTTTTCCATCATTCACGCTAAAATAACCTTCCGGTTCAAAAGATGGCCATCCAGAAATACAACAGTGAAAATAGGGATAGCAGTACAATACCAAAATAGGTGAGTACCCGAAGCGGTTTTTTGGGCCTGTGCTTTTCCGGCATTTCGTCGCTCATTACGTTCTTAAGGTTCATATAACCAATGATGGGGGCCACTACAAAGGATACAAAAGTGGCCAGGGCCACCAGGATCTCCATATCCGCGTTAAAAATGACAATGACCCCAAAATTTATCAGGGTCAGGATCAGAATGCCCATGGCAAAGGAGATTTTCTTCTCGGCCAATTTGGTTTTGGGCAGTAGCAGATCAATGATGTCCAGGCTTACACGGGTAATGGCGTCATGGGCGGTCATACAAGTGCTGAACATGGTGGCAAAGGCCGATACGGCTATGAAGATATAGGCCCATGATCCGATATGTGCGGTAAACAAACGAACCACCTGATCCGCAAAGGTCACGGCCTTGCCGCTCAGTTCCGTCTCGGTTCCGTAGAGGGTCATCCACCCGATTATTAAAAAGAAAAGGGCCAAAAGGGCGGTGATGAAGTATCCCGTATTGAATTCGTCGAGCGCTTCCTTGAGGGTAGGTTTTGCACCTTGTGCCCTCCATTTTTCAATGCTCCAAAGACTCACCCAACTGGAGGCGTCCACCGCGGTGGGCATCCAGCCCATAAGACCGATTAGGAAAAGGAGGCCCGCCTCATTAAGGATGGACGGCCTTACAAAATTTTCCGCCTGTGGCACGGGGCCTTTTAGCAACACTAGAAATGTGGTTGCCAAGAGGGCCATGAACAAAATGGTAACGATAAATTTAAGCGATATCTCCAGGAATCGGTATCTGCCCACTACCAAAAGGGAACCAATAATAACAAAAAGCCCAAGGGTGACGGTCACAAGGGAAACTTGGAATAACCCAAAAAGATTGATGAACAGCCCGGCAGTAACCGTATACAGGGCCGCCAAAATGGTAAAAGTGGTGATGAGGGTAATCAATGCATAAAACCATAAATATCCTTTTCCCCGCATAAGATATCCCTCTATCAGGGTTTTCCGGGTAACATTGGTGTAACGAACGCCGAATTCAAAAAAGGGATATTTAAAAACATTCGCCAGGATAATGGGAATGGCCATAACCCAGCCGTATTGTGCACCCGCCTTTGTAGAGAGCACTAGGTGGGAGGTGCCTATGGCCATACTGGCAAAAAGGAGGCCGGGCCCCAGATTTTTGAGGAATTTCTTTGCTTTGGCCATAGATCAAGGTTGGCGGCCCTAAAATACGGATTTAGTTGGAAGCCGGTAATCCGCTACTTTATCTCCACAGCTTGCCCATAAAACTTTGGCTGGGTATTGAACAACAGATCCAAAAAGACCTTTACCCGGGCAAAGTACTCCCTAAAATGTACTTTGAACCCCTGTTTGCCGTCAACGTCCTGTGCATTAAAACCAATGGCTTCCAGGCCTTTTTTTTTCGCGAGATAGATGGCCCTTTGGTTGTGGAATTTTTGGGAAATTACGGTGACACGATCCAGACCGAACACCGTTTTGGCGCGTACCATGGAGTCCAAGGTGCGAAATCCCGCATAATCCAGGAAAATTTTTGCTTTGGGTATCCCTGCCCTTATCAGGTCTTTTTTTATAGTAGAGGGCTCATTGTAGTAGACGGTGGAATTATCGCCGCTTACCAGGATAAAATCAATCTTGTTCGCTTTGAACAGCGCAATGGTGGCCTGGATCCGAAATTCATAATAGGGGTTCTGTTGGCCGCCTACCAAGCGATTTGAAGTGCCCAGGATAAGACCTACCCTGTTCTTGGGAATCTCATGAATATCCTTAAAGGTTTTCCCCTCCGTAGACGAATTGATGATTGCGTTGCAAACAAAAATAAGAAGTAGGACGCTTAAAAGGGCCCAGCCCAAAAACCGGAGATACTTTCTTTTCACAAGTTTAAATTTAACCCAACAGATCGGTTTTTGAGCATTTCCTTTTGTTGAAGTATTTACCTTGCCCTAAAAATCCCTCTATGAGGGTTTCATTTGTGGCGATGCCGGTTGATGGGCAAAGGTAAGCAAACCGCTAGGATTTCAGTCCCGAATATCCGCTATTGATGCCGGGGTGTCGCCAAAGGGTTGGGGTAATTGTCTGACTGGTCTTCCGAAGTCCGATCCAAACAGGTAAAATCCTTTTCTACCAGCAGGGAGAGTTCCTGGCCAGTCCCTTGGGCAAGAATATATTGGAAACCCACGGTAGGGGTTTTGTCCCAATCCTTGCATTGTTCCAAGGGTAAAAAAAGGATTATGGAATTGTTGGTAAATTGGGCATCCGGATGGGGGATTCCCGCTTTGGCCCTGAGTTCATAGGTAAATACGGATGAGGAAAACTTGGTGTTTTCGCTATAGCCACCGGTTTTGCAAAAGGTAGCCACTTCCGTCTTTGTTAAACGATAGCGTATGGAATTGCCTTTGATCCTAATTTTCATAGCTGTCCTGGTTTTTGGGTCGCCCCATGTTCACTTGCGCCTTTGTAAATGTAATAAAACCAAAACATTCATCATTTTATCAAAAATTTGAAACCCGTCAACAATTTGTTTTTTGGAATTTTGGATTTGGAATTTGTGATTTTACTTGATCCAAGGAAAATTTACCCCGAAAGAGCATCGGATACCAACAGGGCCGAATTGCTTGATAGCGGCAGCCTCAAGGCGGCCTCTTGCCCTGTTTTGGACATTTTGCCCCAGGTTTTCCTAAGGATGTCCAATGCTTTTTCACGCGGGTGTTTTTTTGCAAATTCCTCCAGATAGTGCTCTAGGAAAACCAAACAGATTACGTCTTCCAAGGTCTGCGTGTCCGGATTTTTTTTCAACCCCTTCTTTTCCAAGAGTAGGCGAACTTCGTTTATGGTATCCTCAGAGTACCCAACTTCCTTCATAATCTTTGAGGCGATTTCCGCATGGAACTTTTTAAGCTTGTTCCTCCATTTGAGGTATCCTATCCGATCCATAGGATAGGAATCCCGCGGAATCTCCCATCGCCGAATATGTTGGCATCTTGCAGCCAACCGAAGTGCTTCTGAAGCGTTAGGGGAAAATTCCATTAGCGTACGGGTCATGTGTTCGGCATAAAGCAGTTCCTTAGGGTAGGTCTCCCCTAGATAGGTTTCTTTGTTGGGATCCCCGGCATTGGCTTCATCGAACTTTTGAAAGGCCTGGGATAGTTTGGATGGCGTCATTATATTATTGTTGGTGTGTTGTCTTCTTGGCCACGACTTAGGGTTTTATGTGGCGTAGCTCTTTTAACAGGGACTGCTCCAATTTTTCAAGAAAAAGTAGCTCTGCCCCAAATTGCCAGTCAAAAGACAGCGATTGGTTGGCCAAATGGGAATGATGGTCTTGGTCTAGGATATAGTCCTCCGGTTTGTGCAATATCCTGGTTTTGCCATATATGGATTCCATTTCTTTTCGCAGTTCCGTAAACCGCTTGGATAATTGGTCCAGTTCCTCCAAGGCTTTTTTTCTTGCGCTTTCGTTGGGTGCCTCATCATAGGACTTCAATTTTAGCAGGGCTTCGTTGCTGAAGCGCACCAGATGGGTTACCTGTTCGTATATCCCCAGGTTATAGGTGTTATTTCTGGCCAAGGTCTTAAGCCGTGTTAAGGTGGCGGCTACGCTATCGGTACGGGCAAGTGTGGTTTTGGCCTCATCAAGACGTTCCCTGTATTTTTTGCTCCATTCTCCTGGATGGTCCGCTTGGGGCAGGTCTATGACTTCCTCCATAGGATTTTCCTCGCGCCTTAGGAGGTTTCTTCCGGGTTTCTTTAAAAGCAGGTTTTTCCAATAGCCTACAGGGCCTTCCAATTGGTCTATAAAAGCCAGGCTATCCGCTGCTGTTTCATATCCGTATTGTCTGTTCCTATAGGCGGATTTCAGTTCTTTTTTGCTGCGTTTTTCTCCGGCCCAAGTATACTCCGCAAAGGCCAACATACCCCGCATATACAGTTCAAAGTGCGGGGAATCATCGTCCCATAGCGTGAGCAGAAGACCATTTAGACCGTTTTTTATGGAGGAAAGAGCAAAAGCCTTAATGTTATCTATATTGCTTTCGTTCTGGGGCATTAGCACCCATCGGGTCTGGCCTGCGGTGGCCCCCATGGTTTCCAACCCATGGCTTCTAAACCATTCCATGGCCTTTTCATTGCCCAAGGCATGGGGAGCTTGATAATTCCACCGCATATAGACACAATTTTTGGGAAATTGATTTAGGAACTTCAATAGTTTGTGCTCGTTCTGCGTCCAAAGGGTATCCACTTCTTCTTGGGAAAGTTCGGTATTGAACATAGAGGCCCACACACCAGCATCTTTTAAAGGCATATCGTCCCAAAAGATGGGAATCCGCCCCTTTTCTTCGGCAAACCGGCAAACCTTGTTGAGCCATGTCAGTTGTAGTGCCAGGGCACTCTGATCACTACCCCTTCCCGTAGTATGTACCTCGTCCCCCCCCACATGGAGATACCGACCATAGGGAGTGGCCTCCATGGCATCCCGGTAAAGGTCAAATTGAACCTCATAGGTTTCCGGATCCAAAGGGTTATAGGCCCAGTCGCTTTTGGGATCGTCCCTTAGATGTGCATACGCCTTGTGTTTTAAAACAAAAGAGGAGTGGCCCAATCCCTGCGTTAACGGGCTTATCTCCACATGGCGGTCTTTGGCGTAGTCCGAGAGTCTTCTCCAATCGGTAATGGAAAATGCATCGGCAGAGGCAAGTCCGGGCCGTCGCTTAAATTGGATCTTATCCTCGAACTCAATAATGATCCCATTGATCTTGTAGCTGGCGAGTTTATCGATCAACCGGTAGTAGTACTCCATTTTATCCAAATGGTGTTTTACGTCCAGGTGAATGGCCCTATAGGGCAACAAGGGGTAATCGCGTATGGAACATAGGGGAAGGTATACTTCTTGTTCTTTGGCATCTTGCATCAATTGGGCAAGTGTCTTAAAACCATAGAATAGGCCCGCTTCGTCCTTTCCGCTAAGTTGTATCCGTTCTTCTTGGATATTTAGGACGTATCCTTCGGACGAGATGTCCAATAGGCTGTCAATATCAAAAATGAGCTGTGCATTCTTGGGCGAGTCCGTTCCCTTCATCGTTGCAAGGATGCCGTCCATTGGAGGAAGCGCGTGACCGCCTGGGGAAAAACAGTAGGTAATTTCACTAGGCCTTAAATTGCTAATTCCGGTAACCGTAAATTCGTGGACAGAAGGTAATAAGGCAAAGTCGCCCATCTTTTTTTCTTCAATACCACAGGCGATGGGAATAGTAAGGAGTAAAAGGAGTCTTAGCAAAACGTTCATCAGGGTTTCAATACGATTAAGGATGTTGCAATATTTGGTCTAAGCTACCAATAAACCACCTGTTGTGCAATAATACCATTTCCCAATTAAAACCGGGCCAATAGGCTTGTCCATTTTCCCCGTACCTGTATTGCATCCTTTGCTCATAGCCCATGCTATGAACAAAGAATACGGCTTCGGTACGAGAAAAAGCGACCGCCCCTATTTTAGCCCAGTTCTAAATGAGAACAGGTATAAACATGTAAAACCAAAGTGCTACCTTGCCCCTAAAACAAAAAGGCCAACCGTGCGGGTTGGCCTTTGTACCAAAATGTTTATTCCTTTAAACGCCTACACTTTGTGGTGCCCAAACGGAACACATCATGCTGGGAGCGGCCTTTGTAGGATTGGCACAATCCTCCCTTTCAAAACGAAGGCAAGTAGTACAGTCCTCCATATTGGCCAAATCCGCCTTCATTTCAAAACTCTCACAGGTATAGTGATTTCCCACTTTTACCCCGTGGATTTTGCACATATTATCGCTCATTAAATTGTCGCAGTTCTCGCAGTTGTTTCCTAATCGTATAGCCATAATCGTATGTTTTTGAATTCTGAAATAAAGGTAAGGACGATAAGAGGTAGAATCAATTTAAATAACTGAATATCAGTTATTTAAATTTGGATTGGTTTAAAATAGAAACAAGGTTTTTAGGGGATTCTTTTAGGTGTTGTATTTTTTATGGCATCCCCCATAGGATTGTTTATCGCCGCTATATGGCCGAAGGGCACCTATGCCCTAAAACTTTAGACAAACGGGTTGGGACATTTTTAGTTCATGGCCCGTATAGGACAGTAGTCCGGTTGCCCTATTCACGTTAAACACGGTGATATTGCCCGATTTTTGATTGGCCGCCAGCAGAAACCGCCCGTCAGGCGATAAGGTGAAATTTCGAGGCCAGTCTCCCCTTACCGGTTCCGTGCCCAAAAATTCCAGTTGTCCCTCCTCGGATACAGAAAAAATGGCGATGCTGTTATGGCCTCGATTGGAAGCGTAAAGAAACCTGTTGTCCGGGCTTAGATGAATATCGGCACAGAAGCTCTCGTCCTTAAAATCATCTGGAAGGGTGCTTTTTTGATCTATGATTTCAAATTTGGCCTTTTGGGCATCTACCTTGGCGGAAATCACGGTATTGGACAGTTCGTTGATTACAAAGGCCATGTTTTTAGTCGGGTGGAATATCATATGGCGGGGTCCGTCGCCGGGCCTCGTTTTTAGGGCCGTGTGTCCTTTGCCCCATCTTCCATCCGATCCCAAGGGATAGGCTACCACGGCATCCATTCCTAAATCTACGGCATAAAGTGTTTTTCCGGTATCATCGAATTTTACACAATGGGCATGCGCACTTTTTTGTCTGGGACTGGTACTACTTCCTTTATGTTGTTGCTTTTGCGCGGTACCGGATACCATCATTCCCTTGGTATCCAAGCTGTAAAGGACAATGCTTCCTGAGCCATAATTGGCCGCGGCCACCAGGTTTTCGTTCTTGCTCAGTTCAATAAAGCAGGCCCCATCACCCTCACTGGAGTAATCCCCTATGTGCCGTAAACCGCTTCGATCTGTATTGAATTCAAAAATCGAGAGGCTTCCAGGTGTACCGGAATTGGAGGAATATACCCTGGACCGATCTCTAGAAATATCCAGATACCCCGGATTTTCCCGGACCACCAAAAGGGTTTTGTTCCCAAGCTCGCCCGTTTCGGTATTAAAGTCCAATTTATAGATGCCCTCACTACCTTCTCCCGTAAAGGTCCCTACCAATAGCTCCGTAGAACTTTCTTGTTCTTGCATAGTTGTAGGGGGGGGAGATGCCGGTTTCGATTCCTTTTTTTCTTTCTCCCCGCACCCCAAGAGAAACAATAGGGAAAATAGTATAGGAACGTATGTAACTACTTTTTTCATACATGTGATGGTTTTGACTGCCCAAAAGGTACTCCTAAAATATCCATATTATGTGGGAAAAGAAAGTTTATTTTAAACTTGAAATACCGTTATTCCAAATGATGTAGGCTATACGCCCAGATCTATCATCTTGGGTTTTATATGCTTCTCCGAATACCAATGCAGCTTTTTCCAGATCCATTGTCTTCTCTTGGGGAGGTGATCGGTAAACACGATGTGATGGTCAAAACAGGGTACGCCACCTCTTTGCTTTTTGAATTTTGATGCACCGCTGCTCATGTTAAGGATTTTCCCCTGGGCAGCGGCAAAATGGGTCAGCTGATGGTTCATTAAGCGATACAACCCCCTTTCTTTGGGCCAATTCTGATTATAGCCTATTAAAGGTGTGCATAGTACCTCCTTGGTCTGTGTTACCGCTTGTATGGCGACAAGAGCGTTGTTTGCTTTGGCCCTTAAAACATAATAATCCAACATGCCGGAATCCATGGAAGCCTTTATGAATTCTGGGGTATAGTCCGGGTTAAGGGGGGAATACTTCTCCAGGTAAAGTTGCCTATAATATTTTAAAAGCACCTCCATTTCCTTTAAGGGTAATTCAGTGGCCTGTTCCCAAAAAAGATCTTGGGATTTTTCCCAAAGCTTCCGATCCTGTACTACCGGTCTTTTTTTAAGATACTTCTTATTGGCGGGATCTAAGATATAGAGTTGTCTACAAGCTAAGGGCAAGCCCCCCTGCTTTTTTAGTTTTTGAAATAGGTCAATACCGGTCATATCGTTTACAGATCTGTACACGATAGCCCTATCTGGGTAACGTTTTCTTAGGTAGTCCAATACATTGGAATGGGCCAAGGGGCTATTCCCTTCATAAAGGTTGGTGGCCAGGAAAAAGTTGTTTACGAACACTACTTTTTCCAAGTCGAGCGGTTCAGCCAAAACACGAAGTGGCGGAAAAAGGAATCTAGCCGTAAACCGCTGAGATTTTTTGTACTGCCTTCCCTTTAAAATTTCGGCGCGGGAATAATCAATATATTGGGCCGGAAAGCTGAATAGGTAACAAGCGTTCTTTTTGGATTTTTTGCCCAAGGTAAGGGGATACACTTGGTCGTTCACCTGAAGTATCTCGGTAATATGGTCCGAGTTCTGAACGAATATCTTTGAGCTGCGCCCCAGGATTGGGTCATAAAATAAGCGAAGGCAATCCCCCCTTTCTATTGTGGCCCAATCGATTTCGGTTATGGAATCCTGTCCAAAAACTCTAATAAACACTTCCCTAAAAATAGAGGCCTATCCCTTAAAGTGAAATGCCCCTATGGGATTTAATGAATTCTTAATTTCAACTTCATCTTTTCTTAATGTAAATACATCTACTTTTCCACCTGTTGAGAGCGTGTTCCAGTTTTAAACAATTGCTTTGCCTTTATTCCATGTTCCTTTACTTCCACTGAACTCATTTAGACTTTTTGGAATAATGCGAAAATTAAGGATTTTGTGCCCGCTTGAAGGCTTTTTTGAGTTGCATAGCAGGGTTACGGAAGGAAAAAAAGACAAAAAGTGGGTACAAAAGAATCATTTTTTAGCTATTTGAAAAAGTCTAAACGAGTTCATTATGCAGAAAAGAATAGATAAACTTAGGGATACCATTTTCGCTAAAGTGCATTCAAATTACCTGATTTACAACACCTGTTGGGAGGACTCCCGTATAGATCGGCAACTACTGGACCTGAATGCCAACAGTGAGGTGGTCATGATCACCAGTGCCGGGTGCAATGCCCTAAATTACTCCTTGGACGGACCTAAGCGAATTAATTGTGTGGATGTAAACCCCCGTCAAAATTCCTTGTTGGAATTAAAGAAGGCCAGCATACGCAATGGTGAGTATGACCTCCATTTTAAACTGTTCGGCAAGGGAAGGCATAAAAATGCAAAGGAGGAGTACCATAGAAAATTAAGGCCTTATCTACCGGACTATGCGGTGGACTTTTGGGACGGAAAAATTAAAAAGTTCTGTGGGAAGGGCGAAAAGAGATCCTTTTATTTCTTTGGGACTTCGGGGAGGTTTGCTTGGTTGTTCAAACAGTATTTTGATGCCAAGCCAAAGACAAGAAAGCTGATAGACCAGTTATTAAATAGCGATTCACTGGACGAACAAAAAAGGGTATATGACAAACTGGAGCCCCGTTTTTTGGGTAAAATGGTCTTGTGGCTTATGAACCGGCACCTTACCATGGCCCTATTGGGGGTGCCCAGGGCCCAGTTGAACCTGATACTGGAAAAATATCCAGATGCCATGGCGGGCTTTATAAAGACCAACCTAAGGCATGTTTTTACCCAACTTCCCATTCACGACAACTACTTTTGGAGGCTGTACCTCACCGGCAGGTATACGGAAGGTTGCAGTCCCGAATATTTAAAGGAGCATAACTTCAAGGAACTACGGAAAAGTGTGGATACACTCACTACCCATACGACCACGGTCAGCGGTTTTTTAAAAGAGAACCCTGGGGCCTATTCCCATTATGTGCTTTTGGATCATCAGGATTGGTTGGCACATCATCTGCCAAAAGCCCTGGAAGAAGAGTGGAGGCTTATCCTAAAAAACAGCAGACCGGGCACCAAAGTGTTATTACGCTCTGCAGCACCGCGAATCGATTTTTTCCCGGACTTTGTCAAAGATCGTATCATCTGGGGGGAAGAGAAAACACGGACCGTACATGCCAAGGACCGGGTGGGTACTTATGCCAGCACGTATTTGGGGGTGGTGCAGTAGTGCTCCCCCTTAGTAGGTAACTTTTGCAATAGCTTCTTTCTCAAACCCCAAGTAACCGTAGCGTATGGTAATTTGATCTAGACCTGGACCGTCGGGAACTTGAAAATGCCCGATAAAAAGTCCACTGTTTTCCGTAGTTTCGGTAAGGGGTAGTATTTTTAATACTCCAGATCCCTGGTCAATTTCAACCCATCCCCTATCCTTTTTGCCCCAGTCCAGGTTAAGGGCCGCTTTAAGTTCTATCGTTATTTTTTGACCTGGCTGTACCTGTTGTACCTCATCTCGATACTTGGCATCGAATAGTTTTATTTGATGGGTGGCCAAGGTCGAAAAAGTAAGGGTAGTCATCCAGCCTCGATTGCTTATGCCCCAACCTTCGGTAGCATATGCGTTTTTTCCAAAAGTTTTCCCTTCGTTCTTCCCTTCGATAGCTTCAATTTTTTGGGCGATGGGAAATTGACTATCCAAAGGGGAGCCGTCCAAGGTGCCTCTAACAGATCCCAATTGGCCATATCCATACGGGTGGGATTGCGGCCAACCTTTTTCAACACCTTTCCAATACCCGTTTATTTTTAACCGTTCCGGACTTTTATTGCTCAAATGTGCCCCAACAGGATTTACTCCAAATACAAAATCTACCTGGCCCCACCCAAGATTTCGCAGCATCGGGTCGTTTAGGATATGGCCAATGGCAAATAGGGATCCGGCCAATGCTGGTGCCCCACCCAGCTCCTTAGTTTTGGGATGGGCCCATTCTGTTTCCGAATGTTTTCGATACTTCCAAAAATTGTTGGTTCTTTGCTTCATATGAATTGCCCAGGCCTCCAATTTTTTCTTTGTGCCAATGGGGGCCTCTTTAGGAGCGGATAGCAAAAAATACGCCAAGGCCTGTGGGGTAATATGCTCCGCGTTTCGTATCCACCACATATGCCTGGGGTTGTCAAAATCCCAATTAAGGATAATGTCTTCCGCGCCTTCCTGCGCCCATTTCATGAACATTTTGGGAGTGCCATTTCGCTCATTTTTTTCGCATTGGTACATAAAAAGATTTCGGAAGACGGACTGCCCATACGCATTTCCCATCTCATTGAATTCCTGAAATCCCTGGTCTACCCATTTAGTGCTATAGGTCCAATAGCGCACGACCTTATGCCGATCGTATTTTTCCCAGTTATCCAAACAGAGTTTTCGATATTTCTGGAACTTTTCTTCGGAGAGGTAGGGTTTCAAAAAAGAATGATAGGCCCCACAAACGGCAGCCAATTGGTCTAACGTATTCCAATAATCATAGGTCATACGGGGTTTCCCTTCATAACCCAAAGAGCCATGGCGGTTGGCGACCGGACCGTTATAGTCAAAATGGCGATAGGCAAATTCCGCGTGCCATAAAATCAAGGCGATAAAGTCCGCTATCTTACCATCGCCAAGTTCATCTTTCCAATTGTCAAAAACGGCTGGATTGCTGGCATAGAACAAGATCTCGAAAACAGTCTCCAACCCATAGGCACCTCCGTCTCGGGTAGGTCCCCCACCATAAACCTTGGTCATATCATAGGCATTAAGATCCGTATGTCCCCGCGCATCCACAAAAAAATCGTAGGCCAATTTTATGGATTCTTTTTCCAGGAGGGAATCACCTATCCAAAAAGGAACAGAATTCCCGTGACCTTCCACACGGACTATGTATTCATTAGTGGCGGAAATAGGGTCAAAATGGGTAAACCAGCCCTCATTATTTAGAACTATCCCTTCAAATTCCACTCTGGCATTGGATAGATTTACTATTTGAAAAGGCGTATTATCCTGGGCACCATAACAGACAAACCTTTTAGATTCCCCTAGGTTGTATCCCAGCTGATTTACATAAGGCTGAAATCTTTTATTGTTCCATTCTTTCTGCTGAGCAAGAATGGGATGAAAGGCGAGCAAAAAGAAGAGGTAAAGGGCGATGTTTTTCATTATAACAGCATTTTTGTAATATGTTCCCGTTTCTATGGGTTTTATACAACTCCTTTAATCAAGACACCTGGATCGTTCTTTTGAGAATTCCATACAGGCTCTTAGTCGACGATTGTCGCTTCTTTGATATATGTGTAATAAACCCCATATTTTTGGTTCCCTTCTATGAAATCGGTTACCAAAAAGGTTTTCCCTTTTTCAAGAAATACCGTAAAGACTACTTCTTCGTCCCTATCCTGTATTTCCTTTTCCAGGATTTGATTGGCTATTTGAATGCGTACGGTGTTAGGCGAGATGGGTGTATAGCTAAACCATTCCTTAGGGTTTTCCTTGGGAATTCCAAGCATGGGTCCCGAACATTCCTTAGGCCATCGCCGGCATGAGATTTCATAGGTTCCCTCTTTTTCTATTTTAACGGCATAGGTATTGTTCCGGTTTTTCTTTCCTTCGGCCACTTGTTCACTTTTCCAAATAGGCAAATCGTCCCCAATGGCGTGTTGAATGGTCAGTTTGATTTCTTTTTGATCGGGATGGCCCATAATTGCGGTTGGAAATTCATAATATTCGGAATAGCCCTTTGTGGTATCCAGGAAACTTGAATTGTCGTTTAACAACTGCTCCACAACTTCTGGAAATTTCGGCGCGATATTACGAAGCTGCATGCGATCTTTTTCAATATCATATAGCTCTGTGCCGTTCACCAGACGCCATTTGTGCTTGATGATACAGGTTTGATTCACATCCAAAGGCTGGCGCCAATCCTGTCTATGGTGTACAAAAATGGTCCTTTCCGGCAGTTTTGTTTTCCTTTGGAACAAAAGTGGGGATATATCTATCCCATCCAATTTTTTATCCCTGGGGATTGAAATGCCGCACAAACTGGCCAAGGTGGGAAGTATATCCACATGGGCCGTGGTCTCATGAATATCCCATCCACCATTCAATTTCCCATCTTTCCAGCGGATGAAGAAAGGTACTCGGTGACCTCCTTCTATCTTGTCGTTCTTACGTCCCCTAAGTCCCATATTGTATCCTAATTTACCATCATGGCTCAATCCGCCGGTGGCACCGTTATCGGTCATAAAAATTAAAATAGTATTATCGGCCAGTTTCCGTTTTTTCAGGAAGCTTTCGAGTTTGCCAAAATTTTCATCGATATTGGCCACCATTCCAAAGAATTCCGCACTTACAATTTCCCTTCCTACCAAATCTTTATAAGGGGCCGCATATTTTTCATGGACATAATAAGGGCTATGGGGCGCATTGGTGGCGATGTAGGCAAAGAAAGGTTCGTTGGTTTTTTCCATAAATTTCATTGCCTCATCAAACCAAACATCGGTACAATAGCCCTCAAAGCGTTGCGGCTCGTTATTTACAAAATAGGTATCATCAAAATACGTATTGCCCCAATAATCGGACAGTTCCCCAACACCGCCTGATTTATGGTTAACCGCTATATCAAAGCCTCGATCGGTAGGTCTAACGGGATAATTGTCTCCCAAATGCCATTTTCCGAAGAGGCCCGTTTTATATCCATTTTGTTGAAATAGTTCGGCCATGGTAAAAGCCCCTTCCGAAAGTGCGTCACGACCTTTGTAAGTAGCCCATGCTCCGTTGTTTATAGGATAGCGCCCGGTCATGATCGCTGCTCGGGTCGGCGTACATACCGGGCTTACATGAAAGTCCGTTAGTCGCACTGCTTGCTTGTAAAACCTATCGATATGCGGTGTTTTTAGCCATGGATTTCCATGACAGCCCAGATCTCCAATGCCCTGGTCATCCGTTAGGATTAGGATTACATTGGGAGAATTTAAAGTTTGCGCATGGCCTTGGTAAAAAACCAAAAAGAAGATACTGAACAGGGAGAGAACATAAAATCGTTGCATCATCAAAAAGTCTTTTATTGTTCCTATAGGGGTCAACGTCCCTCGGGATTCCCGACATTCTTTAATCCTTGCTTAAAATAGACATCTATATCATGCCACACCCCGGTTTTTTTAAAAACTTGGGGGTCGTCAAAGTCAAGGCTCAGATCACAATCAAATCGCGCCATTATGGAATACCTCTTTCCCGGACTTCCTGCATTGATAAAGTGGCATAGCCCCCAAGTTATGCCCCTGCCATAGTCGGTACCGGTAAAGGCATCCGGCACGTAGGGTGCGGCGGCCGTCGGTGTCAAGGACAAGCTTGAAGCAATTTCAAAATTTACCCCGTCATTGGCATATTGCATGGTTTCACGTTCATTACCGTCCTTAATGGCTAGGGCGGCCACCCCTTCCCTAAAAGGGAAATATGTGGTCTCGTGTCCTGAATTGAGGACAGGGTTCAACGGGTGCTTTTCGTAGGGTCCCAAAGGGTCGTCGGAAATGGCCAGTCCATGGGCAACGGCATATTTGTCACGTATGTCCGGCCACTTGTTATAAGCGGCTTTGTAATAGAGGTAGATTTTATCCTTATATACAATAGGATGGGGGTCATGGGTGGCGTCCTGATCCCACTCGCCTTTTTTTCCAAAAGGGATAACGGAGTCTCCTCCATGTTTCCATGGGCCATCGGGAGAACTGGCATAGGATACGGAGACGGGGCACCAATCTCCTCGGAGTCCGCTGGGCTCGTTAAAAGCCTGGTAGTATAGATAATACTTTCCTTTCCAGAGCAGGATATCCGGGGTGGCCACTGATCGCCATCCGGGATTGGGTTTTTGGGGCCTTGCCACCGCTATTCCCTGTTCTTCCCAGGTAATTCCATCCTTACTTATGGCATACCAAATATCGCAGAGATCCCAATCCGTGGATGGGATTTCGTCGGTGGCCTCCGCCGCGCGGTTCCAACCGATAGGAGGCACTTTGGTGTGTCTTTTTGTATACCAAATGTAGTAGGTTCCATCGACAAAAATAGGTCTGGAGGGATCACGTCGGGACACGGTCCCATTTCCTTGGGCGTAGTCAAAGCCCTTTAATCGGGTGTATTTAAATTGAGAAAAAAGCTCATTGTCGTGTACCCTGGGCGCCGGATAGTCGAACATGCGTTCCATGGCGGAGCTGATAGGGATATCTGGTTTTTCAGTGGGCATTTTATGGGGAAACACTTTATGCACAGCGGTTTGGGCTTCTTGTTTTGATTCCGGCCTAGGATTTAATTTGGATTCGGAGCAAGATAAAAGAGCGCATAAGGCCAACGCACCTACTACTATTCTTTGCAATTTGGGCAAGAGTCTCATTGTTATACGATTTTATAGATGAAGGATTATTTTCTAAGTTTTGAATTTTGGGCTTGAATCCGTTGGTACTGTGCTTCACTTAATCCCCATCGGTAGTAATCCTCGGGATTCCAAAGATTATTGTGTTCTTTCATTTTGGGATCATGCGTATCCAGACTTAGGTCGCAATCAAATCGGGCCAATTCAGAATAGTGCTTGCCGTTGGTTCCCCGTACATTTCTAAAATGCGATACGCCCCAAGTGATACCTCTTCCATTACCGGTATCGCTAAAGGCATCCGGGATAAAGGCGTTTGGGCCAATTGGCATCATTTCCGTAATGGCGGCAACCTGAAAATTAACCCAGTCCTCCGCATATTGAATAGTAAAGTGTTCTGGGCCATCCCGGATGACCAGCGAGGCCACCCCTTTCTTAAAGGGAAAGAAACAAATCTCATGTCCTGAATTTTGCACCGGATTTAACGGATGTTTTTTAAACGGACCTTCCGGGTTTTCCCCAATTGCCAATCCAATACCGCTCCAAACCGTATTGGGACGGTTAAAGGCGGCTTTGTAATACATATATATCTTACCGTCATGCACCAAGGGAGTTGGATCCTGCACTGCGAATTGATCCCAAGCCCCTTCTTCTCCCGTCGGGATCACTACATCTTTAGTAACTTTCCAAGGGCCGTCTGGAGAATCGGAATAGGCCATTCCAACGGGGCAATAATCGCCACGTAGCCCACTAGGTTCCACAAAGGCCTGATAGTAGAGATAGTATTTTCCCTTGAATTTTAGAATATCCGGGGTAGCTACGGCGCGCCATCCCGGTAGCGGTCTTGGAGGGCGCTTTACTGCTATGCCCTGTTCTTCCCAAGTAAAGCCATCTTTGCTAGTGGCATACCAGATATCGGCAAGATCCCAGTCCGTAGAAGGGATTTCATCGGTAGCCTCATTGGCGCGCTCCCATCCAATAGGAGGTGTTTTGGTATGGCGCTTGGTATACCAAACATAGTATTTTTCATTTTCGAGGATTATCTTTGAAGGGTCGCGTCGAGAAACGGTGGCATCTTGGTCCCCATAGTCAAACCCCTTTAATTTGGTATACTTAAACTGGCTATAGAGTTCGTTCTCCGGGTTTAGTGGGGATAGATGGTTTTTGAAAACACGGCGCATGGCCTTGCTCATTTTCCTGTTTTTGGTGCTGTCGCTCAGGTTATAGGGAAATGGGGTCAAATTCTCTTTCACACGCTCCCCATCTACAATTTCCCTATCCTTTTCCTCGCAACATACCAGCGTTAGGACACATAAGAGAATGGCCTTTTTGATTAGGTTTATCTTTCTTGCTTTTCTCATCGTTTTATGGGGTTGTTTTCTGTTTCATTGGTTCTGATCAAGGGGGATTACTACCGAAAAGGAAATTTCACTGTCCTTGGGAAGTACGGCAATGATCAATGCTTTTGGAATCCCGTTTTCCATGTAAAACTTTGGCATATCCGCAGTGCGCTGGGTCTTGGTAATCGTTCCATCGCTCCATTGTACCTCCCCTGCCTTTATCGCCAAAAAGTGCTTTGCCGGTTTCCAACGAAGTCCCATGCTGTCCGATTGGAACAACAAGGTAGAGCCTTCGGGGTGGTCCGTCCATACGCCCCGGGAGTCTTTTGCGATACAATAGTATTTCCCTTGGTGGAGCCATTCCAAATGATCGTCTACGGCAAAGGAGGCCGTTGGGTGTACAATAAAAGGAATCCCGGTATCTGTAAAAGGCCCTGAGGGCGAATCGGAAAGTGCCGTAACATGAACCACCTTTCCATTTTTGTACGTCCTGTGCTCTTCCACGTACTTATAGGCCAATAGGAACTTACCATCTGGACGGATGGAAATAGTGGGAGTGGAAGTCATCCATCTGGCACTGTCCACGTCGATCAAGGGCTTGTCCGATCGTTTCCATGCCCCATTTAGGTCATCGGTAATGGCCAGGCCGATCCGTTGGTTGTTCCGGTTTACCCACCATTCAGGATTATCCGTTTTAGGCATTACGTCATCTTCCATTTGGTTCCAATACCCGCTTCCGCGGTTTCCCATATGGTACAGATAGTATTTTCCTCGGTATTCCAGGACGTGGGGGTTATGGGTACAGTCGCCATCCCAATAGGGGTCGCCCCTTTGTGGTAGCACCACGTTTTTAAAAATATAAGGGCCGGTAAGGTTGTCGGCCACGGCATGTGCAATTTCTGAATGGGTTACCCAGCCGAGATGCCCCCGTGATTTTGGCCAACGTGAATAGATAGCATGGTACTTGCCATCCTTTCCTTTTAAAATATTGGTCCCCCAAACATTATATTCCCCTTCGGAGATGATATTGGATTTGTTAAATGTTTTTGGGAGAAGTTTCCTAAAATCGAGGTTGGCGTTCTGGGAATTGACTGTGATGATCGTATACCCCGTAAGTATAAAAAAGAATAGATAGCACTTCTTGGAAGACCCAGGACCGTTCGTTGCAGTTTTTATCATTATTCCCGGATTATTTGACGATCCTCAAGGGTATCTGTACATTAAAGGCATCCCTTTCTCCCCTGGTATTTAAAGTGTCTGCGGCACAAAGTAACGCTACGGGCCTCCCATTTTTAATAAATACCTGGGGACGTTCTAGATGCAAAAATTGTTGCTCTCTGCCGTTTTCCCATTCTACGATACGTTTGGAAATCTCAAAGTGCTTGGCCGGTTTCCAGTCAAAACCATCCTCGGAATCGTAGTGGACTAAAGAAAACAAGCGTTTTCCATCTATGTGTTTCATACGTTTTACAATGGCGCGATACTTCCCATCCTGGTGCCAGATGTAAGGGTCTTCCGCAGGGAAACGTTCGCCCTCAAAGGTAAATATAGGCTGGTCATACTTTTTAAAGGGCCCTAAAGGACTTTCCGATGTGGCTACCATATGCACTACCGGACCTCCTTGGGGTAGCGGGAATTTTTTTCCTACGGCCTTGTAGACCATTAAATAACCACCATCTGGGCGTTGACAAACAGAAGGGTTAGAGGTCATAAGGGCATCGTGGGCCAAGCTGTCCTGGGCAATATCCAGCACGGGCTTTTTAAAGCGTTTCCACGGGCCATTGAGACTTTGTGCGACGGTCACGCCTATACGTTGGTTATTTCTGTGGTTCCAATTGAGTTTTTCTTTGCCGGGGACACTGGGAACCTCACCATTGCCAGTGTTGCCCATATAATAGAGATAATATTTACCGTTGAATTTATGTATAGTAGGGTTGTGGGTACACCACCCGTCCCAATCCTCTTTTTGGGTCCTCCCCAGGGCGACATCCTTGAATTCAAAAGGCCCGAATGGGCTTTCCGAAACGGCATGGGCAATTTCGGAATCGGTTACCCATGCCCAGCCTAATCTTTTTGGCCAACGGGCATAGTACATATGGTAGAGCCCATCTTCTCCTTGAGCAAGGGAACCGCCCCAAATACTAAGGCTATCATTTCTGAATACTGATTTAGGGGAAACCTTCCCAAATTCGATTTTAAAATCCGAGGTTTTTGTTTCCTTTTCCATTTTTTTTACCTCGTTCTTACAGGAAAAGAGGAAAGCCACTACTAGGGCTATGCCGATTACATTTTTCATAGGGATATGTTTTGGATTTGCACATTTTCAATTCACTTGTATTTTCGGACTCCATTCGCTGGCAAAACCCCACTGCTTCCTACAGCGCATTCTAAAGTAAATGGGCTCGTCTTTATCCATTTTTGGGATTCGGGCCACCCCTTTATTTCTGAATGTTACGGTATTAGAAAAATCCGTTGGGGTAAATCCGTATTGAATTTCGTATAGATAATCAAAAGGGGAAGACGTAAAACCGACCACCAAATCTTCATGGTCGCGCTGGGCGTTCCAAATAATAGGAGGAAGCTCGTCTTCATCCTTGGCCAAGACAATTTTTTCAGAGGGAGGGCTTTCGCCCGCTGCGTTTAGGGCAATTACCTCATAAGACCATGGCTCGTTTCGGTCTATTCTTTTATCGTAAAGGGTAACAAAATTATTGATTGTAGTGTCCGAATGAAAAACCTTGCCGTTGATCCCATATCTAAGAAAATAGGCTTCGGCTCCTTTAGCTTCTTCAAAATGGATTCGAACGCCGTCATGGGCGGTGTTGGAATATAGGATTTTCGGTGGTTCGGGGACGCTAAAGTGTTTAACGACTTCGTATACGGCGTATCCTTGGGGATCCAGAAGTTCTATTTTAAAGCCCGCAGGGCTTTGCTGAGGGATGGACAGGCTGGTAGTCAAGGGAACCTGCCCGGGAAAGATATCCGGTAAGGACTCAACCGATGATTTTCCTCCTTTTTGATAGGCATTTAAGGCGGTAATACGTAATTGGAACTCTCGTAAGGGATTAGCCGGAATATCCCATTTGTCCCGCGGAGTTATGGTTACGGATACCGTTTTTCGATTTGGTGAAATGGTTTCAATGGTAAGGTTTTTTACTGGGGCGTATTCTTTTTTAAAGGTGTAATAGCTTCTCTTTTTTTGTCGAAAGGTAGTCACAATACCCCAGGCCCTGTTCTGTGAGACGGGGGTGGCCCAACCCTTCCGGCCGTACCAAATACTCCTGTAATCGTTGAAGGTCCAAAGGGAAGCACCCAGAATGTATTCCTTATCCCTCATTTTATTTAACATCCTGGACGCATCTATGATTCCCAGGTTGGGATCTTCATGGTTTAACTCTTTGCCATATTCGGAAAAGAAAATGGGCTTTCCATGTTTTTTCCAAGCGTTTTCAGCTGCCTCGCCCCAATTGCCATACTTGTTAAGCATGATAAGGTCCGAATAAACTACAGGGTCTGTGTCCTCTTTGTCAGCAGAATCGGTTACATAGACCGCCAAACGGTCGGGGTCCAAATTCTTTGCCATGGCTATGGCTCCCTCTACATATTCCATCACCTTGGGGTTCCTACGCGTAAAGCCTATCTCGTTCCCTACACTCCACCCTACAACGGAGGGGTGGTTGTATTTTTCGCGGACCATTCTGTGCAACCATTCCTTGGGCATGGGATGGTCGGGGTCTACCCAGATATCCTTCCCCCATAAGGAGACCTCTTCAAAAGTCATAATGCCTTTTTTGTCCAAATAGTCCAGATACGCTTTGGGCAAGGGAAGATGGCTTATCCTGCAAAAATTGACCCCCAGTTCCTTGAGCATATCCACATCTTCTTTGATACGTTCAAAGGGCAAGGTATTTCCGGTGACCCGATCTTCGGGAACCAAGTTAAAGCCTACGGGACGTATGGACTCTCCGTTGAGCAGCAATTCCTTGCCCGAGACCTCTATTTTTCGGATTCCGAAATTATCGGTTATTGATGTAGGTTTCAAATCGTCCACTTCAAGGGTGACGATACTCTGGTACAGTTCGGGAAAGTCATAATGCCAAAGCTTTACCTTTGATTTGGGCAGTGTGAACTGAAAGTTCACTTCATAAGCTTTGGTATTTGGGGGAATCGTTACTTTTTGACTTTTTTTTGTGATTTGCGTTCCGTCTTTTTCCAGGGATACCATCACCTTTGCCAAAATCTCGTGGGCATTGGTATTGGTCAGGACCACTTTGTTACGGACCATGGCCGTTTTCTTTTTTAGGTCGGGAACAGCGGTAATATGTTGATATTCCAATCGCAGCTTATCGGTAATCTCGAGCCAGACCGGACGTCTGATTCCGCCCCAGTTCCAAATGGCCCCTCTTTTAAAGACATTGTTCACCTTAACAGTGATTCTGTTCAAACCTTGATAAATTAGATGTTCGGAAATATCCAATTCAAAGGACAACAGACCAAAATGGTTTTCCCCGACTTCGATCCCGTTTATCCAAACTTTACTGTCATTGTAAACGGATTCAAAGACTATACGGATCAATCCTTCCTCCCTATTTTTATCGACTTCGAATGTACGACTGTACCATGCGTCACCGGCATAGTCTGCATATTCGTTTATAAGATCCCAATTGCCCGGGACCTTCATTTTATCCCAAGTAGTAAAATTTACATCGGAATTGTACCAACCTTCCTTTTCTCCTTTGCCATAAGGGTCGATCTTAAAGTTCCAAGTTCCGTCCAAGGTGATTTTTTCCTGCGCCCCGATGGCGAGGGTCGTTAAACACAGTACCAATGAGATCAATTTTTCCATACTATCATTATCTTGATTGTTACTCTTTTAAAGGCCAGGGTTGTACACCATGTTTTTTGGTCCATTGGTCATATTTGCCTTTGAATTCCATGACTATCCCAGGTCTTTCTTTTGATAGATCATTCAACTCATAAGGATCGCTTGTTATGTGGTATAATTCCCATTCCTTATTGTGGAGCGCCACCAATTTCCAATCGCCCTGTCGTACCGCTTTGTTCCCCTGGTGCTCCCAAAAAAAATAGCGTTTTTCATGACTTTCCGTTCCATCTATTAGTGGCAAAAGGCTTTTGCCGTCAAGGGGATCCAAAGAAAGACTGTTGTAGGATTGTGGATATTCTACACTGGCAAGCTCTAGACAGGTAGGCATAAAATCGGTAATATGAGCCGGATTTCGAACGGTTTTTCCCTGGAAGTGATCAAGTCCGTAAACGATCATTGGGGTGATAATACCACCTTCATGTTCGGTGGCCTTATATTTTTGGTAGGGTGTATTGCTCACATTGTGCCATGCTCCATAAGAAGCATTGGAATATCTCGTTCCTATTTCGGCTTGGGGCGTTTTGTTGAAAGATGTATTTGCCGCGCCATTATCCGATAGGAAAAAAATCACCGTGTTGTCCTTTAGGCCCTCTTCTTCCAAAACATGCAATAAGCGTCCAATGTTCTGATCCATACAATCTACCATAGCGGCATATACGGCCATTTTCAGGGCTTCTTCTTCCTTGTTCGGTACCAAATGCCAGGGGGGGAAGGTTGGTTGGGATGCTTTCACATGGATTGTGACAAGACCTAATTCCCGTTGTTTTTCAATACGGCGGTCTCGTATGGCATCATATCCCAAGGTATAGGTTTCCTTGTATTTAACAAGGTCCTCCTTTTTGGCCTGTAAAGGAAAATGGGGGGCAATATAGGGCAGGTACATAAAGAAAGGCTTATCCTTTTCCCTGTCATTTACAATATAATTGATGGCATAATCGGTAAAGGCATCCGTGGAGTACCAGGTAGAGTCCGGTTCCATACGTTTTCCGTTCCAAAAAACTTCGCGTTTGTAAAAGAGAGAAGGATAAAAATAAATGCCACCTCCTGCGGGGGTTCCATAGAATTGGTCAAAACCATTTTTGTCGGGCCAGTTTTCCCTATCCTTCCCCAAGTGCCATTTTCCGGACATAAAGGTCTGGTAGCCGATTTGGAAGAATACCAAGGCTACTTGAACGACCAAAGTATCACCATAGCCCAGGTCTTGGCCCAAAACGGCTAC
>JBCBSN010000009.1:0-40067 GCA_039819225.1 Bacteroidota bacterium | reverse complement strand
GGACCAAGGGAATTAAACTTAAATAGTAGTAGTATGAAGAAAGAAATGGAAAGAATCGATGAATTGATCAAGGAGACCTTAAACAGTGAAGAGGCCCAGTTTTATGACAATCTTGAAGAACAGGGCATCCTTGCAAAAATGGGCGAGATTTACAAGGGCAAGCTGGGTTGGCTGGCCATTATCATGAATATTATGCATCTGTTCCTCTTTGGGGTTTTTGTGTATTGTTTGGTGCAATTCTTGGAGACCGAGGATATTAGTGCCTTGGTCAAATGGGCCAGTGCTGGTTTTTTATGTATGATCTTTATGGGGATGTTAAAACTCTACATGTGGATGCAAATGGATAAGAACGATACCCTTAGGGAAATAAAGCGGTTGGAACTGCTTATCTCCGGGCTGGCCAATAAGCTGGATAAGTAATCCCCCAGTATTCCCACGTTTTTGGGTTTTTGCCATTAACTCTTCGGGTACCTGAGGGTACATCCGGTTTGATCTGTACCGATTGCGGTATGGAACTTTAACTGCAGGGTATTGGGGAAGAGGGGGAGTTTTATTTTAAACCTGCGATTCCCGTTTGTCAAAACTGTTCACTTTTTTGTATTTTAGCGAAACTACAAAGGATGATTTCTCTCCTACGCTGAATTTTCGTTCCGATGACTATCGGGATTCTCGAAAGGAAAAAGGTACAGAAGGAATTACTGAAGTTTAAAGTAATTTTTATCATCATGTCTATTCTAAACAGCATTACTTCCCAAGATGCCATGGCCTTAGAGGAAAAATATGGTGCCCAGAACTACCACCCACTTCCCGTGGTACTGAGTCGGGGAGAAGGGGCATACGTCTGGGACGTGGAAGGAAAGAAGTATTTTGATTTCTTATCGGCCTATTCCGCAGTAAATCAAGGACATTGTCATCCCAAGATCATATCCGCTTTGCAGCGTCAGGCAGAGAACCTGACCCTTACTTCACGGGCCTTTTATAATGACATGCTAGGGAGGTACGAGCAATACGTGACCCAATTTTTTGGGTTTGACAAGGTACTTCCGATGAATACAGGGGCCGAGGCCGTGGAGACTGCCATGAAGCTAGCCCGGAAATGGGGGTATGAAAAAAAGGGAATCCCTGCCAATAGGGCCAAGATCGTGGTATGCCAGAACAATTTTCACGGTAGGACCATAACCATCATATCCGCTTCCAATGATCCGGTGGCTACGGAAAACTTCGGGCCGTTCACCCCAGGGATAATCTCTATACGGTACAACGATATCAATGCTCTGGAGGAAGTGCTAAAAGACCCCAATGTTGCGGCGTTCTTGGTGGAGCCCATTCAAGGCGAGGCGGGGGTCTACGTTCCGGATGAAGATTATCTTCCGGAAGCGTACGCCTTGTGCAAGGAAAAAAATGTACTTTTCATAGCGGACGAGGTACAGACCGGAGTGGCCCGTACAGGAAGATTGCTGGCTAGTTGTGGAAGCTGTAACTGTTCGGATAAGGGTTGCAGCGGTATGTCCGCCGTAAGGCCGGATATCCTTATTTTGGGCAAGGCAATCTCGGGAGGTGTTTTACCGGTGTCCGCCGTATTGGCGAATAATTCGGTTATGGAGGTTATTCGACCCGGGAATCATGGATCCACCTTCGGGGGCAATCCCTTAGCTTGTGCCGTGGCCATGGCCGCTTTGGAGGTGGTGAAAGAGGAAAGGCTAGCTGAAAATGCGGCTTATTTGGGGAAGATTTTCCGGAAAGAGATGGAAAAACTAATTCAAAAATCCCCCTTGGTACGTTTGGTAAGGGGAAAGGGTTTGCTCAACGCCATTGTTATCAATGATACGGAGGATAGTTCCACCGCCTGGGACATCTGTATGGCCTTAAAAGGAAATGGACTTCTGGCCAAGCCCACACACGGCAACATTATTCGCTTTGCACCCCCTCTGGTCATGACCGAGGAACAGTTGATGGAGTGCGTGGGTATCATTAACAAGACCATCCTGGCCTTTGAGAAATAAAAAATCCCCCCAAGGGGGATTTACTTTCAACATCTTTTTTCGTGTTTTTAATCGAGGCCCGCACCAAATCCGTCTGTGCCAATAAAGGCAATTATTGCCCCAAAATACAAGATTATTAAAATGAGATAGATCAAAGCTACCGCCAGACCTATATAGGCCAGAATTCTTGCCGTTTTTACATTTTCATATCCCGAATAGATTTCAGGATTTGCCATATACAGTCCTTCGGCCTTTTTGGCATTGCTTAATGCGATAATACTAAAGATAATAGCAAAAGGGCCACAGCAGATAAAGGCACCTACTATGGATATGATTCCCATCGTCAAGGCCGTACTGGATCCAGGTAAAGGATTTTGCGTCATAACTTCATCTATCTATTCCTCTATGCCGTACTGTTCCATCATTTCCTGAACACGTTCCATGTATCCCTCTATGCCACCCATTTGAGTGATGGTGTAGACTGTATAGATTAAGGTGAGCACGCCCAATACAAGACCAATGATCGCAACGGTCTTAGCGGTTTTAAGCTGACTATAATTTGAATAATTTTGAGGATCGGTCAAATACGCTTTTTCATCTTTTCGGGCTAGGAAGAAAGCTATTCCCGACAAGATTACCCCTCCGAGACCCGAACTGCAGAAGCAGCATAAAAAGGAAACGATTCCTAAAATTAAGGCTATGGTTACATTAGGTAGTTTTTGTTGTTCCATTGGTATAAAGGTTTAGTTAGATAAATTTTAGAATGTAGTTTCCTAGTATAAAGCTTACCGTAATTACCATGAGCGTTATAATGATGTAATTGTTCCAACGAATCTTAAAAAAATTATCTGCCAAAAGGAATATGAGCAGGGGAATCAAAGGATAAATCGCTGGATACATATAAAATGCCTCCACAAAGTTTCCCTGAAACAACAAAACCACGGAGCGTTGCAGGCCGCAACCAGGACACTCAAATCCCAAAAGCTGTTTGCTAAGGCAAGGCATCATATAATTCTCGGCATTCAACGAACATTGGCCGCCCGATGAACAGAGGGTAAAGAAAAGATTCATTTTTCAATGCGTTGGTTATTGAGTGAAAAATACCACTATTTTTGGGCAAAAGGGCAAGAAAACCAAAAAAAATATGACGGGTTTTTCCATTGGCGATAGGGTGGAGGCTTTGGACGATACCATCCAAGGGGTAATTTTGGAAATCACTCCAAACGAGATTGTCATAGCGGATAAGGACGGCTTCCCTTTGCGTTATGCCCCCCAAAAGCTTGTTAAGGTTTCCGGGAAGATCCAGGTTTCCCACCAAGAAGTGGCCCAGGCAAAGGCCGAAAAAGAGCGACCATCAAAAAGAACGGGTAAAGCACCCAGGCCCAAGCAGCGCAATGCCCCTAAGATGGAAGTGGATCTTCACATTCACCAATTGACGCAATCGGTCAAGGGAATGTCCAAGCATGAAATGCTAAACCTGCAATTGGACACGGCCCAGCGCCAACTGGAATTTGCCATCCAAAAACGGATTCAAAAAGTAGTTTTTATCCACGGTGTCGGTGAGGGAATTTTAAGGGAGGAACTACATTATCTTTTTAGGCGCTATGAAAATGTAAAATACTATGATGCGGAGTACCAGAAATATGGTCTGGGCGCTACCGAGGTCTATATTTTTCAGAATTCCTGATTCATCGCCGGATACGTGCTATTCCTCGGCCTTGGTGGTAACCGTTCCAAATTCGTTGATGGTCAAATCTGTGATGCGTTCGTCAGCTCCTGTCAGGAAAGTGATATCATCCAACCGGATGGTATGTTCAAAGATGCCTTCTTCCCCGGCTACCGTAGAAACTAGAACAGATCCATTAGAAGCCTCGATTTCCTCTACTACTACCGGATCCACAGGAGGTACGGCATCGCAGAAATAGGTTTGCGTTACGCCATCCGAAAAAATACGGTACACCAATTGGGATTGCCCGGGTATCTCACTTACAATATCGGTTTCCGGTACCTCGTTATTGAGCACCCCACCTTCTAACGTAAGGATCAAGGCCTCATCATCATTTATTTTAAAAAAGAGGGTGCTCTCAGTGGTAACGGTACTTTCACAGGTCTGCGGGTCTACACTGTCAAAGTCTATGGTTTCTATGGAAAGATCTCCATCGTCACAAGAAAGCAGCAGTGTCAATAATACCGGGAGTATGGAGTATTTCATGGCCCAAATGTAAATGAAATATGTGATACGTTTGTTTCGTTTTGACTAGAAATTAACTTAAGTTCGGTGAATTTTTAGAAGTTGTATCCTAACAGGACTTAAATGGAAAAGGTGTATTTGGACAACGCGGCGACCACACGTATACGGGAAAGGGTACTCTTGAAAATGCAGGAGGTCCTTGCCTATTCTTATGGGAATCCTTCCTCTACCCATAGTTTTGGAAGAACGGCAAAAACAGCCGTTGAACGTGCCCGGAAGACCATGGCCAAGTATATGAACGCGCATCCTTCCGAGATCGTTTTTACCTCCGGCGGAACGGAGGCGGATAATATGATCTTGCGCTGTGCCGTGAGGGATTTGGGTATCACTACTTTGATCACTTCCAGGATAGAGCATCATGCGGTGCTACATACAGCGCTGGCCTTGGAGAAGGAACGGGGGGTTCGTTTGGAATTTGTGGATCTGGATAGGTTTGGAAACCCCGATTTAGGGCATTTGGAAGCATTGCTCCGAAAGGACGGTTCCAAGAAATTGGTTAGCCTTATGCATGTGAACAATGAGATCGGGAATCTTTTGCCCTTGGAAGAGGTATGCCAAAGGTGCAAGGACCATAATGCCCTCTTTCACTCGGACACCGTACAGTCCATAGGGCATTACAAATGGGACGTAACGGAGGTCCGGGCCGATTTCTTAACTGCTGCCGCCCATAAATTCCATGGCCCCAAGGGCATTGGTTTTGCCTTTGTAAGAAAGAATTCCGGGTTGCAACCCTTTATTTCAGGAGGTGCCCAAGAAAGAGGTTTTAGGGCCGGGACGGAATCGGTCCACAACATTGTAGGCCTGGAGGAGGCCTTTATTGCGGCATACGAAAACCTAGAAGAGGAAAAGGCCCATATAACTCAACTTAAGGAGTACTTTGTACAGATGATACGGCAGCAAATACCTGGGATACATTTCAATGGGCATTCGGGGAATTTAGAAAAAAGTACCTATACTTTGGTAAATGCCCGCTTGCCCATAAGTGAGGAGAAGGCGTTATTGCTATTGTTCCATTTGGATCTTAAAGGAATTGCCTGTTCCAAGGGGAGTGCATGCCAATCCGGCAGCGATGAGGGATCTCACGTTCTTTCCGAAATACTTTCAAAAGCGGAACTGGATCAACCTTCGCTTCGTTTTTCGTTCTCCAAGTACAATACGCGTAAGGAGTTGGATTACACGATACGCACCCTAAAGGAATTCATTGCGGATTAAGGCCTATTCCTTGGCTTTTTTACGGTCTCTTCTTTTTTCCCGGTCATAGGGAAACTTACGTGCCGCCAATTTCATCATTTGATCAATAAGGTCGTTTGTGTTTTTGCCTGATTTTTTATTGATTTGTTTCTCGTACTTCCATAGGAGCTTACCCGTATCCCCATCACTTATCTTTACCCCGATACGTCCGTAATTAGCATCACCCAAAAAATAATCTATGATGCTGAATCCCTGAGGAATACCCTTGGAAAGTAGAATGTTGAGGTTGAGGTTCCCGCTTATGATACCGTCCACGTTCAAGAGTCCGCTTAGCTGTTTGGCGGTGTACACGTCAATGTTCTCATAGGTGATCTTGTTCTGGGCAAGCAGGGCATTGGTATTCTTTATATTTTGGAACTCCACTGAGAATTTCTTTCTTTTCTTTCTTTTGGAAAAATAGGTTTCCAAGGCATTCTGAACGGCATATCCTTCTTTTTCCTCTAGTTTTCGCAGTTCTTTTTTGGAGAGGTTCTCCTTAAGGTCCAGATTGGTCAAAAAAGGTATAATGGCGAGCACCTCATGGTCATCGCTAAGGGCATCGAACTTATCGCTTTCGTAAATATTCTTTTGGGCGTTTAAAAGGGTGGTGCCCATCAAAAATAGGATAATTAGGGGAATCCCCATATTCTTGGATAACATTATGCTATGTTTTAAAATCGCATATTTAGGCGAAGGTTAAGAACCCTTGAGGTCATAAAATTGGGAACGGCAAACTGTTGCTTGCTTTCTGCGTCCCTGACCCAGGTGTTGGTAATAGAATTCTGATTGTTGAATAGGTTGAACACCTCAAATCCCGCGCTCAACTCCTTAAATGGGCGCAGCCAATGGCCTTTTGGGAATTCCTTGGTTTTATTTACAAAAATATAGGAAATTCCCAAATCCGCCCTTCTATAGTCCCGTAATCTACTTTGGAACATATAGGGATCTGCATAACTTGGAGATCCGCCGGGGACTCCGGTATTATAAACAAGATTAAGGTACATTCTTAAACTGGGTATGTTGGGAACATAATCCTGAAAGAGCACGCCTACCGTAAGCCGTTGATCGGTAGGTCTGGAAATATATCCCCGGTCATCGATGTTCTCCTCGGTCTTTAGGTAGCCTAAACTGATCCAAGATTCCGTACCAGGGACAAAGGCCCCGCTGAGCCGCATTTCGCCCCCGAATACGTAAGCCTCGGCATTGTTGTTTGCCCGGTAGCGGATGCGTACGTCTTCCAAGGTATACGGATTTACGTTGTCCATATCCTTGTAATAGGCCTCGGCGATAAGGGTAAAGGGCCTGTCCCAAAGGGAAAAACTGTATTCGTGCCCTACTACTACATGCACGGATCTTTGGGCCTTTACCCCGGGCCGTACCACCCCAGAGCTATCCCGCAGTTCCCTGTAGAATGGAGGTTGTTGGTATACTCCTCCCGAAATCCTAAAGAGCATATCCCGTTTCCAATCGGGTTTTATGGCCAATTGTCCCCTAGGGCTAAAAACGGTATGCGAGGCCTGGGAAATCCCATCGCCCCTAATGTTCCAATGTTGCGCTCGTATCCCCAAGTTATAATATACCTCCAGCTTTTTCCAGCTTTTACGGTCGCTGAACTGCAAAAATCCAGAAAAGCGATCCGTCCTTACAAAGTTTTGGGCACTAATGCTTTCAAAGGCGACCAAAGGCGCGGTAAACGGTTCCCTTGGCTGGTTGTTCTGAAATTCTCGAAACGGGGGACGAATTAAAAACCCCACGGAATCGATAAACTCGGACTCCCTGATCTGGTCCCGTATATCCTCATGGGCGTATTTAAGGCCCCAATCCCATACTTTGTTGCCAGCTACATGTGTCCCTTTGTGTTGAAGGTTAACGATCAGGGCGTCCAGATCGTTTCTGGCCCTGTTGAACTGCCCCCCGATCCCTCTTGATGAGGTAACTTCCCCCAAGGTTTCGCTCCCCAGGTCCATATCCACTTCCCCCAAACGGTATTGTGCCACAACATCCGAGTATTCTTCCTCAGTGGCATGGTAGATGGAGGAGATAAGTTTTAAGGTAGTCCTATCGTTCAAATGATAATCCCCTTTTAAGGCCGCCAGTTGGGTACCATAGGTATTGTTTTCCCTCCCCTGATAAAAGACGGTAAGATCCCTGGGATTCTGTAGGGTGCCAAAACGGGTCTGGCGATCTAGGGGTTCGTTATTGTAATCGTTCAATGAAATAGTTCCTAAAAAGCCCAACTGAAATCTTTTCGAAAACCGATAGGTCAGATAACTCTGGGCATCCACAAAAACCGGATTAAAATTAGTATTGGTCTCTTGGCTGTTCACAAGAAGGGCATTATTCCTGTAGCGCAGACCGGAAACGCTTCTAAAGTTTTTGTTCCCGGACACCGTTTCCACTACGGCACTTGCACCCAAAAAACTTAAATCCAATTGGGCGCCAAATTGTACGGGATCCTTATAAGTAATGTCCAATACCGAGGACATTCTATCCCCATATTTGGCTTGGAATCCGCCCGCTGAGAACTCCACGTTCCGGGTCATGGCACTGTTTACAAAGCTGAGACCTTCCTGCTGGGCCGATCGTATCAGGAAGGGTCTATAGACTTCAATTTCATTGATATAAACAAGGTTTTCGTCATAGTTGCCTCCACGAACGGAGTATTGTGTGCTTAACTCATTATTGGAAGAGACTCCCGGTAGGAGTTTAAGAAGATTTTCTATTCCGGGATTGGCTCCTGGTATTTTCCGTAATTCGCTGGGAGTGATCAGGGTAATACCTTTAAGGTTTCTTTGCCCGGTGGGAGTAACGGTTACCCCATCAATTTGAATAACATCCGTACTCATAACAGGATTAAACTCATAATTCTCATAAGTGGTAAGAATAAGGTCCTTTACTACGATGTCTTTGTGGCCTAGATGGGAAAAGGTCAGGGTAATGGCTTCATCTGCAGTGACCTGCAACTGGTAAAACCCGTTGGTATCCGTAAAGGTGCCCGATCCATTGGCGGAAACATTTACATTGGGGAGAGGCACATTTTGGGAATCTAGCACTATCCCCGTAATCGAGGCGGTCTGTGCATAGGTAAAAACGCTTAGGCCCAAAGCCAGAAACAGGAAAATGGATAGGGGGCGTTTCACACCTCTTATTTTCTGTAAAATGTAGTTTCCAAATGGGTCTTGTTTCCCACATTGTCCGTTACGCTTACCTTTAACAGGCATTGTTCCCGATCCAAAATAGAATCATCAAAGGTATGGGTCAGGGTATTGGTCTTGGGCTCGTACTCCATAAGTATCCACTTTCCGTTCAAGGTGGCGGAGTAGGTGTCTATTCCACTAAGATCATCGCTAATTTGTAGGGCCAGATATCTATAATTGTTCAGCCACTGTTTCTCCTTGAAGTTTTTGGTACGGATGACCGGGCCAATGGAATCCCTTGCCAAGGTATAGGTACCAAGGTAACGGGTACGGGTGGTAAAGGTGGTTCCCCTCTTATAGGTAGACGTGTAGTTGGGATTCAACTTTTTGTCCAACCGGGCTACAAAGAGTTGCTTTCGCTCTTCCTTGGAATACTTGGAGGCATCAAAGGTAATGGTAAAGTTTCTATGGGCCGGAACGGTATTGTTATGAATTTTAACGGTATCCTTTCCCTTTTCCAAGTCCAGATAAAAGTCGTCATAAAACGTGTTGGCCGGAAAATAGACTTTGGCCGCTCCCAGGTCAAAATTATTGGGTTTTTGAGCAATGACATAATAGTCCGTCTTTTTTTGTACACGTTCCTTCTTTAGGGGAAGTGCCTTGCCTTCTACAGGAATCTTCAATTTCACGGAATTGCCTTCCAGATCCTTGATCAGGAGCTCTGCCGTATAGCTAAGCCCTTCGCGTACCTCCAGTTTCCCGTCATTGTAGAGGGTATTGTAGATACTGAGTCTGTTTCCCGGAGCCTTATAACACTTTTGGATGCGCTGCCGGTACTTCCCAAAGTGGGCGTAGTCTATCAAGGTGTTGATATAGCGCGTTTCCGAATACGAGAACTCTTCAAAGTCATAATCGGCGTATACCTTTCCATTAACGGATAGCTGTACGGAATACACCCCATTTTTATTGGCGGCCATATCCTGGCGGTCATATCCTATAAAGCCAAAGCCAATAGTGCCAAGGGCCGTAACCTTGTCCGCTAAAAAAGAGCCATCCTTTTGTCGGGTGAAGTTGAGCTGTACCTTCTCTCCATTTTGGTTGACATGGGCATTGGGCGACAATGGATATCCGAATAGCTTAAGAAGTGTAGGGTTTGTGGCATCCCTTACCTTTAAACCGTAAAATAACGGATTGGTAGGTTTCCCCGAGATACTGTTGCGGATCTCAAAATGGAGATGCGGCCCGGAAGATCCCCCGGTATTTCCGCTATAGGCTATGATTTCCCCTTTTTTCACCTCCAGCGCTCCGTAATCAGGGAATATCTCTACCTCAAAAGCTTTTTTTTGATACTGCTTTTTTTTGATAAAGGTCTCCAGACCGGGGGAGAACTTTTGCAAATGGGCATAGACCGAGGTGTACCCGTTGGGATGTGCAATATAAAGGGCCTTTCCATAGCCCCAGTGGGATATTTTTATGCGGGTAACGCTGCCATCCCCTATGGCATAGATAGGAAGGCCTTCCCGCTGTTGTGTCTTTATATCGATTCCCCCATGAAAATGGTTGGAGCGCAATTCCCCAAAGGTACCCGCAAGTACCAATGGAATATCCATGGGAGGCCTAAAGGCATCCTTGGGATATTTTTCCTGTCCGGATGCTATGCCTCCCAGCACCAAGAGTACCCCTAAGAAGAATTTTCCCATTCGGTTCAAATATAGATACGAAAGTAGTTAATCATGTGGAATCCGTGAAGGCCCCTTGGCCCAAAAGTAGGTATACCATAATAATCAACGATTTAAAGGGCTTTAAAGTGTTGGGTTCAGAATAATTTGAAAAAAGAATTGCGAGGTCGTTATATGTATGTTAACTTTGTGTAACATGCATTGAATGGAACATGAGCGAATTGGTACAGATCGTTGATTCCTTAGAGAACAAGATTAGCAAGTTGTTGCACAAAATGGAATTGCTCCAACAAGCCAATTCAAAACTGGAAAATGAATTGATGTCCCTTAGGAACGATAGGGATACCGTCCAGGATTCCGTTACGGAGTGGGAGGAACGTTACAATTCGCTAAAACTGGCGAATTCAATGCTGGGCAGTAATACCAATAAAACCGAAGCAAAGCTTAAGATAAACACATTGATCAGGGAGCTGGACCATTGTATAACACAGCTCTCGGAATAGGACGTAAAATTTGGAATGCGAGAAAGGCTCAAGATAAAACTTTCCATAGCGGACAGGGTATATCCCCTGACCATTGATCCTTCCCAAGAGGAAGGGTTGCGGAAAGCGGCAAAGAATATTGAGCAGTTGGCCAAACGGTTTGAACAGAACTATGCGGTTCGGGATAAACAGGATGTTTTGGCCATGTGCGCCCTTCAGTTTGCCTCAAAAATCGAGCAAAAGGGTATAGACCAGACTGAGGTTTCCAAGGAGGCCAAAGAACGTTTAATGGCCTTGGACGAGCTGGTGGATTCCAAACTTGGCTTAAAATAAGTTCTTTTACATAATATATAGTTACTGCCCACATTGGTACTATTTTTTGACAAACTCAACACTAATTTGTTTGAAAAGGGTGAGTTTAGATTGTAAAAGCAGGCCTTACTTGCATAAGGATCCTTGATCAGTCTGTTAGCCCTAAACCTGTTTATAGGAGTTTGTACAAAACTTCTCCAATGTGGGTTTTTTTATGGGCTTTGCCCGAATACTACCGAATGGGCGTATGGATTTTTTGGACCGTTCCGTTCGAGATTATTAATTTTTTAAGCATCAGCAATATGGATAGCACTATAGCGATAATTACGGGAATCGTGGGGGTCATTTTGGGTTTTGTCATTGCCAAGTTTTTGGAGAAGGGAAAGGCTTCAAAGACCATGGCCAATGCAAAACGGGAAGCGGCCTCTATTCTTAAAGATGCTAAATCGGAGGGCGAGACCATAAAGAAGGATAAGATATATCAGGCCAAGGAACGCTTTCTAGAGCTTAAGTCGGATCATGAAAAGGTAATTAATAACAAAAACAAGAAAATAGGGGAAGCCGAAAAACGTACAAGGGACAAAGAATCCCAGGTTAGCAATGAACTCTCCAGGAACAAAAAGATCAATGAGCGGTTGGAAAGGAAGCTCAAGGACTTGGAGCATCGATCTGCGTTCTATGAAAAAAAGCAGGCGGAGCTTGAAAAACTGCATAAAAACCAAGTGCAACAATTGGAGGTCATCTCCGGCCTTTCGGCAGATGATGCCAAGAGCCAGTTATTGGAATCCCTGAAGGAGACGGCCAAGACCGATGCTATGGCCTATATGCAGGCCACTTTGGAAGAGGCCAAGTTAACTGCCCAGCAGGAGGCCAAAAAAATTGTGATTAACACTATTCAGCGGATAGGCACGGAAGAAGCTGTGGAGAATTGTGTTTCCGTGTTCAATCTGGAATCCGATGATGTCAAAGGAAGAATCATCGGTCGTGAAGGAAGGAACATTAGAGCCTTGGAATCCGCAACAGGCGTGGAGATTATTGTAGACGATACCCCAGAGGCCATTATACTCTCCTGTTTTGATTCCGTTCGCAGGGAAGTGGCCCGTCTATCCCTTCACAAATTGGTAACGGACGGGCGTATTCATCCTGCCAGGATAGAGGAAATCGTAAAGAAGACCGAAAGACAAATTGAACAGGAAATAGCGGAAGTGGGCAAACGGGCCGTCATAGATCTTGGCATCCATGGGCTACATCCAGAATTGATACGCGCGGTAGGACGTATGAAATACAGGTCTTCCTATGGTCAGAACCTTTTACAACATTCCAGGGAGGTGGCCAAACTATGCGGGGTAATGGCTTCTGAGTTGGGATTGAATCCTAAACTGGCCAAGCGCGCGGGATTGTTGCATGATATTGGTAAGGTGCCCAATACGGAGGCCGAAGTGGAGACCCCGCATGCCATTCTAGGGATGCAATGGGCAGAAAAGTATGGGGAAAAACCTGATGTCTGTAATGCTATTGGAGCCCACCATGACGAGATAGAGATGAAAACCTTGATATCTCCGGTGGTGCAGGTCTGCGATGCCATTAGCGGTGCCAGGCCCGGGGCTCGTAGGCAGGTATTGGATTCCTATATTCAAAGGCTTAAGGATCTAGAGGATATTGCCTTTGGCTTTGGGGGTGTGCAAAAGGCATATGCCATACAGGCGGGAAGGGAATTACGGGTTATCGTGGAAAGCGAAAAAGTGAGCGACGATAAAGCTGCCCAACTCTCTTTTGAGATTTCACAAAAAATACAGACGGACATGACTTATCCTGGGCAGGTAAAAGTTACGGTCATACGGGAGACCCGTTCTGTGAACGTGGCCAAGTAGAAAAATCTCCGAGAAAAATGTAAAGGGCCGCCCAAATAATAGTTTATGGGTGGCCCTTCTTGTAAATCATTGATCATTAACCTGGCAAAAGTACGGTATTGGATTGTGTTCCTTAATGACTTTTATCATACTTTTTCGAAACTTTCAAGACTATCTTTAAAATGAATTTTAAATAAAAGGACATGAGAGAGCGAACACCGGTATCCGCCATAATGACCCGGAAGGTCATTACCTTGGACAAAGCGGATAATCTGGAAACCGCGGAACGTCTATTCAAAAAGTATCATATAAGGCATATCCCCGTAGTTTCCGGAGAACAGATTTTAGGAATGTTGAGCTATACCGATTTATTACGCATCAGTTTTGCCGATGCCGTGGACGAGGAAGACGACTCCGTGGAGACTATGGTCTACAATATGTTTACCATTGAGCAGGTCATGGCCAAAAATTTGGTCAGTGTGCCTCCCAAGGCTACCATAAAGGAGGTGGCAGGTATCCTCTCCAAGAGAGAGTTCCACGCCATTCCTGTTGTGGATGGCCAAAGACTGGTGGGAATCGTAACCACTACCGATTTGATTAATTATATGTTGGAACAGTTTTAGTATTTTCTGAAAATGCCGGACTATGATCTTTAACGTGAATAATGGATAAGCCTTTTGGATTCGAAAATCTTATTTCCCTGGCCCTAAAGGGCAAAGATTTTCTCAATTCGGTTACTTTTTGGGGGATTTTTCCACCCGCCAAAGGCGGGACGGGGAACGGAAAAATCTGGCTTTTGGTGCTTATCCATTATTCACGTAATCTTTAAGAAAAAGGGCAGGCTTTTGCAAGCCCTTTTTCTTGCATTGCCAATAAGAATGCCAAAAATGGCAAAGATCTAAACTAGAAATGGTCTGCAATCCGGGCACAAGGATTATCCGCCGATAGGCATCAAAGGATGTACTTCAATTTGAGTGGGGATATCATTAAAAATTGGATTTTCCTTGGCAATGGCAACGGCCGCATCAGTGTCCTTGGCGCTGATATGGAAGTACCCCGCCACTACTTCCTTACTTTCGTTAAAGGGTCCATCCTTTAAGGTTCCCTGGTTTTTCTTAATTATTCTACTTCCTTCCTTCTCAATTGGGTTGGCTCCTTTTAGAATTCCCTTCTGCATAAGGTTTCCAATATACGCGCTACCATTTTCCATGTGTTTTTGCAGTTGTTCAGCGGATAGATCGGTCCATATACACCCTTCGGTCTTGATAATCAATAAATAATCTTTCATTTGTGTTTTTTTTAAATGAGTTCAATAAGGTTTCTATCTTAAAAACAAATAGAACGTTCGAATAGGGACATGGGGATTCACTTTTTTTCCGAAATCTTTTTCAACCTATCGCGCAGAAGCTTTTTTTCAGCGAGGAGAGGTGCTAGGTCAATGGCTTTTTGGAGTGATTTCCCAGCCTCCGTCATTTTTCCCATTTTAGCATACAGATCTGATTTTACTGCATAAAAAAGATGATGTGAAACAAGGGCATTTTCCTTTTCGATTTTTCCAAGTTGGGCTAAGGCGTCTTGGGTTTTCCCTATTTGAAGGAGCACAATGACCCGGTTAAGTACAACAAGGGGTGAACTGTCCAGGATCAATAAGCGGTCATAAAGGGAAAGGATGCCCATCCAATCGGTAGCTTCAAAGCTCTTGGCGGAACAGTGATACGAAGAAATACCGGCCAATAGATGGTATTTGGTCAGCAAAGCATCTTGTGTGGCCTTTTTGAGATTGGCAAAGCCCTTTTCCATAGTATACATATCCCATAGGCTTCGATTCTGTTTTTCCAAGGTACGCAGATTACCTTGATCATCTATTCTGGCCCCAAACCTTGAAACATTCAATTGCATTAAGGAAAGTAGGGCGTAAACGGATCCTTTATTGTCCACCGCCTTATTTGCCAAAACAAGTTCCGTTAATCGTATGGCCTCCAGACAGAGTCCCTCACGAATGGCTTTGTGCCCAACAGAGGCACTATAACCTTCATTGAACAACAAGTAAATGGTTTCCAGTACGGCATCTAATCTTTGTTTTATATGTTTTTTATGAGGAAGATTAAAAGAAATGTTCTGTGTACGAATGATCTTTCGGGTCCTAACAAGGCGTTTATTGATGTTCTCTTTACTGGTCATAAAGGCACGTCCTATTTCCGAAATGCTAAAACCACAAAGTGTTTTAAGTATCAGCGCAATTTGGGAGTCCGGGGAAATGGCGGGATGGCAACAAAGGAACATCATACGCAATTGGTCATCCGAAATATTGTCCGGGGAAAAAATCTCGGGCATTGTAGTTTCCTCTGATTTTTGCCATTCGTAACGTGTTTCCAGGGCGTATCGATTCCGATATTTTTCCCGATTTATGGAGTTCAAGGCCTTGTTTTTGGCCACTGTATACAACCAGGCCGAGGGGTTTTCCGGAATACCTTTGTAGGTCCAATTGGCCATAGCTTCCATTAGGGTATCTTGGACAAGGTCTTCAGCCAAAACGATGTTGTTGGAACCAAAGAGGCCTGTTAGGACGGCTATCATTTTTCCAGACTCGTATCTAAAAAAGTGTTCTATAAGCGTATGGACTTCCGAGACTTTTGGCATAAAAGAGGGTAAAAATAGTTCAAGAGATGAATTGGCATACCTCGGGTGGACAACCTTTGACCTGAATCTCTATTTTAGGATAAAGATATTCTTTCCAACACAAACGTAGGTTTGGATAAAGTCAAAATTTGAAGGGGACATGGAAAGGGCTCCTCCCCTTGGTAAAGGGGAGGTGTCCCGACATTTCCGTCGGGACGGAGGGGATCGTGCCCCTAAGATCATGGCCCTGTATCTCAATCCCTTCCGAGTCCGCCCAAAGGCTGCCCCACCCCGCCCGAACTTGCCTTTTCGGTACGGGCAGGCTTCTCTTGGCCAAGGGAAAACACACACTGACTACCCTGATTCATAGAATATTTGAAAGTAACGTGAATAATGGATAGGCTAAAAGCTGGATTTTTCGGTTCCCTGGCCGCCTTTGGCGGGTGGAAAAATCCCCCGAAAAGCAACCGATGGGAAAATCTCTGCCCTTTAGGGCCAAGGAAATACGGTTTTCGAGTCCGAAAAAGTGTATCCATTATTCATATGGATAGTAGTTTCGTGTCCGGATGAGGGCTTTTTGGAACCGTATAATGGTGCCTAGCGACCCACCCAGTTTGTAACCGAAGGGAGCTAAGGTAATGGCTACGGAGGGGAGTATATGTGAAACGTTAGGGACTGTGCTTGAAGGGACCCTGAAATGGGGAACACCATTTTTGGTCGTTGGCCACAACAGGTTTTCCTCAATAGAACCAGGGTACGGAGAACATGGTCAACGAAGCAAAAAAAGAATCCTATGTACCATAAATTAAAGTACAGTACTGCCTAAGGAACGAACAAACGGGCTTCTAGAGTAATGTTTAAATTTATTTGTAGAGGATTTTGGGACCAACATACGAAAAGGGTCTTACTCTTCCTCGGGGCCTCCCGCCTCGTCCTCGGATGTACTTTTTTGAAGGGTATTCTCCATAATGTTCAACCGTTTTAGCTTGGCCATCCAAGTAGCTTGGGCCTCTTTATGCTTTTCAACTTTTTTTACTACCTCGAGCACAACTGGGTTGTCCTCGGAGGCATGTGAGAAAAATTGCAGGTTGTTCTCCAATTGCCGTATCTCGTTCTTGCTCTCCTCTATCTTTTTTCGGATAAAGGCACGTTCGTTGGCTATGGCACGTCCATCCTGATCACGGGAGAGTTGTTGGATCTTATTGCCGTATTTCAATAGTTCTATTTGATGACGGTCCACGTCCATCTTACGTAGAACGGCATCCAAGACCCTATTGAACTTTTGATTGATGTCCTTTTTGTTAAAGGGTACTCGGCCGTGTGATTTCCACTCTTGAATAAAGGTCTTCAATTGGTCGATGTCCGCTTCTTTGTCTTCCCTTGGCGTAAAGGCCTTTAAACGGCCCAGAACCTCTTCCTTTTTGGCAAGATTCTCCATTTCCTCCTTGTGCGATTTGTTCTTAAGGGCATGCAGGCGGTCAAAATAATGATTGCAGGCATTTTTGAAGTCTTTCCAAAGGGTGTCCGAATACTTTCTGGGAACATGGCCAATATGCTTCCATTCGTTCTGGATCCGTTTCATTTCACTTGTGGTCTTATCCCACTCCTCACTATCCTTAAGGGAAAGGGCCAATTGTAAGAGGGCACGTTTTTTCTCTAGATTTTCATGCTGGTCCTTTTTAAGGTTTTTGTAATAGGCATTTTTATTGCGGTTAAACTGGCGCACGGCTTCCTTAAAGGATTTCCAAGTAGCCTCGTTGACGCGTTGCGGCACCTTGCCCACCTTAAAAAAGGCCTCTCGTAGCTGCTCTATTTGTCGTATTTGTTGCTGTAGGCCTTTATGGTTTTTGGCCACATCTTGGGAAATGGTCACGATAGAGGCAATAATCCCTTGTTTCTGTTCCAAGTTCTTTTCATAGGCCTTGTCCAGTTCCTTAAAATGCTCCTGCCTTCTTAGGTGCAGTACCTTTGTGGCGTTGCTGAACCGCTCCCAAATGTCTTCCCGGTGTGCCTTGTCCACAGGGCCAATATCCTCCTTCCACACCTTGTGTAGTGTTTGCAGTTCCTGAAAAGCTTTGCCCAGATCCGGTTCTTGGGAGAGGGCCTCGGCGCGTTCGGCGATTTTTAGTTTTTCTTCAAGGTTGTGCTTAAAGTCCAGGTCGCGTAGTTCCCGGTTCAAGTGCAGAAAATCATAAAAAATCTCCAGATGGTGATGATAGGTGCGCCAAACATCATTATAATGGGTGCGAGGTACCGCCCCGGCGTTGCGCCACCGTTCCTGAAGGTCTTTAAAGGTCTTGTACGTACTGTTCATATCCTCCTCCACGTTCATAAGCCCCTTTAATTCCTCTATAATCCGCTGCCGTTCGGCTAGGTTTTCCTTTAGGTTTTTTTCAAGTTCTTTGTGGTATTGGTTCTTTTTTTCGCGGTAGTCCGAGAACACTTCGTTGAACTGGCGTTTGGTCACGGAATTGTATCGAAAATCGATTTCGTTTCCCCCATTGGCCACAAACTCTTCCTTCTTTTGCTCCAGAAACTCTTGGAACTTTTGATCAAATTCGTACTTGATTCCGTCCACATGCTTTTTAATGGCCGGTATCTTTTCATTGCGTACCAGGCGTTGTAGCTCTCCCACCAGATTTTCCATGGACATGGAGTGATAGTCCAGTAGGGGAATGTGGTGCCTGCGATGGTTGTCCTTGTCCTCGGCGTCCTCCGCATTGGATTCCTCTATTTCGGAAATCGGGTTTTCCTGGATTTTTTCGGGAATCTCAACTTTTTTGAGCGTAGTACTAGGTGTTTCTTTTTGGGTGGATTCTTCGGAGTCGGGCTCCGGGGTACTATCCTTTGGGTTATTCCCATTTTCTTCCGCAGGGGGGCTCTCCTCCTTTTTTGGGATGCTGTCCTCTGGTATTTCCTGTCCTTGGTCCTCTGATGGAGCTACAGGGGCTTTCTCGGCTTCAGAAGGTGCCTCATTGGCCACTTTTACTGTATCTTCACCATGGTCTGTTTCCGGAGCCGTTTCCAGAGTGTGCGAATGGGAACTTCCGCTATCCTGCTCCTTATCGGGCAATGGTTCGCTTACCGCAGAACGATCCTCCGCCACCTGCTCCTGTAGTTCCTGTTCTTTCCCTTCCAACATGGTTAAATTGCTTTAGTTTCTGAAAAAATACGTTAAGGAAAGATACTAACAACCGTGGTAACGACAAAAATTATAGGTGGTTTCTTTCTTTGGGAGCATTCCGCCCGGAAATCCGAAATCCTGGATCAGGTTCAATGGATGGCACTACCTTCCATGCAGATGGAACCGAGTGTACGACAAATTTCCTTGGCCTGATGTTTGACCTCCCTTAATCCCTCCGAAGGAGGGAAACTCCTCCCCGCCTTAGGCGGGGAGGCTGGGTGGGGTCTTTTCATAAAAAAGAAGCCCAAAAAGACAGTTTATGCCCAAAACCGGAAATCTGTCGTACACCCATGGAACCTATGCGTATCCTGTGTACAAACCAAATATTGGTTTGTATTGCGCCCCTTTGTCCTTGGGAAGCTTAGCGGTACTTTAGTGCTTGAACGTCATACCCGTTTGCCAACGTACAGCTTGTCCTGTATTACACTTCCTATTTCCTATTGGTTCCATATTTCCCAGGCTTTTTCGGCCTGCAGCTCCAACATCCGGAGTCCGTTGGTAATTGCGGTTCCCTGGGCTTCTCCCCCCAATAAAAAGGCAGTTTTGGAAGGGTTATAGATCAAATCGTATAACAGATGCCTTGGGGTAAGTAGGGAATAGGGTATAGGTGGTTTTTGGTCTACCTTGGGAAAAGTGCCCAATGGGGTACAGTTCACCACAATAGTGGATTTTTCCAAAATGGCCCCGTCGATTTCCGGATACCCTAATTGCCCTTTCCCTGGGTTACGGGAAACAAACCTATAGGCAATGCCCAAATTGTTAAAAACATAGGCCACGGCCTTTGAGGCCCCTCCGGTTCCCAAGATAAGGGCGGCTTGATGATGTTTTTTTAAAAAAGGTTCCAATGAATTCCGGAATCCGTAGGCATCCGTATTATGGCCCACAACCTCTTTCCTATCTTGGAATTGTATGGTATTCACTGCACCAATGTGCCGGGCGGCCCCTTCCAATCCGGAAAGAAAAGGAATCACCTCTTCCTTATAGGGAATGGTAACATTAAGTCCCTTTAAATCGTTGCCTTGATTCAATAGTTTGGGAAACTCCCCAATATGCCGCAGGTCGAAGTTTTCATAGGAGTAGTGTTCCAATCCCAAATCGGCAAATTTTTTGGTAAAGTAACCCTTGGAAAAGGAATAGGAGATATCCTTTCCTACCAATCCATACCTATATGTTTCGTTTTCTATATTCGCCATACCATTCCAATCCCAATAAAACAAAAATTCCGGTAACCACAAAGAAGAAGGCCCACCAGGTTTCCGAATGCCCAAAATCCGGCAAAAATCGTTCGTAGTTGGCAATGATCTGTTTTCCGTTGCTATCCAGCAATACCTGCCCCTGTACATCCGTCTTAAAGATGGTTTTTTTCCAGGGCCACACCACTCCCAGGGAACCGGTAATAAATCCTATGATGACCGCGGTGGTCATATGCCTAAAGTGTTTCAGAACATAACTTAGGATATGGGATAGGGTTACTAGGCCTACCGCGGAACCCGTGGTAAAAACAGCCAAAATGGTGAGGGTATCCATACGTTCCCTGTTTCCAAAAAAGCTAAAATCACCCTCTATTACCTCGGCGATCGTATCATAGAGCGCATTTACGGAATCTACCAATAGCAGTACGTAATTGCCCAGCAAAATAAGGATAAAGGAACCGGAAAGCCCGGGAAGGGTCATTCCGGAAACACTTATCATTCCACAGATAAAGATAAAGATCAGATTATCATTTTCCTTTGCTGGATTTAAGAAACTTATGGAAATCCCTACGATAAGGCCCAATACGCCGGCCGGGATGGTCCTTTTGTTCCAGTGCCCGAAATCTTTGGCGATATAATAAATAGATCCCAGTATCATTCCGAAAAAGGTGGCCCATACAAAAAGTTCCTTCTTTTCCAAAAAATAATCCAAGAGTTTGGAAACGCTAAAATAGCTCACCAGCATGCCGAATACAAGAAGGGAAAGGAAGGAACCGTTCACATAGCGATAGAAGCTCTTAAACCGGCCATTGAACAGGAGTTTAAAGGCTTTTCCGTTTATTTTCTGTAAGGAATAGATAAATTCCTCATAAAACCCACCTACAAAGGCCACGATGCCGCCCGATACGCCCGGCACCTTGTTTGCCATGCCCATAAAGAGCCCCTTAAGCACCAAAAATACCTTGTCCACAAATGTCCTGGGGTTGTGCATGGGGAATTTTGTTTTATTTTTTCGAGGCGGCTCTTTCCACTATAAAAATAAGGGAAAAACCAACTATAGCGGCAATAAGGGCGTAGGTCAACTGGGCATCGCCCTCAAAGGAAAAAGGGGATACGTTTTCGTCCAAGGATATTACCTTATCACCTATTTTTCGGGTTTCCAAAACCCTTTTCCAAGGCCATATTTTATTCAAGGAGCCCAAAATAAATCCTGTTAATAAAGCAAGGGTTTGGTTTTTGTATTTGCTGAACATCCATTTTAATAGCCTTGCAAAGCTCAGGAGGCCAAAAATTGCACCTGCCCCTACCACGGCAACAATCTGCAAATCCCTTTCGTGTGCCGCCTCCAAAATAGTTTTGTAAGACCCCAATAGCACCAGGATAAAGGCTCCGGATATTCCTGGAAGTATCATGGCACAGACGGCCAAGGCCCCGGAAAGGAATAAAAAGGGAAGGCCTTCGGTATTTTCGGAAGGTGGCATAATGGTAATATAGTAGGCAATCGCGGTACCGATCAGTAGCATGACTATGGTGGCAAAACCCCATTTTTGAATTTCTTTGCCAACGAAAAAGATACTGGCCGCAACAAGGCCAAAAAAGAAGGACCACAATAAAACAGCTTCATTCTCCAACAACCAATTTACAAGGGTGGCCAAAGAAAAAAGGCTAACAAAAATCCCTAAAAAAAGGGCCAAGAGAAAGTTGCCGTTCAGTTTTTTCCAGAAAGCCGCAAAACCCTCTCTTCGCCATACGCTGATCAGGGATGGGTGTATATTGTTTATGGAGGTTATCAATTCTTCATATATCCCGGAAATAAATGCTATGGTACCACCGGAAACCCCCGGAACCACATCAGCGGCACCCATGGCCATTCCCTTAAGGGTTATGATAACGTATTGGAGAAAGTTTCGGTTTTCCATGGAAACAAAAAGGCAAAAGTAGCCTTTTTTAGCGGGAAGCTCTTTTGCAATTGGAGATAATGTTCCTTACCCACTCCAAATCCCGGAACTGTGAAAATTCCTTTTCGAAAATGGGTAATTTCTTAGCATTGTTCTTTAGGGCGTCCATAAGGGCTATACGGGCATTTATGGTGTCCTGTGACAACAAATGAAAGCCGGCCATCTTAAATTGGATCTCCGCACTTTCCGGATGAAATTCCTTGCCTTGGGCCAGTACTTGTATCCCCATTGTCAACTCTTTGTTATACCGGAGCACATCTGCCCATAGCAACCATATTTCCAGGTCGTAATCCCCAAACTCTACCGTTTGTTTATAGGCAAAATCCGCTTGTTCGTAATTTTTGAGAGCAGCATTGATCAAGGCACATTTCTTCCAATACTGTGCGTTTTCCCCATCAATATTAAGGGCCTTGTTGATATAGAACAGTGCCTTTTTAAAATTCTTTCTTTGGATATAGAAGTCCGTAATGGCCAACCAGCCCTTGTCCAATAGAGGATCTTCATGTACGGTCTGATAGTAGTAATATTTGGCCATTTCGTATTTGCCTAATCTTTCATGGCATTTTCCCATACGCAAATAGGCATGCGATGTAGGATCTTCAATGGTAATGGTGGTTTCATAATTCTCAATGGCCTCGGTATATTTCCCCAACTTTTCCAATACCTTTCCTTTTTCAAAATAAGCGCCGATAAACGAATCGTCGGAGATAATGGCAAAATCAAAAGCGGCCAGAGCCTCACCGTACATTTCCTTGGCAAAGTATTGTTTTCCCAATTGATGCCAGGCCACTTCGCAATAAGGGTTGCGTTCTAGATAATCGTTTAGATAGTGTACGGCCTCCTCGTGTTCCTCCAGATACTCAAAGCAGTAGATAACATTGTAAAGTGAGGAGTAGTCCTGGGGATCAAAATCCACACATTTCATAAAACTCTTCTTGGCCAAAACAAAATCGTCCATAAAGAGATACTCCATGCCTAGAAGGGAATGGATATCAAAACCATTCTCTGCCAATTGAAGGGCCTTTTGAAGTAGTACCACGGCCTGTTCATGGTTATCCTGTTTGGAGTAGATGTTGGCCCTTTGGATATAGATTTCCTCATTATTGGCATCCAAGAGCTGCAACTGATCCAAATGCCGTTCCGCAACATCCAGTTGATTTTCAAAAACCAAGACCTCAACTTCCAGCAATTTTAGCTCAATATTTGCCGGGTGTTGGCGGAGCCCAATTTTTATAGCCTTTTTGGCCAAGGCTATTTTGCCATGGTTCAAATAGTGGTGAATGATTTCCTCAAAATCCTCCGCATCAAAAAAATAGATGTCGTCCGTTTTGAGCATGGACTCAAATTTGGCCACGCACGATCCAGGTCTCTCGTTGGCATGTAGCGCCATAGGAAGGGTTTGGTTAAACTCTGGAACTAAAAGTAACCTTTTTGGGACTACGATCAATTCCGGATTTGGGCTATATTATTAACAAATTAGTTAACAAATTATTGTCTATAAGCCTGTAAAACCTCCATGATCAGGGCGCATCCCTCGCGTATCTCACTTTCGGATATGGTCAACGGTGGGGATATACGTACCGCCCGAGGCGCAAACAACAACCAAAAAAGAATCAGTCCTTTTTTGGCGCATTCCAGGACGAGGGAATTGGCCATTTCAGGATTTTTCATAATCAACGCCAGCATTAACCCCTTTCCCCGTATTTCCAAAATGTGGGGATGATTCAACAGCTGTCGAATCAGTTGTTCCTTCCAAAGAGTATCATTAACCAGGTTTGTTTGGGAAATTTCCTGCAAAGTGGCCAAACAGGCAGAGGCTATCACAGGATTTCCCCCAAAGGTGGTAATATGCCCTAATTTGGGATTGTCCTGAAAGCTGGCCATCATGGCCCTAGAGGCGGTAAAGGCCCCAACGGGAAGCCCGGAGGCCATAGCCTTGCCCATTACCAATATATCCGGGACACAATTATAATGCTCAAAGGCGAACAATTGGCCTGTACGCCCAAAACCGGGCTGTATCTCGTCCAAGATCAGTAGACTTCCCGTTTGGGTACAACGCTTCCTAACTCTTTTGAGATAATCCGAATCCGGCACAATACAGCCTGCACCGCCCTGAATGGTTTCCAACACCACGGCCGCGGTCTTTTCGGTTATCCGTTCCAAATCCTTTTGGGAATTGAATCTAATAAAACGAATGTCCGGGATTAAGGGCCTAAACGAACCCTTTCGCTCCTCATACCCCATAAGGCTCAAACTCCCCATGGTATTGCCGTGATAGGCCCGGTGTGCGGCGATAATTTCGCTTCTTCCGGTTAAACGTCTGGCCAATTTCAGTGCGCCTTCCATGGCCTCGGTACCGGAATTTACCATATAGGTGCTCTCCAAGGGCGGGGGCAATAGGCTGGCCAGGAGTTTGGCATAGGTTACGGCCGGCCGCTGTATGTACTCTCCATAGACCATAACGTGCATATATTGTTCCACCTGCTCTTTAACGGCCTGCACTACCTTGGGATGGCAATGGCCCAAACCACAAGCAGAGACCCCCGCCACAAAGTCTAAATGGGGTTTTCCCTCCACATCATAGATATAGCTTCCACGGGCATGTGATATTTCTAGACCCAACGGATTCGGCGTCGTTTGCGCCTGGTATTTTAGGAAGTCTTTTTTCATAATTTCGTAAATACGATACTAAAGTTACGCGCTATTTGCCAGATACAATGTTCGGAAATTGGTCGATTTGGAAATTTGAAAATGGGTGGATTTGGAAATAGGTGTTTGTAGTTTGTGGTTTGGCGTTTGTTGTCTTGGCTTATGGTGTTTCTAGTTTAGAAGTTTAGAAGGATCAAACTTCACGTTTGTATTTGAACTTGAACTTGACCTTTGTTTTTGGATTTGATATTTGAGTTTGAATATTCACCTTCGTCTTTCATAGGAGCACAGTCTTCCGTCTCCTGTCTTCCGTCTTCGGCTTCGGTTTTCCGTCAGTTTTTGGAATATTTCGATTTAAGACGACGGATAATCCACTAAAGAATTACCAACTCCGTAAGCGGTGTCACCTTTACTTTTTGAAGCTTGGGACGTTTTTGGTTTAAGCCGGACAGGTCATCCTGGTCCGGGGGCAACTCTTCCCGATTGGGAATGTCGTTTACCGGGTCTCCCGGGTTGAGAGAACGTTCCTCGTCGGTTGCATCGATATCAATAGGGTTGTCCACTCCCTGTATGGTCACTAGCTGGATATTGTTATCGTCCTCGTCAAAGATATCGTCCTTGGTCATTAGCCGTTCTTCGCCCCGCCAAATAAAACCTTTTAATTTTCTGCTCTCCGTGGGAAGATCCTTTTCGGGAAAAATATCGCCGTCCGGATTTACGAAAAAGGTAAGGTCCTCCACATCATTGTTGGCAATGGTCATACGAATGGCGCTGCAAATGGTCTTGTCTATTCCAATGAGTTCATCCTCATCGTTATACATATAATAGATGACCTCGGTATTTTTGATAATATCTATAATTCTAAGCTCATTGTCCTCAAATTGGCCAAAGAGGTCTTTCCCCTTTGCCTGGTTGTACCCTTCCATACTAATGCTGTCCAAGGAAATAACAAAGGCATTGTCCAGCACTTTTAAGGAATCTAGTTCCTCCGTTTTCTTATTGGAGATCAAATGGATACTGTCTCCGGTCATTTGGTTATCGCCGTTCCAGAGAATAGGGTTTCGTATCAGTTGGGTAAGCCCTGTTGTTTCCTCGGAGTGTATTGAGTCACACTTTCCGCTCATGCCCGTTTTAAAGAATTTGGCATTGTGGAAAGCCCTAAGAATGCGGGCGTCAGGCTTTCCGGTGACCATTAAGGTATCTCCATGCACATAAAGCGAATCCTGCTCCATGAGACTAATGGAAACGGCACGTTTTGTGGCAAATACGGAGTCCTTGGCCTTAAAAACCTCGGCATAATGTGCCCTAATGACCCCATCGTTAACGGTGTCGGTCACTACAATATTATTGGTGGCCGAGGCAAATTCCGAGGCCTTGTCAAAATAAACACTGTCCCCTTCAATGATACGATTGTTGTAATCTATCCGGGTGTTTTTGATGCCATAGCCTTGCTCTATCTGGGTATCGTAAAATCCTCTTTCACAATAGATTTTATATTCCTTTCCCGTTATGGTGGATGGCCCGTACATATAGGCATTTTTGGAAGATTCGTAATAGTCCAATTGTTCCGAATCCATGGTATACTCCGGATTGTCAATGTGCACGCTATCCAGGAACTGATACTTTTTCAACTCCAAAAAATAGCGCCCTATCTCACTGGTAAGCGTATTGGTGGAGTCCACTAGGGTTCCAAAGCTGTTGTAGAAGGACTCCTGCTTTTCCCGATCAAAATACAGGGTGTCCGTGGTAAGCGTGGTCTTTTGGTTTTCCTTGGAGTTTACAAGGACTACATTTTCCCATGCTTTGGCCAGTTTGGCTTCCCCGTCGTAGTCTATCTTGCCACTGGTCATAAGAACCGAATCTCCCTGTTGCAATCGGATGTTGCCAATGGCCTTGAGCCTATTCTCTTTTTGGTAATGGATGGCAATGTCGCACCAAAGATCGGCACCTTCGTGCTCAAACTGCACTTGGCGGGTATCTTTGCTAAAAATAAAGGCACCGGGAAATTTGGTTTCATCCTTGGTAAAGTTGGCTCCGTAAACAATATTGATCTGCCGACTTCCTATAGTATCGCCCGGTTGTTCCTGTACCGTGATCTGGGAAATGCCCATACAGGCCCAAATGCAAGATAATGTTGTAATAAAGCGTTTTTTCAACCTTCCGATTTTGTCCAAAAGTAGCACTTTTTGAAAAGTGGTCTTAAAGATTGGGATAGTTTTATAAAACGCTCTTTTGTCTAATTTTGGTCATTACCATCCATAAGATCCATAGGAATTTAAAACTTTCGATAATCGCCTTTGAGATAGGCGTTGGCCTCTTTTTCGGAAAATTGGGCGGTTTCGGCGTCCCAATGTAAAGTTTTATTGGGGAATCTTCCGGCAATGACCCCTAAAAGAATGGTTTCCGTCAAGCGTGAGGCATAGGAAAACGGGGCGCTACAAGTACCATTTCCCAAACAGGCATCCACAAATTCGTGATAGTGCTTGGGCCCTTCGGATTCATAATTACGCACAGGGTCGCCCAAACCATTGGCCTTGCTAATTTGGACAATTTCATCCGAGATATCCACATACTCCCCATCTACGATCTTTCGGGGCAGTTCCATAAAATGGGGCAATAGCAAACGGCCTTTTTCACCTACGAACATGGCCCCTTGGCCCGGAAGTTTGCCTTCCATGGTCTTGGCGGTTTCCAAGGATATCTTATCAGCCATGGAAGCTTCCTTGGTTTTGGTCTTTTCCTTTTTCTTTACGCTATCCATGGCATTGGGCAGCTTTAGGTCCTTGTGCATCCCAGGTACTCCCGGACCATCATACCAGACCCACTTTAAGGTCTTTGCCGTATACGGTGTACCCGGAAATTTATAGGTTACCGTATTTTTTTCGGGATACCCAAAGCCATTGGGTTCCCTACACTCGTTCTTAATTGTTTTGGGAACATCCAGTGCCAGGGCATTGTACGGGGTATCAAAAATATGAACGCCCATGTCCCCAAGGGTACCGCAGCCAAAATCCATCAACTTTCTCCAATTTCCGGGATGGTAGATTTTGTCCTTGTAGGGTCTATCGGTAGCCGTTCCCAGCCAAAGATTCCAATCCAAATTTTCCGGTATTGGATCGTTTCCCATCGGGAGCTCGCCATCATATCCCCAGTTTTTTGGGGACCAGGCATGTACGGTATGGACCTTGCCGATGATACCGTTCTGGATCAACAATGTGGCCAATTTATAGTCATAGAAGGAATGTACCTGGATGCCCATTTGGGTAACCAGATTCTTTTCAGTGGCCAACTTTTTCATGGCTCTTGCTTCGGATACATGGTGGGTCAACGGTTTTTGGCAGTACACTGGCTTGTTCATTTCCATGGCCATAATGGAGGCGGGGGCGTGCGTGTGATCGGGTGTAGAAACGATGACCGCATCGATGCCGTTGGACATTTCCCTCAGCATAAGTCTGTAATCTGCATAAGTTCTGGCGTTGGGGTGCAACTTCAAGGCCTTGACCAAATTGTTGGAATCTACGTCACAAAGGGCCACTACTTCTACCAAATCGTGCGAGGTAATAGCATCCAGGTCCGCCTTTCCCATACCGCCTACCCCAATATGCGCGGTGCGCAGACGCCCTTTTTGAGCCATTTTTCCCAATAGGGAGGGGGCCAAGGCTATACCCAAAACCCCAAGACCACTCTTTTTTACAAATTCCCTACGATTTGACGTGTTACTTTTCATAAGTTCTTTCAATTTGTTAAATAGGGGGATAACCTTATCCTCCAAAAAAACCGGAATCCACAATTTTTATAGGCTTCCAATAACTATTCCAAAGCCAGATCCCGGATTCGAATATTACGGAAGCGCACTACGTCACCATGGCCTAAAAAGCCGATATGGCCCTTATGCCTATGGAGACCAGGATGATCACTTTTGTCCAGAGTCCCATTTTTGGTGGCCTCCTTGATATCGCCATCCAAGATAATGGTACCATTAAGTTCAATTCTAATTTTAGGCCCCTTTACATAGACTTCCTGTCGGTTCCACTCCCCGACCGGGTTTAGGAAGCCGCGTTTTGCGGGAATAATCCCATAGACCGAACCATGATATTGATACGGTTTTAAGGAGGCGTATTTTTCCGCGGTATTGTCCAAGATTTGCAATTCCTTTCCCATATAGGCGGCATCCCCTTCCAGTGGGGCATGGATACCTAATCCGTTATTGGCCCCGGGAGTCAGCTGAAACTCGAACCGAAGCACAAAATCACTAAATTCCTTTTCCGTAAAAAGATTGCCACCACTATCCCCACCATTGGGATCTACAACGATCATCCCCTCCTCTGCACGATAAGATGTGGTATTGCCTACCCAACCTTCCAGGTCCTTGCCGTTGAAAAGGGGCGTAAAATCCTTTTCTTCCCCCGTTTTTGGCACTGTCCCGCAAGAAATTAAAAAGAAGAGCACCAGTAGGGGAAAACCGTTACGGATACGGAGAAAGCCGCTGGTAGTGCAAAGATAAAATTCAAAGGTCATGTGGAATAAAGTTGAAGTTCAAGGGTCTTTAAAAACGAACGAAATAGTATAACACGCTTTGGTTCATCTATGGATCGTTTGTGTGCGGTCCGGGCCTACGGAGACTATTTTGATGGGTACTTGAAGTTCCTTTTCCAAAAACGCAATGTATTGGTGCAAGGTTTCCGGTAATTGGTCCATACTGTCCAATTGTGTAAGGTCCTTTTGCCAGCCTTTCATTTCGGTATACACCGGAGTTACGTTTTCGGGCTCGATATTATAGGGAAGATGCTGAATGGTCTTGCCTTTGTAGTCGTAGGCGGTGCAGACCTTTATCTTTTTAAAACCACTGAGGACATCGCCCTTCATCATCATCAGTTCTGTAACGCCATTTATACGAACGGCATATTTTAGGGCTACTAGATCCAGCCAACCACATCTTCTAGGCCGTCCGGTGGTGGCCCCGAATTCATTGCCCACGCGTCCCATAGTCTCGCCGTCCTTGTCAAATAGCTCCGTAGGGAAGGGGCCGCTGCCCACCCGTGTGGTATAGGCCTTGAAAATACCCTTGACATCGCCTATGGCATTGGGTGCCACGCCAAGTCCTGTACAGGCCCCCGCCGCGGTGGTATTGGAAGAGGTGACATAAGGGTAGGTGCCAAAATCGATATCCAACAAGGATCCCTGGGCACCTTCTGCCAGTATTTTTTTACCCTGTGCCAGAGCTCTGAAAATATACTCCTCGCTATCAATAAATTCCAGTTGCGCCAAGGACTCCACGGCTTCCAGGAATTCTTCCTCCAACTCCTTGAGATTATATTGTATATCTACGTTATAAAAGGCGATCATAGCCTCATGCTTGTCCGCCAGGGCCCTGTATTTCTTCTTCCAACCGTCCAGTTCCAAATCTCCCAAACGCATTCCATTACGTCCGGTCTTGTCCATATAGGTAGGGCCAATGCCCTTTAGGGTGGATCCTATTTTTGCCTTTCCCTTGGCCGTCTCGGAAGCGGCATCCAACAATCGGTGCGTAGGTAAGATAAGGTGGGCCTTTCTGGAAATCAATAGTTTTGAACGGAAATCTATCTTGAACTTTGCCAGGGAGTCCAGTTCCTTTTTAAAGATTACCGGATCTATAACTACCCCGTTGCCCACCACATTTATAGCGTTTTCATGAAAAATTCCCGAAGGGATGGTATGTAGGACATGTTTTATGCCATCAAATTCCAAGGTGTGTCCGGCATTGGGCCCTCCTTGAAAACGGGCTATGATATCATAGTTTTTGGTCAGTACATCTACAATTTTTCCTTTTCCTTCGTCGCCCCATTGTAGCCCCAATAATAAATCTACCGCCATTTATGTGTTTGCTTTGTTGGTTGTGGGTTGTTTTTCGTTTTGTTGTTCGTCCTCCCCCTTTTTCTTGGTGCCGTAAAAATAGAGCGAGTGTGTATTTATTTTGATGTCGAAGACCTCCTCAATAGTTTTTTTGATGGATTGGATACGCGGATCGCAGAATTCCATGACCTCTCCTGTATCGGTGAGGATCACATGATCGTGTTGGCGGTCAAAATAGGACTTCTCGTATTGGGCCTGATTCTTTCCAAATTGATGTTTTCGAACCAATTTGCAATCCAACAGTAGTTCTATGGTATTGTAGAGGGTGGCCCGGCTTACCCTATATTTTTTGTTTTTCATTTTGATATAGAGCGATTCTATGTCAAAATGGTCATCGCTATCATAGATTTCCTGGAGTATGGCATACCGTTCCGGTGTTTTCCGGTGCCCGTTTTCCTCCAGAAAGGTGGTAAAAACGTTTTTTACGATTTCTTGGTTCTTGTTCTGAGCCATTTGTTCTTGCCCTTTTGCTAAACCACAAAGGTACGGTTAAAATTTAAATTCGGCTTACTTTCTCAATGCCCTCTATACGCTTAAGACTAGCTATTACCTTTTTGAGGATAACGTTGTTTTTTACCACAACGGTGATACTTCCCGTAAAGGTTCCGCCGTCCGTACTGAAGTTAAGATTGCGCATATTTACATGCATATCGTCCGAGATAAGTTCGGTGATAGCGCTTACCAAGCCAAGATTATCAATTCCGGAAAGGCGTATTTCCGCCTTAAATTCCTCTTGGGTGGAATCTACCCATTTGGCGCTAATGATCCGGTAGGAATAATTGGACTGTAGGGAAATGGCATTAGGGCAATTTTTCTTATGTACCTTAATGCCTTCGTTTACACTTATAAAACCGAATACTTCATCCCCAGGGATGGGATTACAGCAGGGGGAGAGTTTATACTCCAATTTTTCCTCCTCCTTTCCAAAGACGAGCGTGTCATACTTGGAGGTAATTTCTTCCTTATTGATATCCGTGGGGATAGGATTTCTCCGGATCTTGTTCTTAAAGAAACTGATAAAGGCGTTACTATAGGAGGATGCAAAATCCTTGATTTTTTGGTTGTCAATGGCCCCCATGCCCACCCTATAAAAAAGGTCTAGGCTGGTCTTAAGCTTAAAATAGACCACCATTTTATTGATGACATCCTCGCCCAGCGTTATTTTTTGGGATTTTAACTTTCTCCTTAAAATCTCCTTTCCTTCCAAGGCAATGGTTTTCTTCTCTTCCCTTAAAGAAGATTTTATCTTGGCCCTGGCTCTTGCCGTTGTGGCATAATCCAGCCAATTCTTATTGGGTTTGGCCTGATCGGAGGTGATGATCTCAACCTGGTCCCCACTGCGCAGGGTAGTGTTTAGGGGAACCAATTTACCGTTTACCCTGGCACCACGGGTACGCATGCCTACTTCGGTATGGATATGGAACGCAAAATCCAGCGGGGTGGCCCCTTTCGGAAGGGACTTTAACTCTCCTTTGGGGGTAAAGACAAAGATTTCCTTGGCGTAGAGATTCAATTTAAACTCCTCCACAAAATCTACCGCATTTCCATTAGCATTTTCCAGGGCCTCCTGTAACCTGTTCAGCCAAACCTCAATACCCTGCTCTTTTTGATCGCCGTGTTTATATTTAAAATGGGCCGCATATCCTTTTTCAGCAATCTCGTGCATGCGTTCGCTCCGGATCTGCACCTCTACCCAATTGCCCTTGGGGCCCATTACAGTAATATGCAAGGCCTCATATCCCGTAGATTTGGGCGAGGAAATCCAGTCCCTGAGCCGCACTGGGTTGGGGGTAAAGTGATCGGTAACGATGGAGTATATTTTCCAAGCAAGGAACTTTTCATTCTCTTTGTCCGACTTGTAGATGATCCTTATGGCGAATTTGTCATAGATTTCGTCAAAGGTCACGTGTTGGGCCTTCATCTTTTTACGGATGGAAAAAATAGACTTCATCCGCCCCTTTATGGAATAGGTAAGGCCCTCTTTTTTAAGCGACTTGTCAATAACTTTGGTAAAACTGTCGATATAGCTCTGCTGTTCCTCGTCCGAGGCCTCTATTTTTCCAAGGATGTCCTTGTACACTTCGGGTTCCGTGTATTTGAGGCTTAGATCCTCCAATTCGGTCTTTATATTGTAAAGCCCAATACGGTGGGCCAGGGGTGCATAGATATACAAGGTCTCGGAGGCCATTTTTACCTGTTTGTGCTCCGGCATGGCGTCCAAGGTCAGCATATTATGATAGCGGTCCGCAATTTTTATGATGATTACCCGTACATCATCATGGAGGGTGAGCAACATTTTTCTGAAATTCTCCGCTTGTTGGGAGATGTTCATGTCCTTTTTCAGGTGGGCTATTTTGGTAAGGCCGTCCACGATACGGGCAACCGTTTCCCCGAACATGCGCTCAATATCGTCAAGGGTATAATCCGAATCCTCTACCACATCATGGAGTAGGGCAGAAGCTATGGAAATGGCATCTAGGCCTATTTCGGATGCCACGATTTTTGCTACCGCAATGGGATGGAAAATATAGGCTTCGCCCGATTTTCTACGCTGATCTTTATGGGCATCCATGGCCACTTCAAAAGCAGAGCGTATGAGCTTTTTATCCTCGTCCGACAGGGTCTGATAGCTGATGCGAAGCAGTTCCTTGTACTCCTTGGTAATCTGTTTGTTTTCCTTTTCTAGGGTAATGGGAGACATATTCAATTAAAATTACCACAATCCTAGGCAATACACAACAAAAATTGTGCCCGTGTTTTAGGGCGGTCATATGGCGTGGGGACAACTTTGACCGTATTATTGGGCTTTTTTGTTCTCATTTGGGTGACAGGTGATGGGAAACGCGAAATATGAAATATGAAAGACTTGCAAGGTTGTTTGGGCGACGTCCGACCAAAAAGGGGACCGGGCGTAGTTGGAGTCATCTTTAAACCTTGATCCTAAAAACCTTCAGTGGCCGATTCCAAATTACGGATCCTGTCGATCAGTGGTGGATGGGAATAATGGGCAAAGACATAGGCTGGATGGGGAGTAAGGTTGCTCAAGCTTTTTTTGGAAAGTTTTTTAAGTGAAGTAATTAGTGGGTTGGCTGCAAATGTCTTTTTGGCATAGTTATCCGCTTGATATTCAAATTTACGCGACAGATAGTTCATGATAAGACCGGTTATCTCTGATATGGGACTGTAGAGTATCCCAAAGCCTACCAAGGCGGCATGGAAACTGGGCCTGGAGACCCCAATGGCCAGGGAAACATTGGGGTGGTTTATAAATAGGGATAAAACGAAAAGGGTGAAGCCCGTAAGCAACAGGGAGGCCAAAAGGTTAAATAAAATGTGTTTACGTTTGTAATGTCCTACTTCATGGGCAAGTACAGCTACAATTTCGTCCTCTTCAAGATCATTTACCAAAGTATCGTACAAGGTCACCCTTTTTTCCCTGCCAAAACCAGAAAAATAAGCATTGGCCTTGGTGGATCTTTTGGAACCATCGATTACAAGGATATTCCGTAGCTCAAAACCAACCTGTTGCGCGTAGGACTCAATTTTTTCCTTAAGGTTTCCCTCCTCCAAAGGTGTTTGTTTATTAAAAAGTGGCACAATAAACCTACTGTAAAATAGGTTCATAAAAACCATAAAAAGAGCCATTACGGCCCAGGCATATATCCAAAACCGGGGTCCGGCCCACAAAAAGAACCAGATAATAGCGGCCAATAGCCCTCCTCCCAATAGGGCAGATAAGCACCAGCCCTTTAGCTTGTCTAGAAAAAAGGTTGTTCTCGTGGTTTTGTTAAACCCAAATTTCTCCTCGATAACAAAGGTTTTGTAATAGGAAAACGGTAAGGTGAAAATATCGCTTCCTATCATGATCACCCCAAAGAAAAGCAGGGCCTGTAGTATGGTGTTTTCCGTTAGGGAGCGTACCCAGGAATCTACCCATTCAAACCCTCCAAGCACTAAAAACCCCAGAGTTAGCAACAAGGAAAAGGTGGTGGACAAGAACCCAAAATAATAGTTGGTCTTTTTATAAGCTTGAGATTTTTGGTATTCCTCGGTATCAAAAAGATCGGTGAGTTCTTCAGGAACCGGATCATTATATTTCTTGGCATTTAGGTAGTCCAGGACGGTATCCATGGTATACTGAAACACAAGTATGGCGATAATGAAATAGAAAAGTATGCTATGGTCCATTGGCTATTTTTAGGGTAAAGATGGTCTGGAGGAACAACTTCTAAGATGATGTAGTTACGTAAACAGGCACTTCATTTTTTTAAACCTTTCTTTGTCGCAAGGCCTCAAAGATAAGAATTGATGCGGATACCGAAACATTCAGGGAATCTAACTTACCATGCATCGGAATAATGATGTTTTGATTGGACTGCTTTAACCATTTCTCGGAGAGTCCATCGGCTTCAGTTCCCATAATTAGTGCTGTGGGTCCGGTAAAGTCCACTTCCGTATACATCTTGGACGCCGTAAGGGCGGCGCAGTAGATGGCAATGTTTCGTTTTTTTAGGAAACTTATGGCCGTTGCGGTATCGGTCAGGGCAATGGTATTGGTGAAGATACCGCCTACACTAGATCTAATGGTATTTGGATTGTACAGATCCGTTTTGGGATCTACAATGATTAGGGCATCCAGATGGGCGGCGTCCGCGGTGCGTAAAAGGGCTCCAATGTTACCTGGTTTTTCCGGTGCCTGGGCAACCAGGATCAGCGGGTTATCACGGTATAGTTTCAGTTGTTCCAAGCTATGGTTCTTGGCATGGGCAAGGGCCAATATTCCTTCTGTGGTCTTCCGATAAGCCAATTTCTGGTAAACCTCCCGTGATACATAGGCAAGAGGGATTTTATGGTCCAGATCTTTCAATAAAGCTAAAAAATCCGATTTACGGCAAATCTCCCGATTCAGGAGTACGGTATGCAAAATGTAGCCACCATCCAGGGCAAGCCACAATTCCTGTTGACCTTCCAAAACAAAAAGCCCGCTTTTGCGCCGCTCCCTGGATTTTTCCCTTAGTGTTGAGATTTGCTTTACCAAGGGGTTTTGCAAACTGGTTATTTGCGTAATTTCGTTCATGCCCGTAAAAATAGTATAATCCGGGATTACATACCCATTACCGATCCAGTGCATTAGCATAGCTCGGGAAAGGATATAAGCCCCGACACTTCGGGGCCGCAAAGCGCAAGACGTAAGGTCGTGTATGCGACTATAACATAAATGTGAATCCCGGAAAAAGGATGTCCATAAACCTAAAACTATGAAAAGAAATATTCAATTGGCCAATCGCATCCGAGAGGTACTGCTCAACGGAAAATGGATTGCGAACACCAATTATGAGGAGCAATTGACCCAGGTAAGCTGGAAACAGGCCGTTCAAAAAGTTCATGGCCTAAATACCATTGCGGAACTTACCTTTCATGTTAACTATTATTTGAAGGGATTGCTACATTTTTTCGATACCGGAAAGTTGGAGATAAAGGATGAATTCAGTTTTAAGATTTCCAAAATTACCGCCCAAGAGGATTGGGACACTTTGGTAACAAGTTTTGTAAACAATTCAGAACAGTTTGCAATCAAGGTATCGCATATGGATAATTCGCTTCTGGACCAAATCTTTGTGGATCGAAAATATGGCACCTATGAACGTAATATTGAGGGTGTTATAGAACATAGCTATTACCATTTAGGCCAAATTGTTTTATTAAAACGAATGATAGGTCAAAAAGGGACTATCGCAAAACTGAAAAACAAAAATTGAACAGGCGCTAAAAATGCGCTAACAAAACACACACATGAAAAAAGTTATTTTCAGTACCGTTTTTGTGTTTCTTGTATCCTGCGGGGAACATCCAAAAACCCAGGCTTCAGAAGAACAAGAAGTAGAGCAAAAAGAGGAGTCGGTCAAAGTTTTCTCCAGAAATATGGAGCTTGCCAAAGTCTTAGAAGCCCATGGTGGGATAGAGCACTGGAAACGTATGGGAACCCTAGTTTTTGAAATTCCAAAAGGCGAAGAACCGGAAAAGCATACAATTGACCTTCATTCCAGAAAGGATAAGATTGAAATGGGCCAGGTGGCCCTAGGTTTTGATGGCAAGGACGTTTGGATAAAGGACAAAGAGGAAATCTATCAAGGTGACCCCGCCTTTTATCATAACCTTATGTTTTACTTCCAGGCTATGCCCTTTGTCCTGGCCGATCCGGGAATCCGTTATGGGAAAACGTCGGATTTGGTTTTTGAGGGGAAGACCTATCCCGGAATATCGGTACGTTATGATGAAGGTGTCGGCACTTCGTACAAGGACGAGTACTTTTTGCACTATGATCCCAATACCTACCGTATGGCCTGGTTGGGTTATACGGTTACCTATGGATCAAACAAAAAATCCGATGATGTCCGATGGATTCGTTATACGGATTGGGTAAACGAACAAGGACTGTTGTTGCCAAAATCCCTCACTTGGCATGCCTATGCCAATTCAGAAATAGGGCCGCCAAAGAACACTTTATTATTTGAAGGGATATCTCTGGGTGAAGCTCCAAGGCCTGCTTCTTTTTATCAAATCCCGGACGGAGGCAAGACCCTAGTCACCATGGAAGAAAATTAATCGGCATACCCTAAAAAAAGGTTAAAACCTGAAAAGGCAAATAGAGCGAATTCAATTTTCCTTATTTTAGAAGCAGTGGTGGTTAAAGTCCTAACTATGGAACTTCTTCACCGAAACATGCTAACAACAACACTGAGAACATGCCAATTTACACCTTAAAAATCAACGGGGAGGATAGGTCCGTAGACGTTTCCTCGGATACGCCCTTGTTATGGGTATTACGGGATTATCTAAATCTGGTAGGTACCAAATACGGCTGCGGGGTAGGCCAATGTGGCGCCTGCAATGTCCATGTGGACGGAAATGCCATTCAGAGCTGCCTTATTCCGGCCGCGCAAATGGAGGGAAAGACCATTACTACCATAGAAGGGCTTTCCGAAGATGGCGACCATCCCGTACAACAGGCGTGGAAGGAAGTGGATGTTCCCCAATGTGGTTATTGCCAAGCGGGCCAGATTATGACAGCCTCTTCTTTTTTGGCAAAGAACCCCAATCCCACAAAAGATCAGATAAGGAGTGCCATGCATGGAAACATCTGTCGATGTGCCTCCTACAATAGAATAGAAAGAGCGGTTGCCCTGGCCGCTGAAAAAATGGGCGAATAATCTACAAAAAAACAAACATGTCAACCACAAACCCCCACGCATTTAGTAGAAGGACTTTTTTGAGAACATCCGCTCTCGCAGGAGGAGGAATGTTAGTTGGGTTTAATCTTTTTACGGCCTGTAAGGACAAGGTTCAAATGCCCGTGGACATTGCTAGCTTGGACTTCAATGACTTCAATGCCTTTATCAAAATCGCGGAGAATGGCATGGTGACCATCTTTTCTCCCAACCCCGAGATAGGGCAGGGGGTAAAGACGGCCATGCCCATGATCATTGCCGAGGAATTGGATGTCCCCTGGAAGCATGTGCATGTAGCGCAAGGTATCTTGGATACCAAAAATTATACACGTCAGGTAGCGGGCGGCAGCCAGTCTATCCGTCAGGGATGGGATGCGTTACGCCAAACGGGGGCTACGGCCAAACAAATGTTGATCAATGCCGCGGCGGCCCGGTGGGGGGTAGATCCCTCCCAATGCCGTGCAAGCGAAGGCGTGATTACCAATGAAAAAGGAGAAACCCTGGGCTATGGCGAGGTGGTAAAGGAGGCTGCACTTTTGGAAGTTCCGGAAGACGTTTCCCTAAAAGACCCAAAGGATTATAAGATTATAGGAACGGACGCACGTAATGTGGATATTGATAAGATCATCTCCGGGCAACCCTTGTTCGGGCTGGATTACAAAACCGAAGGCATGGTAATCGCCTCCGTATTGCGACCCCCCGCTTTTGGGCAACAATTGGAGTCCTTTGATGATAGCGAGGTTATGGGCATGGAAGGGGTTGTCCAGGTGCTTCGTTTTGGAGACTTTAAGGGAGGTGGAGACAAAATCGCCGTATTGGCAAAAAGCACATGGCAGGCCATGAAGGCAAAGAAAGCCTTAAGGGCCCAATGGAGCGATGGTACACCTTTGGAGAGTACCAAAAACCACGATAAGTTACTTTTGGATCTACTTGGCGGAACCAAAATGAAGACCCTTCGCAAGGATGGGGACGTACAAAAGGCTTTTCGGGAAGCGGATCAGGTAGTGGAGCGTACATATGAATCTCCTTTTTTGCCGCACAACTGTATGGAGCCCATGAATTTTTATGCGAACGTAACCCCAGAAAGAGTCCATTTAGTGGGGCCTATCCAGACCCCGAAAGGTACTGCGGAAAGGGTGGCGGAACAGTTGGAAAGGAAACCTGAAGAGGTATACTTGGAAATGACCCGTATGGGAGGCGGGTTTGGCCGAAGGCTTTACGGTGATTTTGTATTGGAGGCCGCGGAAATATCCCATCTGGCGAAGAAGCCCGTAAAAGTGGTCTTTTCCAGGGAGGACGACATGACCGCCGGAATATATCGCCCTGCCATAAAATATCGCATTAAGGCCGCCCTTAAGGATGGCAAGATCAGTGGCTATCATTTAAAGGAGGCATCGATAAATAGGAATATGTACGGGTTAATTCCCAATTTCTTTCCGGCAGGGGCCTTGGAACATTACCAGGTAGATGTGGCCAATTATGAGAGTAATATTACCACTGGGGCTTGGCGCGCTCCCTATACCAACTTTCTTTCGTTTGCCGAGCAAAGCTTTTTTGATGAGATAGCCGAAATACTGGATGTGGATCCCGTACAAATGCGTTTGGACATGCTACAGAAGGTGAAGGGAACAACGGATGAGCGAATTCAATATTCTCCGGAACGGATGGAGGAAGTCATTCAACTGGTGGTAGAAAAGTCGGGATATCGGAATCCCGTTGAAGGCGTATATCAAGGGTTTTGTGCTTATTATTGCCATAATACCCATGTGGCCGAGGTAGCCGATGTAGTGATGGAAAACGACCTGCCCGTCGTTAAAAAGGTAACGGTGGCGGTTGATTGCGGCGTTGTGGTAAACCCTTTGGGTGCCCTTAACCAGGTTGAGGGCGGGGTTGTGGATGGTGTGGGCCATTCCATGTACGGAAAGCTTACCTTTAGGGACGGTGTACCCCAGGTGAACAATTATGATAGATACCGGTTGATCCGGATGAAGGAGGCCCCAAAAGTAGAGACCCATTTTGTAAAGAATACCTTGAGCCCTACAGGACTAGGGGAACCTACCTTGCCTCCCGCTGGCGCGGCGGTCTCCATCGCTTTAAAAAAGGCCACGGGGAACCGTCTATATAAACAGCCTTTTGTGGAAAACCTGGCACAAAGGGAAATTATAGGATAAACGCACTATGGAAGTATTGTTTTTTGGAATTGCAAGGGATATCGTAGGCCGTTCCGCTATGGAGATTTCGGAATTGGGCAGGGTTCCCAGATCCGTATCGGAGCTAAAGCGCAGCTTGCAAAGTACTTTTCCAGAATTTGGCAAATTGTCCTCCCTTGCGGTGGCCGTGAACAGTGAATACGCGGAAGATTCCGTAATTTTGGAGCAGGGCGATGAAGTGGCCATAATTCCGCCCGTTAGCGGAGGTTG
>JBCBSN010000008.1:0-40070 GCA_039819225.1 Bacteroidota bacterium | reverse complement strand
TTATGGTAGCCATCCATGGACAAAAGAAGGAGGTAGACCTTTTTAAGTTTTTTTGGAAAGAACTAAGGTTGATAGGGGCCCGGGTCTATGAAAAGGAGGATTATGAAAAAGCCATCGCCCTAATTACGGCCAATGAACTCCCTTTTGAGGAAATGATTACCGATATACGGCCCATGACCCAGATTCAACAGGTTTTTGAGGATATTGACAACAATCCGGATGGGATGAAGGTACTGATGGATTGCCAGACATAGCCGAATCCTAAGAGAATATGAAATTGTTATTAGATGTAGGATTGCCATATTATATTAAAAACAAAACAGCATAATGAGCATTTTAAACAAATTCAATCTAAAGGGAAAAATGGCCTTGGTCACAGGTTGTAAAAGGGGTATTGGAAAAGCCATGGCCTTGGGGCTGGCAGAGGCAGGCGCAGATATTATCGGCGTAAGTGCCTCCCTGGAAGAGCACGGCAGTATTGTAGAGCAAGAGGTTACAGGAATAGGACGAAATTTCAAGGCCTACACCTGCGATTTTAGCGATAGGGAAGCCCTTTATGATTTCATAGGCCGGGTGAAGGACGATTTTCCAAAGATTGATATCCTGGTCAATAATGCCGGAACTATTTTGCGGGCCCCTGCAGTGGAACATTCGGACGAATATTGGGACAAGGTAATAGAAGTGAACCAAAATGCGCAATTTATCCTTACCCGCGAAATAGGGAAGGAAATGGTATTGCGGGGCGAGGGAAAAATCATATTTACCGCCTCCTTATTGACTTTTCAGGGAGGGATTACCGTTCCAGGCTATGCGGCAAGTAAAGGAGCTATCGGTCAAATGACCATGGCCTTTGCCAATGAATGGGCCGGCAAGGGCGTAAATGTCAATGCCATTGCCCCCGGTTATATCAGCACGGACAATACCGAAGCCCTAAGAAACAATCCGGAACGCAATGAATCCATTCTGGCGCGCATTCCTTCCGGGCGATGGGGTCAACCGGAAGATTTCAAAGGCCCTATTGTTTTCCTTAGCTCCGAAGCATCCAATTATATGAACGGCAGCACCATGTTGGTAGATGGTGGATGGATGGGTAGGTAACCAATGGCCGAAGCCGGACGTAAAATAGAAAAGAAACAGCCCCACTATGGCCGACGACTATTATGGTGCCGGCAAATTCTGGATCAGAGGTTTCGCATTTTGGGGTAACAGTCAATTGCCGTGGCATTTTTGTGACTTCAAGAGGAAATTGAAAATCATGCGTCCTGTGAAAGCCTCAGGACGGGGGCTGTATAAATCCCCTACTTGGGACATGGAGTCCCTGGCAGGGTATTCTGCCCAGTTCCCGGGAAAACAGCCCTTGATATAAAGCTCGGCCGTTGCCCCATGTACAAAGACATTTATAAGAAAGTAAGACTTAAAACAAAGATCATGTCAAACATAAAGGAATACCAATTGTTTATCGATGGAAAATGGATTTCCTCCACATCCGGGAACACCATTGATGTAATTGACCCTTCCACTGAGGAAATTGTGGCAAGGGTACAGAATGGAACGGCAGAGGAGGCCCAAATGGCCTTGGAGGCAGCCGAATTGGCCCAAAAATCCTGGAAAAGGATGCCCGCAAGGCAACGAGCTGAATACCTGTACAAACTGGCCGAGGAAATTAAAGCCAATGCCGATTTTCTGGCAGAACTCTTGGTCAGAGAACAGGGAAAATTGCTCAAAGTGGCCAAAATGGAAGTGGCCGTAACCGCTTCCTTTATAGAGTACGCCTGTGAGGGAGCCCGTAGGATCGAAGGTGATATTATTCCCTCGGATAATCCCAATGAACAGATATGGATTCAGAAAATTCCCAGGGGCGTGGTCGTAGCCATTACGGCATGGAACTTTCCGTTGGCCCTGGCCGGTAGAAAACTGGGCCCGGCTCTGATTGCAGGGAATACGATCGTGATCAAGCCTACCTCGGAAACCCCCTTGGCGACATTGGAATTGGGGAATTTGGCGCAAAAAGCGGGCATACCGGAAGGGGTCATTAATATTCTGACCGGTCCGGGAAGGGCCATGGGCAATGCTTTGGTAGAGAGTCCCATAACCAAAATGGTCACTATGACCGGTTCTACACCTGTAGGGCAATCCATAGCCCGCGCAGCGGCCCAAAACCTTACCCATGTACAGTTGGAACTTGGTGGCAAGGCCCCCTTTATTGCATTTGAGGATGCCGATATCGATGCTGCCGTGGAAGCCGCCCTTCATTCCCGTTTTGACAATTGCGGACAGGTATGTACCTGTAATGAGCGTATGTACATACATGAGGATATTTATGACACCTTTATGGAGAAGTTCATTGCTAGTACCAAAGCCCTTAAAGTGGGCGATCCTATGCAGGAAGATACCGATATGGGACCAAAGGTGAACGCCGCCGAATTAAGGAATATGGAACATTTGGTAGCGGTAAGTATCCAGGAAGGGGCCACCGTAGCCACGGGGGGCAAGAGACCAGAGGGAAAGCAGTTTAAAAACGGGTATTGGTTTGAACCTACGGTACTGACCGATGTTACCCAAGATATGACCATTGTTCATGAGGAATCCTTTGGCCCTATCCTGCCCGTACTAAAATTCAAGACATTTGAGGAGGTCATTGAATATGCCAACGACTGTGACTACGGATTGGCCGCTATGATCTTCACCAATGACATGAATACCATTATGAAGTGCAATAACGAGTTGGAATACGGAGAGATTTACGTAAACCGGGGCCATGGCGAACAGCACCAAGGATTCCATAATGGATATAAGTTAAGTGGTTCTGGAGGAGAGGACGGCAAATACGGTTTTGAACAGTATTTAGAAAAAAAGACATTTTACATTAGGCACAAGGCTTAAATGAGCACTCGTATTAAGACCATTGACTGCAACCTGTTCAGGGTGCCTCTTCCTGAGGTAATGAACGACGCAAAACACGGGGACCATACCCATTTTGAGTTGGTTACCACAACTATTTGGTTGGAAGACGGTACCCAAGGAACAGGCTATACTTACACCGGGGGCAGGGGAGGACGTTCCATAAAGGTCATGATAGATTATGATATTGCCCCCGCCCTATTGGGCAAGGATGGTTCTGATGTGGAGGGCATCTACGACTTTTTGGAATGGCATATGCACTATGTAGGGCGTGGCGGTATTGTTTCTTTTGCCGTATCTACCTTGGATATTGCACTATGGGATATAAAATGCAAGAAAGCCGAACAGCCCCTTTGGAAAATGGCAGGTGGCGTGGACAGTACCTGTAAGGCGTATTGTGGCGGTATAGACCTTCAATTTCCGATTCCGAAATTACTGAAGAATATGGAGGGATATCTTAATGCCGGGTTTAATGCGGTCAAGATCAAGATAGGTCGGGAGAATTTGGATGAGGATATAGAACGGATACGGTCCGTTCGTGAGTTTATTGGCCCGGACGTAACTTTTATGGTGGATGCCAATTATTCCATGGACGTGGATAAGGCCATTACAGCCATAGAAGAATTTAGGCAGTATGATATCACATGGTTCGAGGAGCCCATTATTCCCGATAACTATAAAGGCTATGCCCACATAGTGGATAACACCGGATTTCCCTTGGCGATGGGCGAGAATCTGCACACCATCCATGAGTTTGAATACGCCGTGGAACAGGCCAAATTGTCTTTTGTGCAGCCCGATGCCTCCAATTGCGGCGGAATCACGGGATGGTTACGTGCCGCCCACTTGGCCAATAAACATCATGTTCCCGTTTGTTCCCATGGTATGCAGGAGCTACATGTAAGCTTGGTGTCCGCCCAACCTAATGCAGGGTGGTTGGAAGTACATAGCTTTCCTATTGATCAGTACACCCATCGACCTTTGGTAGTGAAAAACCATAGAGCAGTGGCTCCGGATTCTCCGGGAATAGGGATAGAATTCGATTGGAGCAAGCTAAAACCTCATCAACTTTAAATTAAGGCATAACATGAAAACGACCGAACGTCTTTTTGGAGTATTGGAGAATGAAGAGGTACACCAGTACATTTTGGAGAACGATAACGGCATGCAGGTAAGAATCACAAATTATGGGGCCACCATCACGTCCATAATGTTACCGCAGCTAGGAGGGGAAAGTGAAGAGGTCGTTTGTGGGTTTAACACTTTTGAAAACTATTTCTCGGAAGCCTATAAGGCCAATGCGTCCTATTTTGGCGGAACTGTAGGCCGTTACTGCTCCCAGATCAAAGATGCCCGTTTCACTATGAACGGAGAGGTCTATTCTTTGGCACAAATCGTTGGGGATAATAACCTACATGGAGGTAAAATGGGTTTTGATAAGAAAATCTGGAAGGTTTTGCCTTTTGAAACAGACGGGGCACGAATCAAAATGACTTTAAGGAGCGACCACTTGGAAGAAGGCTTCCCCGGAAACGTGGATGTATCCGTCGTTTTTTCCTTGAACAACGCCAATGAATTACGACTAGATTATCATGCCATTTCCGATGCGGATACCCCCTTTACAATAACCAACCATACGTATTTCAACCTTACGGGTTTTAGGGATACGGTTGAGGGGCATTTGGTGAAAATCCAATCGGCCAAAAAACAGATTTGGGACGATACTGGTGCTGCTACCGGGGAAAACGTTTCCGTAGAAGGGGCTCCCGATGATTTGCGAACCCCCAAAAGTATTGGGGAGGTACATAAAACTATAGGCGGGGGCTTTGAACATTATTACCTCTTCGAGGATAAAGGTTTCGCCCTGCAAAAAGTGGCCAAAATAGAGGAACCCGATAGTGGACGCAGTTTGGAAGTATCCACAACGGAACCAGGGATGCTCTTTTATACGGGGAAATATACATCGGATAAGCTACGGCGCGAATCCGGGGAGCAATATGGAAAGTATCGTGGTTTTTGCTGTGAGACCCATCGCTATCCAAACGGACCCAATCTTCTGGATTCTCCCAAAAGCATATTGCCAAAAGGAGAAGCCTATGATAGTACTACCATCTTTAAGTTTGGATGGTAGCAAACAGTTTAAGAGACCTGTTAGGTTTTTAAAACCTGACAGGTCTCTCAGGATGATATAAAAACGGACTAAATCAAGTATTATGACTGAAGGAGTATTATGGGCTATTTTTGCCGGGCTAATGTTGGGTCTTTACGCCCTACCCGAAAAGTTTACCAAGAATTTTAAGTATGAGAATACTTGGAGCCTCTTTTTCCTATTGACCATGTTCGTGGTGCCGATTTTGGCTTCCTTGATATTGATTCAGGGCTTCGGGGATATCTTTTTAAATATGCCCACCGGGATTTGGATAAAAATGGGCCTTGCAAGTTTCCTTTGGGGCATTGGGGTAATGCTATGGAGCAAGGCCATCAACTATATTGGACTTTCCCTGGGCTTTTCCATCTTTATCGGAACTGTTATTTTGGTGGGTTCCCTATTGCCCTTTATTGTGGACGGGCTTCCGCCCACCAATGTGCTTTCCTTTATCCTATTGGGTATCTTGGTAGTTCTTTTGGGAATTATCCTAAATGGTAGGGCCGGACTGATCAGGGAAAAAGACGAAACAAAAGTGGACCCTGAAGGATTGGACGGCACCGCCAAAGGCTCCATGACTATGGGCATCCTTATTGCGGTCATCGGTGGGCTTCTAGCGACGGGATTTAGCTATGCCAATGCTGTGGGGAGACCTTATCTGCACGAGGCCAGTAGAGTTCAAGGCAATCCGGAATGGGTTACCGCCGTGGCCGTCATGTTTCCCATATTCATCAGTGGCGGTATTGTGATGACCTTGTATTTCCTTTGGCAATTGAACCAAAAAAAGGCCTGGTCCCACTTTAGGACATCGGCTTTTGGCAAGAATTTTATCCTGATCCTCGTAATGGCCGTTTTCCATTATGCGGCATCTGCCCTTTTTGCTTATGCAGCGTATAAGTTGGGGGCGTCGGGCAATACAGTAGGTTATGCCATTTTCAATACGGCTTCCGTGGCAACGGCAATTGTAAGCGGTATTATAACCAAGGAATGGATACAGGCCTCTCCCAAGGCCCGAAAGGTACTCTACGGAGGGCTTGCTTGTATGGTAATCGGGATTTTGATTATAGCGTACGGCAATGGGGTAACCTAAAAGAGCAAGGCTTTTTAAAGGATTTTGGTAGTGGCCTCCGAAACTGGGAGAAGGACATATCGGTTTCTGCACTTGGAAAGCGTTTAATGGTATACATTGAAACATATGTGGTGTATTTCGGCTCCATAGACACGTGAAGGAATCGTAAATTTCCTTTTGTGCAAGATCGGCAATTCAAAGAAGACCTTGCTATCAACGTAAGCCATAAAGTTTCACATCATAAGTGGCATGAAAAACGATAGCTTTAGAAAAAGCGTTTTTGTTACCGGTGCCAATCGTGGCATGGGCATGGGATATGCCGAACACTATTTAGAGAATGGGCTATCGGTGATAGCTACGGCTAGAAACCCGGATAAGGCTAAAGCACTGCTTCGGCTAAAAATGGAATACCCAGATCAATTGCGGGTGCTGCGCTTGGATGTTACCAATGAGAAGTCTATTTCTGATCTCGTCAGTCGATTAAAACAGATGGGGGCTACCTTTTCTCTGGTCATAAACAACGCGGGTATTTCCTTTGAAGAAGAGTTGGGCAAATGGACCCTAAGGACTTTTGAAACCCATTTCAGGGTAAACGCCATAGGCCCAGCATTGATTTCCCAAGCCCTATTGCCCTTTTTGGAGAGCAAAGCCAAACTGGTGCAGATTTCCTCTGGCCTGGGATCCTTGCAACAAGGGAGCGACCTTGAAAATGGCTTGGATGCCTATGCCGCAAGTAAATGTGCCTTGCACAGTATTACTGTGCGCCTGGCGCAAAAGTTGAGGTTTAGGGGAATGGCGGTGTTCGCCATCAATCCGGGCTGGGTCAAAACGAACATGGGCGGTGCAGAAGCACCTTCCACGGTGCCAGAAGCTGTTGGCCATATCACTAGGACTATTACCAATGTGGGACTTGAGAAAACGGGCTGCTTTTTGTCCGAAAAAGGGGAGCCCATTCCTTGGTAAGGTAATGGATGAAAAACTAGGGAATTTGGAAAATATAAAAGAGAGAAAAAAATGGGAAAATGTATAAAAAGAGCCCTGGGCATTGTGGTAGTACTATACCTATGGGGATACAGTTCAACGGCCCAAAGAATTCAGGGTGAACTCCAGGAATGGCATAAGGTATCCTTGATATTTGAAGGGCCGGAAACTTCGGAAAGTGCTGAAGAAAATCCTTTTTTGGAGTACCGCCTTAACGTGGTCTTTACCCATGATTCTTCTGGAAAACAATATAAAGTCCCAGGATATTTTGCTGCAGATGGAAACGCTGCAAATACCGGAGCTAGTGCGGGGAACACCTGGAAAGTACATTTTGCGCCGGATGAGACGGGCAAGTGGACGTATACCGTAAATTTCAAAAAGGGAAAATGGGCGGCCGTACGTACATCGGACAAACTAAAGAGTGCCAAATTTATGGATGGTGCCTCTGGTTCTCTTGACATTGCCCCCTCGGATAAATCGGGCAGGGATTTTAGGGCCAAGGGACGCTTGCAGTATGTGGGCGAACGTTATTTGAAATTTGCCGGTACTGGGGAGTATTTCTTAAAATGTGGCGCAGACGCCCCTGAGAACTTTTTGGCCTATGATCAATTTGACGGTACTTTTCCTAAGGATGGTCATAAGGACGATTTAGTAAAGACATGGGGAGCCCATAAAGGTGATTGGAACGATGGCGATCCTACATGGGGAGATGATAGGGGCAAAGAAATTGTGGGAGCGATCAATTACCTGGCCTCCAAAGGCATGAACGTTTTTTCCTTTTTGACCATGAACATTGGCGGAGACGATCAAAACGTATTTCCCTATGTGGACTATGATACTTGGGACCGTTTTGATGTCTCTAAGTTGGATCAGTGGGAGATACTTTTTGAACACGCCGACCGATTGGGGATGTTCCTACACTTTAAAACCTTGGAATTCGAAAATCAAGGCCTTTTGGATAACGGCGGCACTGGCCTTTATACCAAATTGTATTATCGAGAATTGGTAGCCCGTTTTGCCCATCATTTGGCTTTAAATTGGAATTTGGCCGAAGAGACAGGAGATTGGACGGAAACGCCACCAACGTTTCCCTTGGATGCCGCGGAACGTATCCGTTTGGCGGAATATGTGTCTGACATAGACCCTTATAACCATCATTTGGTCATACATAATGGGGCATGGTATGATGACATCTATGGGCCCAATACAAAATTCACCGGGGCATCGTTGCAGACTAGTAAGGAGGATTTTAGGAACGTCCATAAATCGACGCTTAGGATATTGGAGGATTCAAAAAAAGCCGGAAAGATTTGGGCCGTGGCCTGTGATGAACCGGGAGACCATAGACATTCGTTAATCCCGGACGCAGAGGATCCAGAGCATAACGATGCCCGAAAAAATGGACTTTGGGGTGCCATGATGGCCGGTGCTTGGGGCACCGAATGGTATTTTGGTTATGAACACCCCCATTCGGACCTCACCTGTCAGGACTATCGCTCACGGGACCTGTTCTGGGAACAGGGCAAACACTGTCTTGATTTTTTCAACCAAAACAACATCCCAATCTCGGAGATGTCTTCCAATGACGGCCTTATTTCCTCGGTAGGGGATTATGTATTGGCAAGACCTGGGGAATCTTATGTGATTTACCTAAAACAGGGTGGGGAATCAACCCTGGATTTAGGCGATTCCAAGGGTGATTTCGAAATCTCTTGGTATAATCCAAGAAAGGGCGGTGGGCTGCATAAGGGAAAAGTCAAGTCTATTTCCGGACCAGGAAAGCATTCCCTGGGAAAACCTCCTAAAGAGAAGTCCGATGATTGGGCAGTATGGGTAAGAAAACGATAACCCAAAAAGCACTCACAAACCATATCACTACAGATGTCAAATAAAAAAACGCATGTAATTCGGATTGCTGCAATCGTTGCATTGGGCGGGTTCTTGCTGGGTTTTGATGCCTCCGTAATTTCCGGGGTCGTCAAGTTTATTGAACCGGAGTTTAATCTAACCAAGCTGGAACTGGGCTGGGCCGTTGGATGTATAACGCTTACCGCCGCCTTGGGAATGGTAATCGCCGGACCATTGAGCGATTCCTGGGGGCGTAGGCGTGTACTTAAATATGCGGCCCTATTGTTTACGGCCTCGGCCCTGGGATCCGCCTTGGCGCCTACTTTCTTTACCCTTATTATTGCCCGTTTGATCGGGGGACTTGCCGTTGGGGCCTCCCTGATATTGGCACCTGTATATATCGCAGAAGTGGCCCCCCCGGAAAAAAGGGGACAACTGGTTTCCTTTAATCAGTTGAATATCGTTATAGGGGTCAGTCTTGCCTTTTTTACAAATTATATGATTTTACAACTGGGGCAATCCAACAGCTCTTGGGCATTGTCGATGGGATTTCATGAATGGAATTGGCGTTGGATGCTGGGGTTGGAGACCATACCGGCCATACTCTATTATTTGGGGCTGTTTTTAGTGCCTCGAAGCCCTAGATGGCTTATGATGAAGAGCAGGGATGATGAGGCCGTCAGGGTAATGCAAAAATTGATATCGGAAGAAGAGGCCCTTATCCAGATAAAGTCGGTCAAGGCCAGTATTGAAGCGGAAAAAAATAAGAAAAAAGTACATGTGGGGGAAATTTTTGTCCCGGCCATGCGAAAGGTCATTGTTATAGGGCTTTTGGTAGGCATATTCCAGCAAATCGTAGGTATCAACGCCGTACTTTTTTATGCCCCGATGATTTTTGAACAGACCGGCATTGGCACGGATGCTTCCTTTGTACAGGCTATTTTGGTAGGGCTCACCAATCTGGTCTTTACCATTATTGCTATGGCCACTATAGACAAGTTGGGCCGCAAACCCCTATTGATTTTTGGGATGGCGGGCATTGCCCTGTTTCTTTTTGTTTTGGCATATGGTTTTCAATCCGCTACCTACAACTTAACGGACGCGGCAATTGCTGATTTGCCCCAGGAAATCGACCGCACCGGTCTAGGAGCTTTGGTGGACAAGACCTATGATAGCGATTTGGTTTTTAAGGAAGCTTTGAACACTGCTATGGGAGAGGCGGGGGCATCGGTTCACGAAGCTACGTTGATCACTGCGGCCACACATATGAATACGACCCTTATTTTATTGGGAATATTGGGATTCGTAGCGGCGTATGCCGTTTCCATTGGGCCCGTAATGTGGGTGCTTTTTTCCGAACTTTTTCCCAATCGAATTCGGGGTCTGGCCATATCGTTTGTAGGACTCGTTAACCTGGCTGTTGCCTTTACCGTGCAATTGATATTTCCCTGGGAACTCTCTATCCTTGGAAGTGCTACCACCTTTCTTATCTATGCCATTTTTGCAGTTATCGGTTTTGTACTGATTTGGATAAAGGTTCCGGAGACCAAGGGAAAATCATTGGAGGAATTGCAAGCATTGTTGATAAAATAATTGACACATTTAAAAAATGGTCTCTAAGTATCAAAATAAAACGAACGAATATCCATGAAAAATATTAGTGCCGAGGAAAGGGATTATTTGAACAGAGGGAAGGCTGCATCCAAAGAAAAAATTGTTCTGGATCTTAGTGGGAACAATTGGCAAATGGAGGGCATTCGTCCTGGTGAAGGGGTCAAGATCGGTTTCCACGAACTCAATTTTGATATCACAGGGGATTCCTTTAACTGGATTTATGCCAAAGTGCCCGGGGACGTGTACACCGATCTTTGGAGGGCCGGAAGGTTGGATGACCCCCATTTTGGGCGTAATAGCCTAAAAGCCAAATGGGTGCCTGAAAATGAATGGTGGTACAAACGGCAGTTTGACGTGCCCGCGGGGATGCAGGGAAAGCATATTCAACTGGTTTTTGATGGAGTGGATTTTGGTTGCGATGTTTGGCTTAACGGACAGTTTTTAGGCTCACATGAGGGCATGTTCTCCAAATTCAAGTTTGATGTTTCACAAATTATTCGTTTTCAACGTCTCCGTTTTGGAACCAATGTATTGATGGTACGTTTGCATCCGGCGCCTAGGCGATACAGCCGGGTGGCCGGCCGCAAACCGGCATGGCACGGAGACTATTGGGTGAGCCTTCCGCCTACGGGAATCTGGAAACCGGTTTATCTGGAGGCCATGGGCAATGTAACGGTTGAAGACACCTATGTAAAGCCAAAAATTACATCGGACACTTCCGCGGAACTAGGAGTGGAGGTGGAAGTGGAGAATCATTCGGAAAGCCAAACAACTGTTCAAATACAGCTAGATGTAACGGGCAAAAACTTCGAATCCAAAACATATACCTCCCGAAAAGAAATTACCGTAGGTTCCGGAAAAAATGGATTGACATTCGCTTTGGATATCGATGAGACCAAATTCTGGTGGCCCTGGGACCTTGGAGATCAGCATCTGTATGAAGCAAGGGTAACACTTTTGGAAATGGAAGGCGATTTGTTGGATTCGGTTACCGTATCCTTCGGTATCCGAGAGGTGAAAATGGAACACAATCCCGGGTTTTCCAAAGATCAGGTAGAAAACCCCTGGACGGTAATGATCAATGGAAAACGCCATTTTATGAGATCGGGAACCTGGGGAGGCCCCCCGGATATTTTTATGGGGAGGGCCCACCCAAGCAAGTACAGGGAACTTATTCGACTGGCCAAAGAAGCCAACTTCAACAACTTACGGATCTTTGGTTGGCATCCGGAGGAGATTCCACTTTTTTATGAACTGTGCAATGAGGCCGGGATAACCATTTGGCAAGACGTATTGCCCTTGGCCAGTCTTTCCTTGCCTAAGGATGAGGTCTTTAAGGAAGCTGTTTTTGCGGAGGCCATTGCCTCGGTAAAGGAACAGCGCAATCACCCCTGTTTGGTTTTGTTGGAGGGTTCGGAAGAACTTTTTATGACCGCTTCAGATCCTGAGTATAATTTAAAATTTGTGAACGAACTGGGCGAGGCCATTAAACCCTACACTTCCCTTCACTATATCCCTTCCTCGCCCTTGAGTGATGAAGTAGGGCTTCAACTGGGGTTTAAACCCAATGAGAGCTTTCATGCCAATGACCTGTTTTATGGGGAAGGCGAGTTTGTGATGGAGGATTATTTTCCAAATCTGGACTATGCGGTGATTCCCGAATTGGCTATCTCCTCTTGTCCAAATGTGGAGAGTATAAAAAAGTTTATTCCTGCGGATGAGCTATGGCCTCCAGGACCTAGCTGGGGACATCACTGGACGGATTTTGATGCGCTGCGCACCTTGAATTTTGAAGTATTGGGACATCAAGGCAAAGGAGGTCTAAAGGAATTTGTAGAGGCCACTCAGATAGCACAAGGGACCATATTCCAATACGCCCTGGAGCATTTTAGGACCAGGAAACCGAAAACAAGTGCCATCTGTATCTGTCATTATATCACATTTGCCCCGGACATGAAATGGGGTATTGTAGATTACTATCAAGAAAAGAAACGGTCCTTTGATTTTGTGAGAAGGGCCTATCAACCGATTTTGATTACCATGAAACATTTTGATCGGCGTTGGATGCCGGGAGAGCGCTTTACCGCCGAGTTATGGGTGGTAAACGATTTTTATACCTCTTTTTCAGATTGTACGGTTTCTCTACGGTTCCTGGACAATGCAAAAAATAGCATTCGAGAACAACAATTTGAAATAGCCCATATTCCAAGGGACAGCGCATCAAAATATGTAGAAATATCCTGTCAAGTACCGGGACAATTGGGAGACCGATTCTATGTGGAAGTGAATCTTAGGAATGGCAACGGGGATTCCCTTTCGGAAAATGAGTACATGCTTTTGGTGGCAGATAAGGAAAAGGATAGGGCCCTATTAAGGGCTATTGGCCTAGAGGCTTTCAGCACAAAACAACGCTATGGCTGGGCCAATTATTTTAGGTATTACCCTGGGCTGGGGGCCGAGGAGGGCGAAGTGGAGGCCGATCAAAAAATGCCCGTTGCAAGGGGGTTTGGCAATGTGGAATAGTCGTTATGTCATTTATGGGCACATATAGTTAACAACAAGGATGGACCAAGTGATTCGGTTAGAGGAAAAAAAGGGTGTGGGCCATATTATTTTGGAACGCCCCAAAGCCAATAGTTATGAAATAAATTTTATGAAACAGTTGCTGGCCTGTCTTCAAGAAGTGGAACGGAGGCACAGCATTAGGATAGTGGTACTTAGAAGTGCATTGGAAAAGTTTTTTTCCGCCGGGGCGGATATCAAGATATTCCAGTCCAATACCGTGGAGCAGAACAAACTTTTAGTGCGGCATGCCAGACAAGTTGCCGCTGCACTTTCAAAAGGAAAAAAAATAACTATTGCGGCCATCAACGGTCATGCGCTTGGTGGTGGATTGGAATTGGCCATGGCCTGTGATATTCGTTTGGGGTCGGATGCTTCCTATTTCCTGGGTCTTCCCGAAATAAAATTGGGACTCATTCCGGGCAATGGAGGTTCCCAGCGTCTAATCAGGCTTTGCAACAACCGGACAAGGGCGCTGGAGCTACTATTAACTGGTAATACTTTTGGTTACCAGGAAGCCCTAGACCTGGGTTTGTTTTCCCACGTGTATCCCAAAGATAGTTTTGCTAAAGATATCATGGAATACGCCGAGCAAATGGCCAATGGGCCTTTGGAAGCCATGACCGCCATCAAGACTTGCGTAAATAAGGGTGTAGAACTATCCTTGGAAGAAGGCCTGGCCTTGGAAGACCATTTAGTAGCTCCCTTGTATGCCTCCCAGGATGCCAAGGAAGGTTTCCAGGCATTTTTGGAAAAAAGAGAACCGAGATTTAAATAAGGGATTGTTTTAAAATATTAAGACTATGAACATACGAACATATTATTGCTACAGTAATGGGGAATGGGTCAAAAAGAGTTCCGGCGAAAGAATAGACGTCGAAAACCCGGCCAATGGGGAGGTCTTTGCCACTATATACGTAAGTTCCATTGCCGAAACACAACAAGCGCTGCAATCGGCGGAAGAAGCTCAGTTTGCCTGGCAAATGCTACCTGCACAGGATAGGGCAAATTACCTGTATGCGGTTGCCGCAAAGTTGGATGAGGAAAAAGAGCATTTCGCAAAATTATTGGTCATGGAACAGGGCAAGACCTTAGTTGAAGCTCGGTATGAAGTGGACGATACCATCCGCTATATTACGTATTCCGCAGAGGCCGGCCGACGCATACAAGGAGCCATTTTCCCCTCGGACCAACCTAATGAGCAGCTTTCCATCCATAAAGTGCCTTATGGCGTAACGGTGGGTCTTATGGCATTCAACTATCCCTTGGCCCTAATCGGGCGGAAGATTGGACCGGCCCTGATTACGGGTAACACTATGGTCATAAAACCATCGGAGCTTACCCCTGTGACCGCATCGGAATTCTGTAGGCTCGTCCATGAGGCCGGCTTGCCCAAAGGTGTTGTTAATATGGTTGTGGGCTATGGGCATGATGTTGGTGCCTATTTGGTTGAAAACCCTTTGACCAAACTGGTTTCCATGACCGGAAGTACCAGGGCAGGACAGGCTATTTATAAAGGAGCATCCCAAAATATAGCAGGTCTGGTACTAGAATTGGGCGGCAAGGCACCTTTTATTGTGTTGGAAGATGCGGAAATAGATAAAGCCGTTGAAGCTGCCGTGATTTCCAGATATGCCAATTGTGGCCAAGTGTGTATCTGTAACGAGATGGTGTTTGTAGATGAAAGGATAACAGATGAGTTCACCGAAAAGTTGGTACAACGGGTTCAAAAGATTCGGGTAGGGGATCCCATGACCGATGTGGATATGGGACCCAGCCTTAGTCCCAAGGGCCTGGAACATATAGAAAGCGTAGTTCAAAAAAACATTGCGCAAGGGGCAGAGGTTCTTCTTGGTGGAAAACGCCCAGAAGGACAACAGTTTCAAAAGGGCAATTGGTATGAACCTACAGTTTTGGCCAACGTACGCCCAGACCATGCATCGATCCAAGGAGAGATGTTCGGCCCTGTACTACCGATAATAAAAATAAAAGGCTATGAGGAAGCCCGGGAACTTTTGAACCGACGAGAGGATAGTCTCTCTGCTTATTTGTATACGCAGAATCACAAACTGATCATGAGAGCTATCCAAGAGTTCCAAATCGGGACCATTTTTATGAACAAACCTATCGTAGGGTATATCCAAGGCTACCATTCGGGACATAAAAAAAGTGGTATCGGAGGAGAGGATGGTATTTATGGAATAGAACATTATCTTCAAAAAAGAACTATTTATATGAACTATGAATAATGACTTCTTTTGATGTGGAAGAAAATCCTTTTAAGAAATACATAACATGAACAAAGGCACGGTATGAAACCTTTGGAAGGAATTTTGGTCTTGGAATTTGCCCAGTTTATGGCGGGGCCATCCGCGGGTCTCCGTCTAGCGGACCTAGGGGCACGGGTCATTAAGATCGAACGCCCTGGACAGGGTGAGGCGGGCAGAAAAATAGCCCTAAAAAATCTCTTTTTGGATGGTAGTAGCCTGGTTTTTCACACCGCTAATAGAAATAAGGAATCCTATACGGCCAATCTTAAGGATGCCAAAGACTTGGAAAGAGTGCAAAAACTGATTGCGCGGGCTGATGTGATGACCCACAATTTTCGGCCTGGGGTTATGGAGAAGATAGGACTGGATTACAAAAAGGTGTCTCAAATAAACTCTGGAATTGTATACGCCACGGTTACCGGCTATGGTACAAAAGGAACATGGAGTTCCAAGCCAGGCCAAGATTTATTGATCCAGTCCATGTCCGGTTTTGCCGGTTTAAGCGGTGATAGGGACGATGCACCTACCCCTGTGGGTGCTGCGGTTTCCGATATCGTTACGGGCACCCATTTGGCACAAGGTATTTTGGCCAGTCTTATCCAACGAGAGCATACCGGGAAAGGCACCTTGGTAGAGGTGAGCCTTTTGGAATCTACGGTAGATCTTCAGTTTGAACTGATTACTACATATCTCAATGGGGGGCAAAAAATCCCGAAAAGGGCCGAAAAAGGTAACGCCCTTGCCGATTTAAGTGCACCGTATGGGGTATATCCCACCCGGAACGGGCATATCGTCCTTGCCATGGGTTCCGTAACGGAATTGGGAGCTATATTGGATAATGAAGCCCTTCAAGAATATACGGATGCGCAATCCTGGTTTACACAAAGGGACGAGATTATGGATCTTCTGAGAGGGGTTCTGGTGGATAGGGATACTGAGGATTGGATGGCCCTTTTGGAAGGACAAGGGTTTTGGTGCGCCCCGGTTTTTGATTATAGGACATTCCTGTCCCATGAGGGTTATGAGGTACTGAAAATGGATCAAGAGTTGTTGCTCCCCTCCGGAGAAAAAGTACGGACCCTACGCTGTCCGATCCGTTTGGACAACGAACGCATCTTTAGTCCAAAACCGGCCCCAAGGGTAGGACAGCACACCGAGGAAATCATAAAAGAATTACTATAACTTGTAAATGAAACCTTTAGAGGACATTTTGATCGTAGACCTTACCCAATTTTTATCAGGTCCTTCCGCTACCTTGAGACTCGCCGATCTGGGAGCTCGGGTCATTAAGGTAGAAAGGCCTGTTACCGGGGATATATGTCGACAGCATTATGTATCCAATGTAGTCCTTCATGGGGATTCTTCCATATTTAGGGCGATAAACCGAAACAAGGAGAGCTTTCAGGCCGATTTGAAGGATGGGAAGGATCATGAAATGGTACTTCAATTGATAGGGAAGGCAGATGTGCTAGTGCATAATTTCCGCCCTGGGGTTATCCAACGTCTGGGATTGGATTATGAATCGATCAAAAAAATAAACCCTACAATCGTTTACGGGGAAATCTCGGGCTATGGTACCCAAGGACCTTGGGCGTACAATCCAGGGCAGGATTTACTGCTTCAGGCCGTTTCCGGGCTTACCTGGCTCAATGGCAATGCAGACAAGGGTCCGGTACCGGTTGGACTGGCCTTGGTGGATATCCTTTCCGGAGCACATTTGGCCCAGGGTATTCTGAGCGCATTGTTAAAAAAAATAAGAACGGGCAGGGGGACCAAGGTATCCGTGAGTATGCTGGAATCTATTATCGATTTTCAATTTGAATCCATTACCACCTTCTATCATGATGGAGGTGCCCCTACCGTTCGCCCTAAAAGTAATAGCGCCCATGCTTATCTTGGCGCACCTTATGGGGTTTACAAAACAAAAGATGGATATCTGTCCCTTGCCATGGGTTCCATTCCGTTTCTAGGAGAGCTATTAGGTTGCCAGGCCCTGGAGAAATATCAAGAACCCGAAGATTGGTTCCGTAAGAGGGATGAGATTAAAAAAATACTGGCAGACCATTTGGGAACAGGGACTACCCCGCACTGGTTGGCTATTTTGGAACCTGCGGATATCTGGTGCGCCAAGGTTATGGATTGGAAGGATCTTTTGGACCATGAGGGTTTTAAAGTATTGGAGATGATACAAAAGGTGGATACTTCTGATGGTTATGGGTACAAGACTACACGATGTCCCATTTCCATCAATGGGGAACTGCTTACCTCTACCTCGGGATCCCCGGCCCTGGGGGAAGATACCAGGGATATTTGTAACGAATTTGGTCTAACGGAAATGGGAGAGGCCTAGGCCTGGCAATAAAACTACCCCTGCAAAAAACGAAAAACCGTATTATGGGAACAAGAACACGGTATTTTTTAAGGTGGAGACTATCCATAATGCTAAGGCTAACCTTGTTTTTAGGGGTTGTGGGCTGCAAGCAAACCGACCCGGAAATCAAGCGGGCTTCGGAATTGGTACTTTTCGATTTTGAGGATAGCGCTACTTTAGAATGGATACGACCGCAAAATGCGACCTTTGGGATATCGAAAAAGGACGGTAATGCCTACCTAGAAGTTACCAACGGTTTTGGAACTAGGGAACCTGGGGTCAAACTGTTGGCATCCATAGAAAAACCTATGAACCTGGAAGGATATTACCAAGTAAAGGCGGATGTGTCCAATGTGGGCGATGAGTTTATCCAGGTGGAGATGTTCGTAGGCAACGATCCGGACGGTCTAAAACGATGGTTCTGTTCTGATTATGTGGACTTGGAACCCGGTGAACAAAAGACCATTACCGTGCCTTTGGCATGGACGCCATGGGTCTTTTCTCCCCAACCAAAAATAGAGGGGATGCGGGGCGCACCCGGAATCTTAAAAACAGATATTGGCAAAATCGATGAAATTGTGTTCTGCTCCCGTTACGCCTATACCGAAAACACGTTTACCGTGGACAATGTTAGGGCAACAGGGGTATTGGAAGTACGTGATACCACTGGACTTTTTCCGTTTGTAGATCAATTTGGACAGTACCGTCATAAGGATTGGCCCGGAAAAATGCATGATGTTGCCGAGTTAAAGCAAAAAGCTTCCGCTGATTTGGAGATTTTGGAGAATACCCCGGCACCTAAAGATCGTAGCGTTTATGGGGGCTGGCTAAAAGGGCCAAAACTTAAGGCCACTGGTTTTTTCCGTACGGAGAAATATAGGGACAAATGGTGGATGGTAGATCCTGAAGGGTATTTGTTTTGGTCGGCCGGGGTCAATTGTGTAGCCTCGGAGAGCGTATACACCGGAATCACTGGACGGGAAAAGTACTTCTCCTATATCCCTGAAAAAGAGGGGGTCCATAATCAGTTTTATGCTATTGGCACCTCTGCTTCGCATGGTTTTTACAAGGATAAGAAGGATTATGACACGTACAATTATTATCAAGATAATCTATACAAGAAATATGGGAATAAATGGCGGGAGACTTTTAGGGACTTGGCGCATAAACGTTTTAAAAGCTGGGGGCTGAACACTATCGGTTTTGTTTCGGATTTTGGAGCTACGGCACAACAAAAAACACCCTATACCGGATCTATCTGGATCAAAGGTACCCCTAAGATTGAAGGGTCCGATGGTTTTTGGGGCAAGTTCCATGATGTTTTTGATCCCAATTTCCGCAAGGCAGTGCGCCGCTCCATGGAATCCCAAAAGGACGGGGCCGGCGATCCTTGGTGTATCGGTTTTTTTATTGATAACGAACTGTCATGGGGTGCCCTTGGATCTTTGGCCATAGGCACTTTACGAAGCCCTGTAGAGCAGCCCGCAAAAATGGAATTTGTAAAGGACTTAAAATTGAAGTATAGTGAAATAGAGGCCCTTAACCAAAAATGGAAAACATCCTATGGTTCTTGGGAGCAATTATTGGCATCTACTGAAGCACCTGAAAAGGAAAACGCCATAGAGGATTTGATATCTTTTTACGAAAAAATTGCTTTAACTTATTTTAAGACCTTAAGTGAAGAATTAGATCAGATCGCCCCTGGGCAGAACTATTTGGGATGTAGGTTCGCTTGGCAAAACAATGCCACGGTACTGAAAGCTGCCAGCAAATATTTGGATATTATGAGTTTTAACAAATATGAGTACAGTGTGGCCGGGGTATCCCTTCCGGCAGGTCTGGATGCTCCTATTCTAATCAGCGAATTCCATTTTGGTTCTACCGATAGCGGTTTATTTCATCCAGGGGTAAAACTGGCCAAAGATCAAAGGCATCGCGGTACGCTTTACGGGAATTATGTAAAGGGTGCCTTGCGGAATCCGAATATTGTAGGAACACATTGGTTCCAATATCTGGACGAACCTCTAACAGGAAGGTTTGATGGGGAAAACTATAATGTAGGTCTTGTGGATGGCTATGACAATCCCCACGAAGAATTGGTGGAGAAAATCAGGGAGACGCATTATTCCATGTACGCCTATCGTCTCGAAAACTGAGCTTTATTTGGAAAGGATAAATCGATAGGATTCTTTTAGGTTTCCCTAGGTATTGGGGAACCATTATCCTTTGCCAAGCTGTCTTTTCTTAATTTCCGGTACGGACTAGGATCCAATAGTCGGTTTATGGTACAGAATAGGACATTTGCTATGTAAAAGGCCTGTAAAACAATGTACATTTGAACATACCAAAAACTTAGGGATGAACCAAATGCCAACCTTTCTTATCCTTTTTTTTGTGTTTTCGTTGCATCTGCTCCATTGCCAAAAAATCGAAGGCGAACTCAAAAAATGGCATAGGGTCACCATAAGCTTTGAGGGTAATGCACTTAGCGAAAACGATGCCGAAAACCCGTTTTTAAATTATCGCCTTAATGTAACATTTACACATGCTGATACGGAATACGTGGTCCCCGGTTTTTTTGCGGCGGATGGCAACGCCTCGGAGACCGCTGCGGATTCCGGAAAAATCTGGAAAGTACGCTTTGCGCCCGATCGTACGGGCGAATGGCGCTTTAAGGCCTCCTTTAGAAAGGGGGACGCCATTGCGATCAGCGATGTCCCTAATGCGGGTGAGGCCGTTTCCTTTGACGGTGCGGAAGGAAGTTTCCTGATTACGGACTCGGACAAGACGGGAAGGGATTTTAGGGGAAAAGGTCGATTACGTTATGTAAATCACCGCTACCTTCAATTTGTCGAAACCCAGGAATACTTTATAAAGGGCGGGGCGGGCAGTCCGGAAAGCCTATTGGCCTTTTATGAATTTGACCAGACCCCGGCTTCCCATACATATGCGCCTCATACAAGAGATTGGAGGCCTGGAGACCCTACTTGGCGAAACGGCAAGGGGAAGAACATTATTGGTGCCTTGAACTATCTGTCCGGCAAAGGGATGAACTCGGTCTATTTCCTGACCATGAGCGTCCAAGGCGATGGAAACGATGTCTGGCCCTGGAACCATATCCATGAACGCTATCGCTTTGACTGTAGTAAGTTGGAACAATGGGAAATTGTTTTTCAGCATATGGACAAACTGGGATTAATGCTCCATATGCTGACCCAGGAAACGGAAAACGAATTATTATTGGATATCGGTAATTTGGGCGTACAACGCAAACTGTATTACCGGGAGCTCATAGCAAGGTTTGCACATCATTTGGGCCTTACCTGGAACCTTGGCGAGGAAAACGGATATGCCTCATGGTCCCCCAAGGCGCAGAACGATCGAGACCGAAAGGATGCGGCCAAGTACCTCCATCAAACAGATCCCTATAAAAATCATATCGCCCTGCATACGCATTCCAGAACAAGAGGACAGGATGCGATTTTAAGGCCCATGTTGGGCGATTCACATCTTACGGGACCTTCCCTTCAAATCCACGATCCCCATAATGTGAATGAAACTACACAACGTTGGATAGACTTATCCCAGAAGGCCGGCCATCCCTGGATAGTGCCCTTGGATGAGATTGGCCCGGCAGATGTAGGTGCCAAACCGGATAAGGACGATGCAGAGCATAATGAGATGCGATCGCAAGTGTTATGGGGAAATCTTATGGCCGGCGGAGCTGGGGTGGAATGGTACTTTGGGTATAAATTCGATCACAACGATTTGAAATGCGAAGATTGGCGTTCCCGTGAAATCCTATGGGATCAGACCCGACATGCCCTGGAGTTTTTTAAGGGGCATCTTCCGTTCTCAAAAATGAAGGCGGCGAACGGCCTTACCGATAATCCGGGAGATCTTGTTTTTGCCGAAAATGGCAATAGTTATGCCATATACCTTCCGGAAGTCCTGGAGACCCAACTGGATCTTACTGGTTTTCCATATTCCTATACTTTGGCCTGGTATAACCCAAGGACGGGAGGCAAACTTCAAAAGGGAACGGTACGTACCGTAAAAGGAGGAGGTAAGGTATCCCTTGGATTTCCGCCGGATAGAAAAAAGGACTGGGTGGCCCTGTTACGTATAAAACGCCCCACTATAAAGGAGAACGTAACGGACAAAGGGGCAAATACGGTGGTCCTTGATGCCTTGGAGGACTTCATCATAAATCCTCCTTATGCGAAATCAAACTACTACAAGGACAAAAAAAATGGTGCCCTGGCCATTGACGCGGCGAACACGTCTTTGCGGGACACCTATGCCGAAGCCCATACCCTGTTTGCCGGCGGCAAGGGCACTTATAAAATTTCCTTGGTAACCTTGGGCGAGAACGATGGAGAATCGCCCTATGTGATCAAATTGAACGGTACCGTTTTGGATACACTGGTGAACCCCCCAACGAAGGCCACATACCAAGTAACAACGCATAATCTGGGTATCCATTATCTGGAACCGAACGACCTTATCCAGGTAGCGTCCAAGGCCGTTACCAATAAATTGATTCCCGAAAATGACGAGACGGCATGGTCCAGGGGCCGATGGACTAAATTGATATGTACACCGGCCCACCTGCCAATGGAGAAGCAATTGGAAGATGCCGTGGCCTTTAGGGAAGTTAATGGTTTTGTGGAGGTAGAGGCAGAGGCCTTTCATTACCGATCTGCCAATGGAAGCCCTAGAAATTGGTATCTGCGCCCAAAAGAAGGGGATATGCCCTTTGAGGAAAGTGAGTTGACAGATCATTCGGAAGGTGCGGGGAGTAATCTGTATATAGAAGCCTTACCGGATACCAGGATTACCCATGGGGATCCCCTAAAGGAAGGAGAGAATTTTTTTCCGAAAGCCGGTGCTGGTGGCCTGGTATCCTACAAAGTGGATTTTACCTCCCCTGGAAAATATTTTGTTTGGGCCAGGGCCTTTTCCTCCGGTACGGAGGATAACGGCCTGCATGTAGGCATCGATGGCCAATGGCCCGAAAACGGGGCCAGGATGCAGTGGTGCGAAGGTAAGGGCAAATGGACATGGTCCTCGGCACAGCGGGTGCCGGAGAACCATTGCGGCATTCCCCAAACTATTTTTTTGGAGGTAAGGACCGCTGGGGAACATATCATCTCCTTCGCTATGCGAGAAGACGGTTTCGAATTGGATAAATGGATTATGACCTTGGACAAGGATTTTAGACCATAACCCGTATTCCGGGCAGGAACGGGAATCGGATATATCGGTAAGGATTCAAGTGCGGGAAGGATAGCGGGTTCCGTCCTTTTCAAAAAGCGTGAATGGGGTAACAGCTTATGCGCCGTAAAGGAAACCATCATTTAAAAGACTACTGATATGAGAACTTTTAGTCGTTTCACCAACTATATTTTACTGGGTGTTTTCATAGTTTTTTCAGCCTGCGGGGAAAAAAAGTTGCAGGTGACAGATTCGGTAATCGATTTTAATTTTGATTGGAAATTTGCCAAGGGGGATATCGCCCATGCCCAAAATCCCAGTTTTGATGATTCTTCGTGGAGGGCAGTGAAATTGCCACATGATTGGAGTGTGGAGGAATCCTATACCCAGGAGAACACGGCCGGGGCCACGGCCTTTTTGCCCGGTGGTATCGGCTGGTACCGAAAGACCTTTTCCTTGCCCAACAGCGCAGCTGACAAGATTACCCGCATTAATTTTGACGGTATCTATACCAATTCCGAAGTGTGGATTAATGGGAACTACCTTGGGAAAAGGCCTTATGGCTACATCCCGTTTTATTATGATCTAACTCCCTATCTAAAGTATGGGGACCAAAGCAATACCATAGCCGTGCGAGCGGATCGCTCGGCCTATGTGGACTGTAGGTGGTATCCCGGGTCCGGTATCTACCGCCATGTGCGCTTGGAGACGCTCAACAAGGTGCACCTTGTAGAATGGGGCACAACGATCACTACCCCAAAAGTAGCTGGGGAGGCCGCGACGGTCTTGGTGGAAAACCAGATTGTAAACCAAAATAAAAGTGCAAAAGCCATAACGGTTCTGGTGGATATCCTTGGAGAAGATGGGGTATCCGTGGCCGGCAAGGAAAGCCAACTTACCCTTGAAGCTGCAACCGTGCAAAAACAACGTCAGAATATTCCAATTTCCAATCCAAGACTTTGGGACCTGGAAACGCCCCATCTTTACACCGCAAGGACCAGGATTTTCCAGGATGAAGAACTGCTCGGGGAATACACGTCCACTTTTGGTATCCGTAGTATTTCCTATGATGCCCAAAAGGGATTTTTCGTAAATGGGGAAAAAATCATTTTTAAAGGGGTTTGTCTGCACCATGATGGAGGATTGGTAGGTGCCGCGGTGCCCATCGGGGTATGGGAACGTAGGTTGCAATTGCTCAAGGAGGCTGGGGTAAACGCCATTAGGACAGCACATAACCCTCCCTCTGAGGATTTTCTGGACCTTTGCGATCGTATGGGGTTCTTGGTGCAGGACGAAATATTTGATGAGTGGCAGAATCCCAAGGACAAACGCCACAACTATAAGCAGCAAAAGGCCGAGGAGGTAACCCGGGGGTATACACATCACTTTGGGGAATGGGCGGAGCGCGATATCAAGAACATGGTACAGCGGGACAAAAACCATCCTTCCATAGTCATGTGGAGCATTGGTAATGAAATAGAATGGACGTACCCCAGTTATGGAAAGGCCGCCGGGTATTGGGACGAGGACGATGCCAATGTGAACTATTATTATGACGAGCCCTATTTTTCTCCGGAACAGATCAAAAAGCGTTTTAGGGAGGGCAAACCGGACAACTATGATCTGGCCCAAATGGCCCATAGACTTTCGGGATGGATCAAGGAGATGGATACCACCCGCCCGGTAACTGCCAATCTGGTGATCCCATCGGTAAGTTATTTTTCGGGCTATACGGATGCCTTGGATATCGTGGGGATCAGTTATAGGCAGGCGGTCTATGACTACGTTTCCCGCCTATATCCGGAAAAGTTGGTTTTAGGAACTGAGAACTGGGCGCAATGGCATGAATGGAAGGCCATCTTGGAAAACAAGAATATCCAGGGTATTTTTCTTTGGACAGGAATCTATTATATGGGCGAATCCAGCACATGGCCCAAGAAGGGGAGTAGCAGCGGCCTACTTGATTTTGCCGGTTTTGAGACCCCTAGGTTTCATCTTTTTAAATCACTTTGGAATCCCGAACCCCATATATACATGTCTACGGTACGCTTGGCGGATTCGGAATATGAGTTGGTGGGCAATACAGTGATGGATATACATAGAAACGAAAAATACCTTTCCAAATGGGGATGGCCGGCCTATAATGAGCATTGGAACTATGATCAAGGGGAATCTACCGTTGTGGAAGTCTTTACCAATTGCCGGGAAGTGGAGTTGTTCCTTAACGATACGTCCCTCGGAATTCAGAAATTGGAGGATAATTATGACGACAAGATCATGCAATGGCACGTTCCTTTTTCTACGGGGGAATTAGTGGCAAAAGGGGTTTGCGAAGATGGTTCCACTTTGGAATATGTGTTGCGGACCGCTGGTGGATTTTCAGATATGGACATTAAGACGGATAAAACAGAGCTTGTTGCAGATGGCTACGATGTGGCCCATATTGAGGTGGAGTTGATGGATAAAAATGGTATTCCCGTGCGTATGGACGATCGGAAGGTTGTTTTTGAGATACAGGGGAACTACAGATTATTGGGCGTGGACAATGGCGCAAGCGATAACGTTCAGGATATTCGGAACAACACCATTACAACGGCCAATGGCAGGTGTTTGCTAATGATACAATCTTTAAGGCAGCCCGGGCCCATTACCATAAGGGCAAAGGTGGGCGATATTGAAAGTGACATCATAACCATTAATTCAAAATGAGGATTTATTACTGCGTATTAGTTTTGGGCCTTGCCTTTATGTTCGGTTGTACACCGGAAACCACGGAGATAAAGGTCTATGTAAATGGATCCCCGGATTTAGCGTATGGACTGGAAAAATTGGAAGCTGCCCTTAAGAAACAAGGTTTGGGAATGGGCCGGGCCATGGATACCAAGAAGGCGGAATTGACCATCTTCCTGGAGGATAGGGTTTCAAAAAATGGGAACGATGGGTATTCCCTGCAAATTGGGGACAATGGGGCGCAACTTAGTGCGGGGCATCGGAGGGGGCTGCTTTATGGCCTTTTGGACATTGCGGAACAGCTGGAACAAGGCAAAAGCTGGAAAGATCTTAAGGCCAAACAGATTAAGGCACATTATCCTTTCCGGGCCATTAAATTCAACCTGCCATGGTTTTCCTATCGCAGCGGGGAAAATCTTGCACTGCATTATGAGACTTGTAAGGACTTAAAATTTTGGGAATCCTTTCTGGACATGATGGTGGAGAACAAATTTAACACGCTTACCCTTTGGAACCTGCACCCCTACATGTTTATGGTACAATCCGATAGTTTTCCCAAGGCTTCCCCGTTCTCGGAACAGGAAATGGCCACATGGCGATCCTTTTGGAAAAGTTTGTTTAAAATGGCACAGGCTCGCGGTATTGAACCCTACATCTTTAACTGGAACATCTTTGTTTCGGAGGAATTCGGCAGGGAATACCAAATTGCCGAGTACTCCAAGGACAGTGGTTTTTTTGGGGAAGGGGAAACCAATGCACAGATCGAGGAATATACCCGTGAAATGGTGACCAAGACCATAAATACCTATGAAGACTTGGCCGGCATAGGGATTACCTTGGGCGAACGTATGGGAGGAATGACCTCGGAGGAACGTCGGGATTGGATGGACCGTACCGTTATACAGGGGATCAGGGAGGCGGATAGAAAGGTGAAATTGTTTTACAGGGCACCGCTTTCCGCAGGAAAAGGCAGTGAAGGTACTACTAGCAAATCCACCGAAATCCTTACCAGGGAGGCCATTGAGAATATTGGCCTGGAAGATGACGTATGGCTGGGCTTTAAGTTCAATTGGTCCCATGCGCACTCTTCCCCTAAGGTTTCCATTGTACACGGGGGCATACTAACGGACACCTATTGGAATCCCAAACCGAAGAACTACAAAGGCGTATGGACCATGCGCAATGAGGATTTCTTTGCCCTAAGATGGGCGCAGCCCGATTTTATCCGGAAGTTCATGGGCCATAACGGTCAAGAATATATCGGAGGTTGTATCATTGGCTCGGAGACCTATATTCCCGCCAAGGACTATATTACCAAGACCGAATACCGTTCGTGGGATTATGCTTTTGAACGCCAATGGCTTTTTTATAAGGTATGGGGCAACTTGCTCTACAATAGTACGGTGCCTGATGCTTATTTTATAAGTGCCTTGGAGCAACGTTTTGCATTGCAGGATGCTTCAAAATTATTGAATGCATGGAAAATGGCCTCGCAAAATGCCAATAGGTGGGCCAGTTTCTATCGCGGAACATGGGACGCAACCTTATATACGGAGGGAATGACCACGGTGGGCGGAAAATTTATCGATGTGAATCAAATGATAGCCCACCCGGTTTTGGATTCGGCCTATGTGAATATCGCCGACTTTGTAGGGGGGCGCTATCGGGAGGACCAGATTACACCCTTGGATTTGGCCCGGACCATGGACTGGGAAAGTAAGGGTGCGCAGGAAATTGCCCTTGAATTTCGAGAAACCTACCCTGAGAAACAGGAATTGTTGATCGAACTGAACGATATCCAAGCCTGGGGACATTTTGGATTGTATGTTGCCGACAAGATTCGTGGTGCAGTTTCACTTCAGAAATTTCGAGTGGAAGGAGAAAGTTCATTTCAGCAAGAAGCGGTTACGCATTTGGAGAATGCCTTGGAACATTGGAAGGCCTATACCCAAACCATGGAAACCTATAATGTATCCCAAATGCCCTATCAATTTGATCAGGAATTTTCATGGAGAAAGCACATTGCGGATGCCGAAAAAGATATTGAAATTGCGAAACAGGACTTATGAAACAAGATGTTGTAGCTAGCCTAAAGGCAAAGGGCACCCTAGTCCGTAAATTCCAAAAGACCAAAACGATGGGGTTGGTGTACGTTTTTTGAAATGTCATAAATGGGAAATAGGGTAGAAGTAGACCTGCGGTTTCCTTCCGCATCGTTACGATCTTGCCGAATGGCCAAAAAGGCCCACCTATTTCCTTTTTTTACGGGAACCGTTTGGCCCAATTCCCCAAAGTTGGCAATGGGGATGGCCATTTCCAAAAACCAGCCTTCGTCTATATCGGAATTATCATTAATAGTCCCGGAAGATGAGGTTTCTACGCTATATTCCGGATTAAACGCTTTATATACGACATCCTTTTCCTGGTAATATCGGTTAAAATAGATAAAATCGTTGGCCGCCTTATATAGGTTTAGTTCGTAGCCAAAGTGTATATTCAGGCTGTCCGGGGCCGTGATAAAAAAGACTTCGGCACAATCATCAAAATAGGGAGCCCCGTCCCTTTTGGTTTCCCTGGCAGTCAAATACTTGTCCTTCATTTCAAAGAGTACATACAGGTTTTTTTCGTCCCATAACATCCTAAAAATGGTTTGTTGCCTATCATCCGGATGCTCTGCCCTGTAATAATGGTCAAAGTTTCCGGCCTCGGTTTTTTCCCATATCACTTCGTCCTTCCTTCCATCGATCGTAATTTGTTCATGGGTCCGGGATACGCTAAAAATGGGTTGTTCCCCAAGCACTAATTTTTTATCGGCCTGAGCCAGTATGGCGTTTATATATAGTAAACCGAATAGAAGAAAGGAGATCGGACCGCGTAACTTCATAGGACTTTGTGATTCTGGCCAAGCTCTCCACGGGATTATGGGGCCGTCATAACTTTGGCCCATAAATGATTGGCATATTCCTTCTTGGCCGTTTGCAACAAACTTTGGGCCCTGTTCTTATCGCCAAGCCCTAAATTGCCAAGGGCCTCTAGAAAATAGGATTCCGAAACGGCCTTTTTATTGGTAGCGGAAGCTTCCTCAACGGCCACAAGGATAGTGCTATTGCCTTTTTCGCGCAGCTGCCGTGCTTTGGAGATGAGATCCTGGGACAGTGTTTTTGCCCGATTATCATTACCTAACTCCGCATTGGCCATGGCCTGGTAGTACAAAAGATCGTACATGCCCCTGCCGTTTTTAGAATCGGAACTTTTTTGATAGTGTTGCCGGGCCTTTTTGGTATTGCCCATTTTGGAATAGGCCTCTCCCAAATAATAATGGATCATGGCATTTTTTTCATCGTGGGTGGGTTTGCCTACTTCCAAATTTTCAGGATATTGCAGGGCGCGCTCCAAGTGGGCGATCGCCTTTTGGGAATCCCCATTTTTAAGTAATTGTTTCGCTTTTAAGGTGTGCGCATCCACATAGTGCCAATAAATTTCACGGCCTCCTTCCCATGTCCTAAAATGGTGCTCGTCCAAAAAGCGGATGGCCTCATCATACTCCCCGTTGAGGTTTAACAACTGAACAAATGTCTTTGGAGCGGCCACATCTTTTTTCACATGGTCTATATGCTTTCTAAGAATATCCAGGTTGGCCCTAAAATCTTTATCGGATTCATCGTAGTATTTGGAGAGTTCGGCATACCACAAAGGATGGTCCCCCTCCATGGAAATAGCCTTGGTAAGATAGTCAATGGCTTTTTCCGGTTTTTTTTCATGATAAAAGGCCCCAAAGGCCAAATTTCGCAGGGCCATGGGAACGGTCCTGGCCTTTTCCCATGAGGCCATGGCATCTTCCGGACGATTGTCATAGAGCAGATTGCCCATCAAGTAATGGGCCTGTGCGTTTTCCGGATTTAGTTTTAAGGCGTTGCTCAATACTTTTTCCGTCTCTATCCTGTACGGAAAACTATAATCCATGGAACCATTGGCTGTTTGGGCAAGGTGTTCCGTGGTTTTTGCCTTATCCCCCGTTTGATCATAAAACCAGGAGAGATAATAGTGGATTAAAGGATTTTTGGGATGTTCCAATGAGGATAGGAGTGAAATACCATCTTCATAGAAGCCGGAATTCATATAGTGGGTCGCAATCTCCAAGTAATTGTTTTCCTTGTCCTGCATATTCTTGTGCCATGCTTCCATGGACGAATTTCCCATCAGGAGCTGTTTTTCATACAGGATCGTGAAATCCAAGGGATCATATACCAGTTGTGCCTCTAATAGGGACAATGCCTTTTCCTGATTCCCCGACTTTCTGAGCAAAGAAGCATACAAGACTACGATCCTACCGTCCCTGGTATTTGTGGAATAGGCAGCTTCGGCATACTCCAAGGCCTTCTGGTGGTTTCCTGCCAGACTTTCCAAAAGGGCCAATTGATAGTTGCCGGCCGCGGCCCAGGCGTAATACCAGGTAGACCTTGCCAGATCCTTATAGGCTTCTTTTGTATGCCCCAATGCTTTGTATGCCATACCTCTATAGTAGAACAATTCCCCTTCCTTGGGCTGGTAGTATTTTACCTGTAGCTTGTCCGCTGCGGCCTGTAGATAGGCCAGGGCCTCCTCATATTTCATTTGTTTTAACCTTCGAGAGCCCATTGCTATATTGATACGGTAGTCCTTGGGGGATTTCCGCAAGGCGGCTAAGTAATAATCATCCGGGTTTATTCCAGGCCTGTTGAACTGCTCTACAAACCTACCAGTAAGATAAAGGTCTTCCACCGTGTTAATTTCCGGCACAGGTTTTACACGTTCCTGGGTTTCCGGCAAATCCGGATTTTCCAAAGTTGGGGGACTGTAAGAGACCAATTCACGTCCGTTTAGATCTTCCAACCGAATACTTAAGGCGCTCTCTTCAATGGCGCTCTTGTTCTTAAAGGAAGCGGTAAAAGGGGTGGCCGGATCAATATCGATGGTCCTTTCTACCAGGATATTGTCCTTATGCATTAAAATCAACTTGGCATTTTTGAATGCGGATGTGGTATTGAAACCGTAAAAGACAGTTTTTGAATCTCGCATTTGCAAGGTTACCGCGGCATCCTTGGTCGCATTTTTGGCCACTTCTATGTCCCTTAGGGGATACCAAAAATTTTTGGCATCCTTCACGGAATGGGGCAGGATCCAGCTGTAATCCGGTTGATTGTTGGAAAACGTGCCGGTCATCAACTCTACGTAGGCTTTACCGTCATCGGTGAGTTTCCTCCGGGCGTTCTGGCCTTGAAGCCCCGGGCCAAACTGCCATAATTTGGAGGCATTGTTCTCATGCGGATCTCCTACATGGACCATGCCCGCTTGCTGTCCATAGTCATATCCGCCAATAAAACCCTCTTTGATGTCCCACATAAAAAACGAAACGGGATTGGGGTGGTTTTTCCACCAGGTGAGGTCAACTCCTTCAGGATAACTTGTCCTTCCGTAATTGTCCGTGGCATTGGAGATCGGCCAGCGGATAAAACTTCGGTTGTTATGGAAAACCCCTATTTCCTGACTTGGTGGCCAAAAGGTCCTAAAATCATCATTGGAAGTTACCGCTACATTGGCCCAAAACAAAAAGGTTTGGGTAAGAGGATGGGTATTGTTAATGCGATAATCTACTTCAATATAGGACTTGCCCGGTCTAAGGGTCATGCCGATAACCCCACGCATATCCATGGTCTTTTCGGTCTCACCTATCCACACAGTGGCACTACCGTCCTTGTTTTCCACCAAACGATAATCGCTCGGTAACATGGTCGTGGTCCTATGGTGGTGGGGAAAACACCATTCTATGCCACCCGATACCCAGGCCCCCAAGGTTCCGATTAAATCGGGCTTTATGACACTATTGGTATGGAAAAGCTCATGTCCATTGGTCTTATCAATTGCGGAGAACAGCCTTCCACCAAAAGCGGGAAGTACTTTTACCTTTAGATATTTGTTTTCAAGGTAGACCATCTCATATTCCACATCGCTCAGTGCGTCGCCCAATTTGGTCTGGGAAGGATAGGGATATATCTTCCCTTGTGCTCCCTGTACACCCCTGCCGGTATAAAACTGGGGACTAACCTCTTCCTTTCCAATTTTATAGGTGGGTATAATTTCAGTTGCCTCATATATTTTCACTTGGGCACATACCCATACCGAACTTGCGAAGAACAGCAGGGAATAAACTACTTTTTGCATGGTATTCCTTTTTTGAATTTCCCGGATTTTGATTGGTTTATAAAACGATTGCGATTTTGTTCTGTCTTATTAATTGTTGCTATCCAGACTTTCTAACCCTGCCATTGGTTCAATTCGGCCACAGGGGAGGAGAAAGAAGGGTCGAAATTGAGCATTTCCGGTATAGGGTGAATAGTACCCCTAAATTTAACACTTTGATCACAGATTAGGATATCAAATGATTAGAATTGTACCACAAAGGTTTTTTTCCGATTTTTAAGTGCCAAAAAATAGTGTTGGTGGCAGAGCACCTAATTAAGCCTTGTAGTAGTAAGCATATTGGGTGTTTAGAATTTACCAAGATAATCATGATTAAAGTACCCCTTTTAATATGTTTACTGTCCTTATATCTTCTTGGCAATTCTTTTGCACAGACAACGGTACCCTTCCCGAGTGCCGCCCAATTACAATGGCAGGATGCCGAATTGGTAGCGGTGTTCCATTATGATCTTCATGTTTTTGATGGGAAAAAATACAATCAGGCCAATAATAGAATTACCCCCATACCGGACCATAGTGTTTTTGACCCCCAGAATTTGGATACGGACCAATGGATCAAGGCCATAAAGAATGCCGGTTTTAAAATAGCGATCTTAACGGCCACTCATGAAACGGGCTTTGCTTTGTACCAGAGTAAGGTAAACCCCTATAGCTTAAGTGCCGTGGACTGGCGTGACGGAAAAGGCGATGTTGTCCGGGATTTTGTGGACTCTTGTCATAAATATGGGGTTTTGCCAGGTATTTACATCGGAATACGCTGGAATTCCTTTTTTGGAGTGCACGATTTTAAAGTAGAGGGCGATTCCGACTTTGCCAAAAACCGTCAGCACTATTATAACAAAATGTGCGAAGGTATGGTTCAGGAACTTTGTTCCAATTACGGAGATCTGGCCATTGTATGGTTTGATGGCGGTGCGCATGGCCCGGAACAGGGGGGTCCTGATGTGCTATCCATTTTTGAGAAATACCAACCTAACGGCCTTTTTTACCATAATCTACAAAGGGCCGATATACGTTGGGGCGGAAGCGAATCCGGGACGGTTCCCTATCCCTGCTGGGGCACCTATCCTACACCCAGTTGGTTCCATAATAGGGGGCAGGAGCAAGATTTTAAACCTCTTAAACATGGGGATCCCAATGGTAGCTATTACATACCTGCGATGTCCGATGCACCATTACGAGGGTATAATGGAAGACATGAGTGGTTTTGGGAACCCGGGGACGAAGCACATATTTATCCCCTGGAAAACCTAATGGAAATGTACTGTAAATCCACTGGAAGAAATTCTACTTTGATTATGGGCTTAACTCCAAACCCGAACGGCTTGTTGCCCGAGTCCGATGTAAAAAGACTTAGAGAATGGGGAGATGAAATACATAAGAAGTTTACACGTCCTATGGCCATAACTTCGGGAAAGGGAAAACGGTTTATACTACCCTTAAAAAAGTTGGGAACCATAGACCATATTGTACTGAAGGAAGATATCTCCCAAGGGGAACGGGTTCGGGAATTTCTTTTGGAAGGAAAGACCCAGCGGGGATGGCAGACCCTATTCCAAGGTTCTTGCATTGGTCACAAGTTTATCCATGTGATGGATGATAGGGAGGTATCAAAAGTGCGTTTATCAATTAAATCGGCCAAGGGCGAACCACAGATTAAAAGTTTTGAGGTTTTCAAAACAAATGCAGTCCCAACGGATTAATGTACATTGCGAATATTAAAAATTTTGGGTTTCAAGTTTTTGGTTTAGTCAATCGAATTGTCAAGTAGCGGTTGGAATAGGTTTATTCGGTTTTGCGGTTTGCCCATTCTCAATCTTGGATACTGATGGACAAGGTTTCGCCTGAGATTACCGATATCCCTTTAGGGGGGAGAACCAAAGCCAACATTTTCAATCAAATGTGTGAAGTCTACCAAATAGTTGTACAGTCCCTAACTAAGGAAGGACTAGCTAGCCCTAAGGACTTCAAAACATAAAAAGGCCGGTTTTCAGATAAAACCGACCTTTTCACTCACTCACTCAAACTAACATTAACTCAACTTCAATTCTAAATAGGGTACTATTGGTTTACGTCAAACGCCTAATTCTTTTGGGTAAGGGTTAGCACCACTTCTCGTTCTGTCTCACCACCTACATAAAATATTTGGGGAAGATTTCCGGAATCCCAAACCACACCGTCTACAGTAATGGTAGCTCCAATATAGTAGTTGCCCTCTTCAACCCCGGTAAAGGTAAAATTGCCCTCTGTATCCGTTGTTGTATCCCTTAAAAACTGAGTGCTTTCAGCATATAGTTTTACCGTAATCCCCGAAAGGACATTGCCGTCATCGGCACTGGCAGTTCCAAAAATGGTGCCGTCATCGTCCTTGGTGCAGGAAGCTGCAATAATCAATGTTAGTATTATAAAAAATAGTTTTTTCATTGTATTGATTTAGTCGGTTTAAAATTTTATTCGAGTACGTTTCTCCATTTGTCGGTACGTCCGGTAAACCAAACGGGTATATCGGGATTATCGGTTTGGCTTATGATGGCCCATGCTTCGGGATCTGTGGCCTGAATATTGGGGTTATACAAAAAGCGCTCCTTCCATTGGAAAATCTCATAAGGCGAGCCTGGATTATCCCCTAAATACTTGATCAACCGCCTTGCTGTGGTCCATGGCACTTCAAAATTGAACAAGCCGTAGTGCAACTGTAACTGATTGAAAATAGCTGTTACCTTTTCTCTATCGGTCATCGTATCGAACTGTTGGGCTGCATACTCGGCAAAGGCAGCTGCATTGTACTCCTGGGTAGGCTTGTCCCTGTCAATTCTAGTCGGGTCCATATTGCTTGGGAAGGCCGGGGTGGTCTGCTGGCTATAACTGTTATCCACGTTAATTGCATACCAATAAGCACAGGACAATTCAATGGCCTTGGCATAATGTTGCCTTGCCGAGCCGGCATCCCCAAAGCCCCGAACCGCGGCCTCGGCCAAAGAAAGCTCGGTCTCTACGGCATGCAGCTGAGGATATCTAATATCAAAATTATACAGGGGGCGTACGTTGAATTCCGCAATCATGTTGTTGTCCGTGCCAATTTGAAAACTGGTATCACTCGAACTCGTAAGGTGTGTACGGAAAGCACCGAGCAAGAAGGCTTCACGACCTACCAGGGTACCCTCCAACTCCTCACTGAGACTAATCACTTGCTCATCGCCATTTTCGGAACCAAAAGAAATCTCCGTGACGCTTACGTCCGTCATAATGGGATCATTAATATAGTAGGCGCGTACAAGCTTGTTCAGATGGCTATTGGGATCGCTATTGTTGTCCCAACTAGTCTCGGCACCAATATAACGGCCCAAAATATCCTCAGAGAATAGGTACTTTATTCTAGGATCCACCGTACCGCTTTCTAGCCCTTCCTCGGCATTGTCCCCACTAAAGTAGAACAAGGTTTCTCCTTCCACTACCACACTCTCCTCCGTAGGGATAACGAACATGGCATCCTGTAAATACCGTTTCGGGGCGCGGCACTCATCTGCCCTTTCCCGAAACGAGCGGGTAATGCCCAATTCCCTTTGTAGACGAGCAGGGTCAACAATGGCGATATCCGCCAAACCGGCCACATCAAAGGCTTGGTCAAAAAGTGGTTTTGAGGCCAGTTCATTAATGGTTGCCGTAGTAAGCTCCGGTAAACGCTCACTAACCGTCATGGCCCAGCGTAGTCGTAAGGAATTCAAATACTTCCTCCACTGCATAAGACTTCCGTTAAAAATAACATCCTGGTTTTGGAAAACTGCCAATTCACTGGCATCCAGTTCCAAACCGGCCAAATACGTCTCAATCTCACCCAACTCCGCTATAATAATGGGATATACCTCTTCCTGGCCCAGCCATTCGGCCGTTTCCCCGTCCAGGGCACCAGCCGATCCGGTCTCAAAATAAGGTACATTTTCGTAGCCGTCGATCCCACGTTGGTAGGCATATCCTTTTAAGGCGTGCAACAAGCGCATAAAAAGTACGTCCAATGTGGTCCGGTCAGCTTCCGGAATATTGTTGAACTCCTTTTGGGCCCAAAGAATACCCTTTACCCAATTACTGTTCAATTGATTAAAAACCGAGCGGTTAAAACCATTGGATCCCCAATCGTTTTCAACATCGCGTAGGGTATAAGCAAATCCAAAGGCATCGGGAGCCGTATAATACAGCTGTACCCCGCTACCCATAACACGGGAACCACTTCGCAATTGATGGAACTGCGAACCATAATCGCCTCGCAAATAGAATCCCTGGGTCAACTGAGAGGTAAAATATCCGGCGATGATACTTACCCCGGCTTGATCGGCCTGGGTCTTGGAAAAGCCATCCGGATCTTGATACAGTTCCTCTAATTGATCTTCACAACCAGCCGAGGCCATCAAGACTAATACACATAAAATCGATTTAAATAATACAGTTTTCATAGTACACATTTTTTTTAAATTAAATCTTTACCCGCAGCGAAAGACCCAAGGATCTTTGCAAGGGCAATGCCGTTGTGGCAAAAGCACCGGATCGCCATCCCGTTCCATTGGTTGCCTCCGGAATGGTATTGGGAGCTGCCTTATATATATAGGCCACATTATTCGCAAAAACTGAAATAATGGCTTCCGATAGCCCAATTTTTTCAGGAATTACAGGAATTCTATAATCTAAGGAGACATTGCGTAATGCTACATAATCAGCTTTGAAAAGGCGATCCTCTGGAAAGAACCCGTTGGAAAAGTAAGAGGAGCCATAATAATCTTGTGCGGATACAATCTGCGCGTTGGGCGTACCATCCCGCCGTAAACCTTCCAAAAGTACACCGTCATTAAAGGTAGCCCCACCCCCTGGGTTTGCGCCGGCCACTCTTGCGCCCTCTTCGTTTATATAATAGGGTAAACCACCAGTTGCGGCATCCCTGAAGGGTAGACTCTCATCCAAAACCCCTGCAGCCAACATGTAAGTTTCGGCCTCATTGACAAAGGTGGATCCAAAGGAATAGTCTATATTGGCCACTAAACTGAAATTCTTATAGGTAAATCTATTGAAAACACCACCGGTGACATCGGGAAGCAGCTTGCCAACCACCCTATTGCTAGATCTGGCATAGGCATAACGCTCACCATTGTTGTCTACAATGCGCGTGCCATTATTGGGGTCGTTGTCGTCAGAAGGGTTAATGTAGTTTTGGAACCCTTGCTGTTGTACGATAAGGCCGTATTCCCCACCGATTTCGGCAACATAGTTTAGTCCATTTCCTTCAAACAACAATTGGGAAGTGATGCCCTCATCCAAGTCAACTACTTTGGTCTGGGCCCTAGCAAAAGTCATGTCTAGGTTCCATTGGAAATTTTCGTTGAATACGGGTTTTGTCCGTAATCCCAATTCCCATCCGGTGTTCTGTACATCCCCGGCATTTACCCTTTGGGTGTTTACCCCAAGTCCGGGACGTGCCGTTATAGACATAATCTGGTCATAGGTATTTGCCCGGTAAACGGATAAGTCAACCCCGATTCGTTGGTTCTCAAAGAAAAACGCCTCAAGACCAAATTCTAGCTCCCGTTTCCTTTCATTTCTCAAAGTTTGTTCAAATTCAGTATTGATCGGTGGAAGTGAATTGGGTGGATTTAGAATAAACCCATTGCCGGACTGGGATACGCCCAGGTTAACATTACCAAAGTATCGCGGCCCAGGTCGCCCCACGTCCGCCCAAGAAGTCCTCAGTTTTAGGAATTTAATAAAACTGGGCATGTTGATGGAATTGGAAGCGATCCATGTAGCACTTACACCGGGATAAAAATAGCGGTTCTGATTATCCCTAAATGGTAAAATTGAGGACCAATCCTGACGACCTTGTAATTCAACGAAAACCTGATCTTTCCAATCTAGCTCTACAGAACCTATTAGAGCATACAGTACATCTCGGCCATTATCTATAATATTATTAGGTTGCTGTCCGGAAGGTAGGTTGCTGAAAGAGAAAAAGTTGGGGATTACAAAACCTCCAATACGTTCCGCACCTTTGAGTTCAAGACGGTTGTCACGATGTATTGCACCTACAAAACCGGATAGTCCCCAATCCTTGATCTGGGTATTGAAATTAAGGGTACCCTGAATATAGGCCGATGAAATGACTCGGTTTTCATCACGGAATACGGAACCACTGTTGGGGCCGATCAAGCTCGGGTCTTGTAGCCTTCCCCTAAAAACGGTACGTTCTGTGGTATTGTCGATTCCCCCGAGAATCTGGGCACTAAACACCTTGCTAAGGTTTATGTCCATGGTCAAGGATTGGATGCTGTGAATACGTCTAAACTCACTTTCATCCTGTGTCCAATCCCAAAGGGTGCCCACTACGGTGCGTCTTCCCGTAGAGATAAACTCCCGTTGCCGATCTTCATTTTGGAAATAGTTAAAGCCATTCTCCGTAACCAAAAAGCTGCGCAGTAGGTCTACATCAATGTCCCGGGTATATCCCCCAAGCCCCGTGGTGGAACCCTGAGCGTCCGCAGAACCCTCAAATGAGGAATTTAAGTTGTTGGTTATAAAATAATTGCTTACGTATTTTAAGGAGATGTTGTCATTTAGTTTGTACGAGGCATTTAGACTAAAGGTATTTCGATCGTAGTCGCCACCCCTGTTTATGGGTTTGTAATCCATATTGGTATAGGCAAAGCGGACAGAACCCCTTTCCCCTCCTGAACTTATGGCAACATTGGCCAAACGCTGGCTACCGGTCCTGAACAATTGGTCAAAGACATCCCTTCGTGTCGGTTGCCATGGGCGTAGGGAACCATCCCACCAGCGCAATAGTACATTGGGGTCATATCGCGGACCAAAACCAGGGCCAGTAATGTCCAAGGCCCTTTCTCCTAAGTCGTTGATATAGAAGCCCTGATCGTCATTGGCCGCAATGCTAGCACTACGTCCCGTACCAAACTGATCTTGCAGATTAGGGGTAAAGGCACTATTCTCAATAGTGGTGGTCATGGAAGCCGAAATGCCTAATCCCTTGCTTCTGGCACCGGACTTGGTGGTAATCAAAAGTACCCCATTGGCTCCTTCACTACCATAAAGTACCGAGGCCTTGGCACCTCTAAGAATTTCCATGGAAGCAATATCCTCCGGGTTAATGTCGTTGATCCCTGTTCCATTGTCCCGACCGGTTCTGTTGTTTCGTGTAATTTCGGTGTTCTCATCAAAAATAGGGATACCGTCCACAACGATCAAAGGCCTTGTGGTGGAGCTACCATCAAAGGAAACCGCATTACGGATATTTATTTTGAAACCACCGGTAGGCCCTGTAGCCGTGCCCCCTACCGTAACACCGGCAGCGGTTCCATAAAGGGATTGTAGGGCGTTTACCGGGGAACCACTGGCAAGAATACGATCCGTATCTACCTTTGAAACCGCATACCCCAATGCCTTGGCCTCCTTTCTAATACCCAATGCTGTAACCACTACTTCATCGAGTTCACTGGTATTCTCCAAAAGCGTTATGTCTATAGTAGCAAGGCCATTCACGGATACGGTTTGGGTGGCATATCCAATGTAAGAGAATTCAAGTACCGGGGCATCTCCCCTGGGGGTAATGGTATAAACCCCGTCAAAATTCGTAGAAACCCCATTTGTGGTGCCTACCTCCACTACTGTAGCACCGGGTAAGGGGACCCCATCTGCGTCGGTTACTGTACCTGAAACCGTAAGATCCTGAACAGTTTTGTCCCCTAAGTTGGTTGACTGTGGGTTTCTTATGTTTGTCGAAGAATTACTATTGTTAAGCACAATTACCTTATTGTTTACGGTAAAATAAATATTGGTTCCTTCAAAAATGGATTCCAAAATATTGGAAATGCGCTCTTTTTTGGCGTGTACCGAAACCCTACGGTCTATGTCTATCTTTTCCAAATTGTAGAGAAAACGAAATTCGGATAAGGATTCTATTTCGTTGAAAATGGTTTCCATTCTGGCATTGTCCATATCCAGACTAATTCTAGTGTTCTGCGCATACGTACTGGCCTGGATCTTTATAAGGGAAATCAGTAAGAAGAGTGTCGTTAGTTTCATTTTCAAAAAATGGCTGCGTAGTCTTTCCCTTGAGAAAAGCATACC
>JBCBSN010000007.1:0-40135 GCA_039819225.1 Bacteroidota bacterium | reverse complement strand
TACCACAGGGTTATGGAAACTGTTTATAACTTTTTGAGATTTAAATTTGATGAAGTCGAAACATCTTGCCTTTGCGAAAAGAAGTAAGACCCTTTCCCAATATTTTTCCACAAGAAGTTCTATGGAAAAGCAGGGAACGAAATTTGAACAGGCCCTTAGGATGGCATCAAATTACCGTATCTTTGCGGCTTAATCACTAATTGCCTCTTTTTTGAGGAGTGTCAGAGCCCATGAAACATATTAGAAACTTCTGTATCATTGCCCATATAGACCATGGAAAAAGCACCTTGGCGGATAGGCTGCTGGACTTTACCGGGTCGGTTACCGAGCGGGAAAAACAGGATCAGTTGTTGGATAATATGGACCTGGAGCGGGAACGTGGGATTACCATAAAAAGCCATGCCATCCAGATGGATTATGTACACCAGGGTGAAAGCTACGTGCTTAACCTAATTGACACACCCGGCCATGTGGATTTTTCCTATGAGGTCTCCCGTTCCATTGCCGCCTGTGAAGGTGCGCTCTTGGTCGTGGATGCGGCGCAGAGCATTCAGGCGCAAACCATTAGCAACCTATATCTCGCCTTGGAAAATGACCTTGAGATTATCCCTGTTTTAAACAAGGTAGACCTACCAAGTGCCAATCCCGAGGAGGTTACGGACGATATCGTGGATCTTTTGGGCTGTGATCCGGAGGAGGTCATTCCGGCCAGTGCCAAAACAGGGATAGGCATTCAGGATATCCTTACGGCCATCATAGAACGCGTCCCCGCGCCCAAGGGAAATCCCGATCAACCCTTGCAGGCTTTGGTGTTCGATTCGGTGTACAATCCGTTCCGGGGTGTGGAGACGTATTTTAGGGTAATACACGGGGAGATCAAAAAAGGCCAGAAAATTAAGTTGGTGGCTACGGACAAAGATTATTTTGCCGATGAGGTGGGTACCCTTAAGCTGAATCAGATTCCCAAACCCAGGATTTCCACCGGGGATGTGGGCTATCTTATTACCGGAATTAAGGATGCCCGTGAGGTAAAAGTAGGCGATACCATTACGGATGCCGCGAACCCTACCCAAAATGCCATTGAAGGGTTTGAGGATGTTAAACCCATGGTGTTTGCGGGGATTTATCCCGTGGATACCGAGGATTTTGAAGAGCTGCGCTCTTCCATGGAGAAACTGCAATTAAACGATGCCTCACTGGTCTTTGCACCGGAGAGCAGTGCTGCTTTGGGATTCGGGTTCCGTTGTGGCTTTCTAGGGATGTTGCATATGGAGATTATTCAGGAACGTCTGGAACGCGAGTTTGATATGACGGTGATTACCACGGTTCCCAACGTTAGCTATCATGCGTTTTCCACAAAGGACAAGGAAACCCCCATTATTGTAAACAACCCTTCCGATTTGCCCGACCCCTCCACCGTGGATCGGGTGGAGGAGCCCTTTATAAAGGCTACCGTAATCACCAAGGCCGACTTTGTAGGCAACGTTATGTCCCTGTGTATCGAAAAACGGGGGTTGATTGTTAACCAGACCTATTTGACCACAGAACGGGTAGAGTTGATTTTTGACATGCCGCTGGCCGAAATAGTATTCGATTTCTATGATCGTCTTAAGACCGTATCCAAGGGATACGCCTCCTTCGACTACTCCCCGATCGGTATGCGGGTCTCCAAATTGGTGCGGGTGGATATCTTGCTCAATGGTCAAACCGTGGATGCCCTCTCGGCCTTGATCCATTTTGACAATGCCCAGACCATTGGTAAAAAAATGTGCGAAAAGTTAAAGGAACTCATCCCCAGACAACAGTTCGATATTCCCATACAGGCCGCTATTGGATCCAAGATTATTTCCCGGGAGACCATTAAAGCCTTGCGCAAGGATGTTACCGCCAAGTGTTATGGAGGGGATATTTCCAGGAAACGAAAACTGTTGGAAAAGCAGAAAAAAGGGAAAAAACGGATGCGACAAGTGGGTAATGTGGAAATTCCGCAACAAGCCTTTATGGCCGTTTTAAAGTTGAACGATTAGTCCGGTTTAGTCTCTTTTGCTAGACCATAGGTTTCGTTTTGGGACGACCTATACACTTAAAAAACACTGCAAGGCCTGTGAGTGGTTTTTCCGGTTCCAGACCATCATAATGTCCCGCTTAAACTCCGCATCGGCAATAGGGATAAAACATACCAAATCCGGCGGGGTCTTGGGTCTGGCCATCATGGATACCCCTAGATTGGCACTTACCAAAGCGGTGAGCATGTCGTTGTGGTGGGCATGGAACACCTTGTTCATGTAAAGCCCTCTGTCCTTGAATGCCGCATTTACTTCCTCGTTCAGCACGCAGTTACCGTGCTCTATAAAAGGTAGGCCGTCCAGATCGGCAAGTTTTAATTGCGTCTTGTCCCGCAGCTCGTGGGAGGCCGGCATCATCACTTCCAACCGCTCCTCGTATACAAAGCTTTTGGCAAAGTGCTCGTGCTCCAGTTCCTCGTCCTGGATAAAGATTACGTCCAGTTCCTTTTTCTTCAGTCGATTTAAAAGTTTTGCCTGTGGACCTTCCTGCAGTTCGAAGGAATAAGCCTGATAAAGATCTTTAAACTGTTTTAGACTGGGGACCACTACATCCGAATGATGGATGGTATCCAAAATGCCTATTTTCAAGATTTTGTTCGTATCGTTTTTATAGCTCGTTTCAATATTGTTCCAGAGGCTCAAAAGCTCCTTGGCCTTGGGCAAGAGCCGTTCGCCTTCCAAGGTGAGATTTACGTTTCGCTTATCCCGATAGAACAACTGACAGTCCAAAATTTCTTCCAGCTTTTTTATGCCTGAAGAAAACGTGGATTGTACCACGAAGTTCTTTTCCGCGGCCCGAGTGAAATTCTTGTATTCTGCCAAAGTGATAAAATATTTGATGTACTGTAGGTTCATGTTTATCCGTTTTTTTCAGTTGCAAAGGTATTCTATAAAATCTATAAATTCGATTTATTCAATCTAAATTATCTGTTTTGAAGATATTTTAGATGTCGCTTACTTTGTGTCATTATTTAAACAACGTAAATAACGGATAAGCTTTTTTGCTCAAAAATCTTACTTCCCTAACCCTAAAGGGCAAAGATTTTCTCAATTTGATTTTTTTTGAGGGATTTTTCACCCTTTAGGGCTGGGGAACTGAAAAATCCAGCTTTTGGAGCTTGTCCATTATTCGCATTAAAACAGATGGATTATGAGCGAACATGTTTTTGTAGTAGTCGAGTTGGTGGCCCAAGAGGGCAAGTATGGGGATATGAAGCGCATTTTGGAAGATTTGGCCCGGGATACTAGAAAGGAATCGGGAGTACTGGAATATTTCTTTATAGAGGACCAGACCAAGCCCAACACCATGCTTTCCATAGAACGATGGGAAAATGTCGAGGAAGAAGCCCAACATTGGGAAACCCCACACTTAAAAAATGCATTGGAAAAAGTAACCCAAATTTTGGTGGACAACAGGGCCATTATACATAAGGGATTTCAAATCATTTAAAATAAAGCACTATGAGTAAGACCATTTTAATTACGGGAGCAGGTTCAGGATTTGGCGAAGGGGTCGCCTTGGGGCTTGCTAAAAAAGGGCACAACGTTATTGCCACTGTGGAGAACTGGCCGCAAAAAACCTATCTAAAGAACAGGGTAAAAGCGGAAAACGTGGATTTAACAATAGAGAAGCTGGATTACTTGAACGAGGACGATATCAATAGCGTTGTAGCCCGATATGGGGACAAAGTGGATATCGTTAACCTAAACGCGGCCACGGGCGAAACGGGACCGGTTGCGGAAATCCCAGTGAATCGCATCAAGCGCGTTTTTGAGGTAAACGTGTTCCAGACGATAGAAATCGCCCAACGGTTCGCAAAAATATTTGTGGAGAAGAAAAAGGGGAAAATCGTTTTTACTACATCCATAGCAGGTTTCTTTACCTTTGAGTTCCTTGGGCCTTATGTAGCCTCCAAGCACGCCTTGGAAGGGCTGGTACAGACGCTGCAAATAGAATTGGAAGGAACCGGGGTAACTGTGGCCACCATTAATCCCGGGCCGTTTAGTACCGGGTTTAACCACCGCATGTACGATACCGTGGATCAGTGGTTTGACCCGAATGTACATTTCACCGATCCGGAGGCAATCAAAAAGGTTCAAAAGCTGTTCCAATCCGAGGAAGTGGAATTCGATCCCGAGGGTATGATCGACTTTATGATCGAGAAAATCCCCGCGGAAAAAACAAAATTCAGGAACGTATTCCCCGATGATGTGCTGGAAGATGTAAAAAACTACCAAAAATCACTTTGGGAGAAAGAAGTGGGATAATTTTCCTGGTAGAATTTTAAATTGAAAAAAGCGGTGTCTGGACTACTTCCAGCACCGCTTTTTTTAATCGAAAAGAATTCCTCGAAGCTCTGCTTCGGGGTTTCCTATTATACCTCTCCTTTGGAGAGGTCGAAACTACGCTAGTAGTTTCGGGTGAGGCAAAATATGGAATTTCGGTTTTTGACCTTCAGGTCAAAATGCGATGCTCTGAGCGAAGCCGAAGAGGAACCGGCGAAACCTGTGCTGAGCTTGCCGAAGTATACCTCTACGGCTCTGCCTCGAGGATAGTCGGTTCCAAGAAATTCTTTATTTGACTTCAATTTAAGCTCCTATAGGCTCTTGGGCTATAGCCCGTTTTCGACTTGAATAAGTTGCTAAAATGCTGCGGATACTCAAATCCCAGCGCATAGCCAATTTCACTGATGGAAGCTTCGGAATTGAGCAGACTGTTTTTGGCTTTCTCAATAACAAATAAATGAATGTGTTCCTGAGCCGTTTTCCCCGTTTCTTTTTTAAGCAAATCGCTTAGGTAACTGGATGAAAGGTTGAGTTCCGTACCGCAATAACTCACGGTTGGTAAGCCAAACGTGTGCGCTTTTTCGGTTTCATAGTAGGTTTTCAAAAGCTTTTCAAACTTTGATACCGCGTCGCCATTCAAGTTGGTTCGAGTCAAAAATTGTCTGTCATAGAAGCGCAGACAATAATCCAGCAAGAGTTCAATATTGGACACGATCAGGTTCTGACTATGCCGATCTAAATTCTGACTATATTCTTTAATAATCTTATCTAACAAGGCCTCAATGGTTTGCCTTTCATCATCCGAAAGGTGTAACGCTTCATGCACATCATAGTTGAAAAACGAGTAGAGGCCCATCTTATCGGCCAAAGGGGACTTGCGGATCAAATCGGGATGAAACACCAACATCCAACCTTCATTTTCGTCATTATCAACCTCAAAATCTCCGTCGTATTCCGTTACTTGTCCTGGTGCTGTAAACAATAAAGTGCCTTCTTCGTAATCGTAAGCATTTTTTCCATACCTCACCTCTCCACAGCCCGTAGTTTTTAAGGTGATTTGATATAACTGATTCACCACTTTTATATCCTGAAAGTCAGTAATGTTTTTAATGTCCTTGGCATAAACTACCGATACTAATGGATGTTTGGGTTTGGCCAAACCCAACGATTGGTGGGCCTGACTAATGGATTGTATGACAAAGGTTTTAGACATTTTTCAAATTTAAAAAATGGTAATCATTGAAATTGTTTCATCAGAATTTTGTCAAACTGACGATCGCCCAGATATTTTCGCATAAACATGAGGGGCTTGGCGTATGCTCCTGCCACATATCTCGTCTTTGGTTTTTTGCTATGAACGGCTTTGTCGATTAAATTTGTAATGACGCTCGGGGGCGAAAGCTTACCATTTCCATACATTTCTGAAGTCGCTTCAATAATTTTCCGTAACGATTCCGCATAAGGTCCATTCTTCACATCTCCTTGAAGATTTTCTTGAAACACATCGCCAAACTCCGTAGCAATTCCTCCTGGTTCAATAATCACCACATCTACACCAAATGGCGTCAACTCCACTCTAAGGCAATCGCTCCAACCTTCCAAAGCATGTTTGGTGGCGTGATACCATGCGCCCATCGGCGTATACATTTTACCTCCCATGGATGAAATATTGATGATTGTTCCTGACTTGCGCTCACGCATACCCGGAATGATTTTCTGCGTAATACTTGCCAAACCGAACAAATTCACCTCAAACTGTCGGCGTGCCGCATCAATCGGCACTTCTTCCACTGTACCATAGACCGCATAACCTGCATTATTGATGAGCACGTCCACTTTTCCTTGTTCCTTCAGTATTTGATTTACGGCATTTTCTACTTGTGCTTCATCAGTGATATCCATGGCGATGGCTTTGCCACCTGCCATAACGATGTCGTTCATCTTTTCTACGCGTCTGGCCAATCCGTAGACCGTATGTCCTTTTTTGATGAGGTGCAGCGCAAAAGCCTTCCCCATGCCCGAAGATGCACCTGTAATTACGATTATTTTTTTCATATCATTTTTGTTGAAAAACGGAATCCAAAGATTATCCTAAAAACATTTCTTTGACTCCTGCTCTAAATGCTTCGTCACCGACTTGAAGTCTTTGAGCGTACATTTCTTTGGCATCTTCGCCTGCCACATAGCGCAGTTTTTGCTCCCCGTCCGTAGCAGCTTCATACACCACGTCAGCTATTTGTTCGGCAGTGGAGTAGTCTTTTTGACGTTCAGGATCTTGTAGTATAGTTGCTAGTTTTTGAAAATCCTCCGCGTAGGCATCGTGTAGGGCCATGTCCAAAGAACGCCCGGCAAAATCGGTAGCAATGCCTCCTGGAGAAACCGTTTTTACCCCAATACCGTGCGAACCTAACTCAAACGCCAGACTTTCGCTCCAGCCTTCCAAAGCCCATTTTGTGGCATGGTACACTGAGAAAAAAGGAAAAGTAACCAATCCACCGATAGATGTGGTCGTGATAAATAATCCGCTTTTCTTGGCTCTAAAATGGGGAATAAATGCTTGTGTTACCCGCATAACCCCCAATAAATTGGTGTTTAGTTGTCTTGTGAGTTGCGCGTCGGTAGTGGCTTCAAAAACACCGCCTAAACCATAGCCTGCATTGTTAAAAACCACATCGATTTCTCCCAGTGAAATGGCTTTTTCAACACTGGATTTGATTTGATCTGGGTTGGTGACATCCAAGGGAAGCAGCACAACGTTATCCAAAGTGTTTAGTTCGGTTTCATTTTCCGGTTTGCGCATAGTGGCGATTACCTTCCAACCTTTTTGCTGAAATAATTTTGCCGTTGCCTTTCCCAAACCGGATGAGGCGCCTGTGATAAAAACTGTTTTATTCATGGTATTTGATTTTAATGATTAAAAGTGATACCACAAAGGAAGAACTACTTCAACTGAGTAATTTAAAGATTTTACGGAAAGACTAAAGGATTTTATAGGGACTTCTATTTTAATCTAAATTATCGATTTATACCATCTAAATTATCTGTTTTAAGAATATACTTTCTTGGTTTTACTTTGTAATCACAAAAAACCCATATAAGATGACATTACAAGATAGTTTGGATCGGTTAAAAATGAAAATAGAGGGCAGCATGCCTCCGGATTTTGTGAAGATTATGCACCAATCCACTGCGGATTTGGTGGCTACTGGAATAGGGAGTAAAATCTCAAGGGCAGGAGACCAAGCGCCTGATTTTACCTTGTCCAATCAAAATGGTGAAAAGGTTGCCTTAAAGGATTTATTGGCCAAAGGCCCTGTGGCCGTGACCTTCTATCGCGGTATGTGGTGTCCCTATTGTAATACGGATCTTACCTTCCTGAAACGCTATAAGGATCAGTTGGAAGAAAAAGGGGTGAACATGGTCAGCATTTCGCCTCAATTACCAAAATTCAATAAACAAATTAGTGAGCAACAACGCTTAGGATATGATCTTTTGACGGATAATGGCAATGAAGTGGCCGCACAGTTTGGTTTGCGATGGGAAATGGTGGATCCGCTAAAATCGCTCTACCGCGACAAATTTGGCATTAAACTGCCCGAATACAACGGGGATGATTCCTGGACTTTGCCCGTTCCTGCCCGTTTTATCATAGGAACGGATGGGATAATCAAATATGCGGAATATTCCGTAGACTATACCAAAAGACCAAATCCGGATGTATTGGTAAGGGAACTGGAAAATAGAGTAGAATAATGGATACGATGGAAAAAGCAGCAATTGCCAAGGAGGACTTTTATGTGATTGCGAAGGAAAAGGGCTTTCATAATCCTTTGCTACCGACGTGGACGGACAATTTGGAGGCAGCACAGGTCTTTGATGCCAATTTTGATGCGGGAAACGTAAAACGGGAAGAAATCCCTGAGGTACCCGGGGCGTTTCAATTGTTGAACGTGCTCTCAGCGCGGGAAACGCAGCGGATTATTGAAATTTCAGAAATGTTGGGCTATGATGAGGACTCGCCGGTATCGCTGCCCCATGACGTTCGTCATAACGAGAACTTTAATTGGGTGGTGAGCGAAGGTATAGACCAGACCATTTGGGAACGTTCCAAACACTTGGTGACTGAAGAGTGGCAAGGCCAGACCGCCAAAGGTATCAATGCGCGTTTTCGTTTCTATAAATACAAGGAAGGCGATTTTTTTAAACCCCATACCGATGGGGCCTGGCCGGGCAGTCGGGTAATCGACCGGGAGTTGGTACATAATGCCTATCCCGATCTGTACAGCCAGTATACCTTCCTCATTTTATTAAGCGATGATTTTGACGGAGGCGCCACGCAGTTTATGGTGAGCAAATCGGATCCCAAAAAACCGGCACGGCTTCAAAGCGATTTAAATGTGGTGAACGTGCGAACACCGCGTGGTGGCGTACTTTGTTTTCCACATGGTACACATCCCTTGCATTGCCTGCACTCGAGCGAAGAAATTACGAGAGGAATAAAGTATATTATCAGGACCGATATTCTTTTTGGATAGTTATGGATACCATAATTAAGTCGTACAACCCGGCTACAGGGGAACTGGAGGGCGAGGTAGGGATTACACCTATCGGTCAAATTCCGCAGATCGTGGCCAATGCACATGCCGCTCAAAAAACCTGGGCAAAACTATCCGTGGATCAGCGGATTGCTTATCTGGATCGTGCCACCCAAAATGCGGCACCCCATGGGCAGGAATTGACCGAGCTTTTGAGTCGTGAAATGGGAAAGGATGCACGGCGTTCATCCGGAGAGGTCAACGGCGTCATTGGAGGAACCACCTATATGGCAGACGAGGTAAAGGAAGCCATACAGCCAAGAACCGCTTCCGGGGGAACCATTTACTACGCTCCCATGGGCGTGGTGGCCGTGATTTCCCCATGGAATTATCCGTTGGCCATGTTCAACAACCTAATGGTTCCCGCTTTGGTAGCCGGAAATACGGTAATCCTAAAACCTTCGGAAGAAACGCCGCTGGTGGCACAACGTTATATTGAATTGTTGAATGAAGCCCTTCCCGAGAACGTGCTGCAAATCGTCCACGGTCGGAAGGAAGTAGGCCAGGCCTTGGTAGAATCCGATGTGCAGATGATCGCCTTTACGGGTTCTCAAGCTGCGGGACGGGACATTATGCAACGCGCCGCTTCGAACGTAAAGCGTTTGGTCATGGAGTTGGGGGGCAATGATCCCATGATTGTACTTCCAGATGCCAATGTAGCGCAGGCTGCACGTTATGCGGTAGCGGTGAGTCTGGAAAACTCGGGCCAAATGTGTACGGCCGTGGAGCGCATTTATGTACACGAAAACATCCAAGCGGACTTCGAAAAGGAAGTCCAAGCTATTGCGGCCCAATACCAAATTGGAACTTGGGACGAGCTGCAAACACAGGTATTCCCCATTATCAATGACCGACAGCGCGATAAAATCATTGACCACATTGAAGATGCCATACACAAGGGAGCTGAGGTACTCGTTGGTGGCACAGAGCATCCGGAACGTTTTGTAAAACCCACGGTTTTGACCAACGTGCCGGAGGACGCCCTTATGGAACGGGAAGAAACCTTTGGTCCCGTGGTAAGTATTGCCGGCTACAAAACCGTGGACGAAGCCATCCAAAAGGCCAATAACAGCATTTACGGTTTGGGAGCTTCGGTATATGGTAAGGATGGGGTAGCGGAAGTGGCCGCCCAATTGGAAGCAGGTATGGTCGGGATCAACAAGCCGGCGGGGGCCAACCCTTGGGTCGGCGCCAAACAAAGTGGTTTTGGCTATCATGGTTCCGCTGAGGGGCATAGACAGTTTACGCAGGTAAAGGTCATCACCTAATACAAGAGTAGCGGCCGTAATTGTTATCTAATATCCCAATTAAAATTGTATTAATTTCAAAAATTCAATGAACTGTTTGGACAAATCGGAGCTTTATACTACTTTTATGACTAAATCGGTTTAGTTGATTTGAAAAAGATATATCTTAAGGATATAGCCCAGGAGTTAAACCTCTCCAAGACAGCGGTTTCCTTGGTATTGAACAATAAGGGTGATGAGAACAAGATTAGCCAGGAGACCCAAAAACGTATTTTGGATTTTGCCCGCACCCATAACTACCGGCCCAACCAAATGGCACGGGGACTTAGCAGGGGGAAAAGTGAGGCCATTGGGCTTATCGTACCCAATATCTCCGATGCCTTTTATGCCAACGTAGCCCATCATATTGAGCTTAGGGCCAAAGCTTTGGGATATACGGTAGTTTTCAGCAGTTCCCATGAAGATGCTGATATTGAGAAAGAATTGATTTTTTCCATGCTTAACCGACAAGTAGATGGATTGATTATTGCCTCCACCCAGGAGAATGGGGAAGATATCCTGGAATTAAAAAAGGCGGGTTTTCCCTTTGTGCTGTTCGATCGGCACTATCCGGACATAAAGACCCATTATGTAATTGTGGACAATCGGGGCGGCACCAAAAAAATGACGCAGCACCTTTTGGATAAGGGAAGACGACGTATTGGTTTTATAAGTATAAAAAGTGGGTTGCATGCCATATGGGAAAGGCGTTCGGGCTATGAGGAAGCCTTGATAGGCAATGGTTTGAAACTCCATTTTGGCCTGATCAAGGAACTGGATCCTTTTGGTTATCAAGATGAGATGAAAAGCGCCCTGCAGGATATGATAGATGACCCTAAAGGGTTGGATGCCATAGTGTTCACTACGCATTACCTCGCGGCATGCGGTCTGCGCGAGCTCAAAGGGTTAGGTGTTTCCGTACCGGATGAGGTGGCCATCATCAGTTTTGATGAGATGGGTGCCTTTGATTTGGTGGATCCCCCCATTACGGCCAGTAAGCAGCCCGTTGACGATATCGGCAACCTGACCGTGGAAATCTTAGTGAATACCATGCAGGGAAAGGATATTCAAATGGAGAATGAAAGAATCCTGGATACCGACCTTTTGATTAGAAGCTCTTGTGGAACGTAAAACCTTGATGAAAAACTAAACCGCTTTAGTTAATCTTTAAAAACACTGATATGAAGTATCGACTTTGTCTTTTGGACACTCTGAGAATAGGCTTGGGATGCTTTTTTTTAATGATGCTTGGAAACGTCCACGCGTATTTTGGAGAACCTGTACCTACCTTGTTCTTTCACGAGGGTAACGGTAATGGGCATATCCAAGATCTTAATGCCAACTACGTCCTATATACCCTTATTAAGGATGATATTGAAGGATATAGCGAAATGCTTTCCGGATCGGAGTTCTTTTTGTATCCCTCGATTCGTGAGGATATCGGCACCTCTATGATCGCCAGGGCCACTACGGGACAAATGGGCTTTGAGTTCCTTACCGGGGTGGTACCGAAGATGTACGCTTCGGGGCATGTTACTTTTTTTATGTTAAGTGATATTGACCTGAACCAAAACGAACCCTTTGACATTTTTGTAAATGACAAACCGCTTTTAACTTTCCGTTCCAATGCCGATGGCACGCTTACTATTACCGATAATCCGGGCCAGGGCAACGCCGAGTATGTTTTGGTAAAAAGGGATGGCAACGGGGACGGACTGGGGGCCTTCCGTCTTACCGTTCCCCTGGGGTATCTGGAAAAAGGCCAAAAGGTCAAAGTGCGTTTTGTGGGCCATAAAAAGAATGCCAATTGCTGGATTATGATTTTTAAGGCCAAGGATGCCGTGGAACGGATCCAAAAATCAGTGGAACACGAGGCGGCCTTTGTCATCAAGCAAAAGAATGATATCCTATATGTGGATGCCCCGGCCCACTTTTCGGGAAAATCGCTGCAGATTATTAGTGACGGCAAAAAAAGTAAACGTCAAACGTTGAAGTCCCAGGGAGAATTATCCAAAGCTTCTTTTGCTTTACAACCCCCAAAAAACAGTTTTTCCATGCTGTATGGTGATGAAGAGATAGCCCTTACCTTCGACAATGGTGATGGCTCCCTGTCCAAGACGGATATTGAAGGACCATTTTTGTATCACCACCAAACCCGTTACGGCAACGGTTGGTATGCTTCCCTGTCCAAATTGTACAAACCCGAGTTTTATGACACCTTTGATGACTTTTTTGATCAGAAGTACGAGAATGGTTTGGTCTCCATCATGAATTCCAGTCACCAGGATATCGCTTGGGTAGATCGCCCGGAAGTCTGTATTATTCTCAGGGATACCCTGTTGTTGCGACCGGTACTTAAGGATGCTTTTGTACGCGATGATTATGGGTTTGACATTGAGGACGGATTAATGCTTCGGGAGTATCTGGAAAGACATCCGGATTCCAAGGAAAAGCTTACCACCTTATTGAACCGAAAATTATTGTCCGTTGGGGCCACCTATAATTGCCCCTATGAGGATATGTACGATGCAGAAGATCAGGTGCGGCAACTGTATCTAGGCAAGAAGTGGGTAAAAAAGACCTTTGGGGGCTATGATTCCAAGGTGTATTGGAATGTGGACGTGCCCGGCAAATCCCTACAGACCCCGCAGATTCTTAAAAAGGCCGGGGTAGATTATATGGTCATTAGTAGGCATGCCAAGGACATGTTCCATTGGAAGAGTCCGGATGGGAGTTCGGTATTTACCTATTCCCCCGGACATTATGGGAACGATCTGCTTTACCTTTCAAGGGATTTGAATCAAAAAATGAAGTACGGGGCGGAACAAATCCTTTTTTGGGAAGATAGCTTTAAGGGAAGCGAAATACAGACACCCCTGCTTTCTAGCCAGGATATGCTTCCGGCGATCGACTATTCCGACTTCATACAATCTTGGAATTCCTTTGATGGGCTTAAGGACGATTCCAGCGTGGAGAAAAAGGTATTCCTGCCCAATATGGAACTTATGACGGTAGACGAGTTTATGCCCTTGGCGGAGAAAAATGCCACGGCTGTGGATACCATCATGGGGGAACGACCCAATGTGTGGGTCTACATTCATGGCCCCGGTCACCATGACGCGCTTACCGCAAGTAGGCAGGCGTCCAAACTATTGCCTGCGGCGGAAAAATTCCAATCCATTGCCAATGTCTTGGACCCCAAAAGGATGCCTTACCCCTATGCCGATTTTGATGAAGCGTGGCAGGCCAAGATTTATCCAGATCATGGTTGGGGAGGTCACGATGGCGACGTTACCGACAACCTTTTTAAAGAGAATCTGGTGAAATCCCGAACCATGGGTCAAAATCTTTTGAATGAGGGAATTGACTTCATTGCTGCCCGAATCAAAAAAAATGAAAAACAAGGGTCGCCCGTAGTGTTGTTCAACAGCCTATCCTGGAAAAGGACCGATCCCGTGACCGTCACTATGCATTTTCCAAAAGGGAATACCCACAACTTGGGTGTAGTGGACGCAAAAGGTAAAACAGTGGCCTCGCAGATGAGCCATAAAACCTTCTTTTCTGACGGAAGCTTAAAAAGCGCCGATATTACCTTTATTGCGAGTGACGTTCCTTCAATAGGCTATGCGACCTATTATTTGACCCAAAAAGCAACCGGAAAGAAAAGCAATGCCGTAAAGGCCACTGCCTCCTCCTATGAAAATCCTTTTTATAGGGTCCGGTTTGAAAACGGGGGTATCGCCCAGGTGTATGACAAGGAATTTCAGAAAGACCTTTTTATGACCGATAATCTAAAAGCTGGGGAGGTTTTTACACTGCAATCCGTAGGTAATGGTGCCGGGGAGTTTGGGGACGTGCAACAACCCAGCATGGAGGATTTTGATCGTGTAGGACTGCACAACCCCCAATGGAAAATTCTGGAAAACGGCCCCGTGTTTACCACCTATAGGATTGAACAGGAGATTTTACATGCCATAGTGCGACAAGATGTTACCCTGTACCATGATCTAAAACGCATTTATTTTGATACCAGTTTGCGTAATTGGTCGGGCGAACTGTATCGAGAGTTCCGTACCGCGTTTCCCATTAACATGGAGAACCCGGAAATTGCCCATGAAGTCCCCTTTGGTAGGGTTAGGGTAGGTAAGGACGAGATTAAAACGGCCGGGGAACGCTATACCCCGCTTTGCAAGGATGTACATCCCAGGGCCATTATCGATTGGATTTCCGCAACGGATAATGATATTTCCATTACCCTTAGTTCTTCGGTGTCCGCAGCGGATTGGATCGATCCCACTGTGGAAGACCCACAAATGGCCGTATTACAACATCTGTTACTGGCCAGTAGGACCTCATGCCACTGGGAGGGCAATGAATATTCCCAAGGGGGAAACCATGATTTCCATAGCGTACTCACTTCCCGTGCCGCCCAAAGTGTTCTGGGGCAGCGTGTGGCCAAACAGAAGAACGAACCCCTACATGTAGTGGTGTATCCCGAGAATTCCAGGGAGGCCTTTCTACCTGAGTCCTTGAGTTTCTTCGATATAGATGCCGAGAACGTAATGGTTACCACCCTGAAAAAGGCTGAAGATTCCGAAGAAATGATTGCCCGTATGTACAATCTAAATGAAAATGAGGAAACCGTTACGGTGTCTTCTTATTTTGATATTGAATCTTATAAGAAGACTAACATCATAGAGGAGAACCCTAAACCGGTAGCACCCAAATTGAAAATAGGAAAGTACGCCATTGAGACCTTTAGCTTGGAGGTTAAAAAGTAGTGGTATCAGGAAACAAAAAGGCTTTATGACGATATTATGGATATTGTTAAGGTATGATATCTTTTTTAGCTCAGGTTTTCGAAATAAACTGTCACCTACGTGAAGGTAATTTTGGGATCAGGCCGATGGGGCACAAAAATAGTGAGCGTAGGGTCGGAAGTGCGGTGCGTAGCACAACGCATGCAGACCCGGGAGAGAACGGTGCGTAGCAATTTCCTTGACCCATCTTGATTTTTTGTTTCGTTTTTCATCAAGGAAAAATGAAAAAAAGCCTTTTAAGCGATTGAGGAGTCTCATCAGGGCAGGGATGGATACTTTGGAATCTTTTGTTCCTATTAAGAGAAAATAGAACAATAAAAAACATGGGAATGAAAACCTTATGGGAAAATGACCACCAATTGTATGAAATAGCCAAGAAAGAGCTTTTTGTGGCCTTGGTGGGCGATATTTTGGATAAAATGGGATATCGGCATCAGTTTTTACCACCTGCCATTAAACCGTTACGGGAAGATTTTGTGGTAATCGGGAGGGCCATGCCCGTATTGGAGGCCGATGTATTCGAGGAAACCGCTAAGGAAACAAAAAATCCGGTAATGCAAGAACCCTTTGGCCTTATGTTCGAGGCTTTGGATAGTCTTTGTGAGGGCGAAGTGTACATTTGTACCGGAGCATCGCCCAGCTATGCCCTATGGGGCGGTCTTATGAGCACTAGGGCCATAAAACTAGGAGCTGCCGGGGCAGTACTTCATGGATGGTCCAGGGATACCCATGAAATCCTCAGTTTGGATTTTCCCACATTTTCCTACGGGGGCTATGCCCAAGATCAAGGTCCTCGGGGAAAGGTTTTGGATTATCGCGTTCCTATTGAAATTGAAAAGGTGCGTATTTGTCCAGGGGATATGGTGTACGGAGATCGGGACGGGGTTTTGATAGTGCCTCAAACCGCAGTAAAAGAAGCTTTCATGGGGGCCATTGAGAAGGCGCGAGGAGAGCAATTGGTAAAAAAGGCCTTGCAAAATGGAATGAGCACGGTAGAGGCGTTTCACAAATTTGGCATTATGTAGCCTTTCATCGAATGAGGAACCAAAACACCCTTTACCTGTTTGGTATAAGCTTCGTCTCCACTCTTGGTGGATTTCTCTTTGGTTATGATACGGCCATCATTTCCGGATGCAATACCTTTCTGGAATCACAGTTTCAGTTATCTGCAAGCCTTTTGGGTTGGGTGGTTTCCTCGGCACTGCTGGGGACCATCTTGGGTTGTTTTGTTTCCGGCAGCATAACGGATCGTTTCGGCAGAAAAAGGACCTTGATCGTTGCCGCTTTGTGCCTTACCTTTTCTGCCTTTGGTTCCATGTTGCCCCCGCAGTTCCTGGGAGATTTGGATGCTACGCATTGGTTCACGGCCGATCGGGATATGGCCTTCAAGGTATTGATTATGGTCCGTATTATTGGTGGTATTGGGGTGGGGATTACCTCCGTGGTGGCGCCTATTTACATTTCGGAATTGACCCTGCCCGAAAAGCGCGGCAAAATGGTATCCTTGTATCAGTTGTCCATTACTTTGGGCATTTTATTGGCTTTTCTGGTGGATTGGATTGTGCTCAATCGGGCAGGAGAAGCCGCCGGTGTTATTAGTGGGGAACCCGTAACCCTTTGGGATTGGCTTTTTGTGGAGGAACTATGGCGCGGCATGTTCGGTACTGAAATCCCCATTGCCCTCCTTTTTCTGACACTCTTGTTTTTGGTGCCGGAAAGCCCCCGATGGTTGGTACAACAAGGGAAAAGTGAAAGTGCTATGAGGACCATGATACGAATTGGTGGCCTGGAACGGGCACAGTTTCAAATGACCGAAATGTTGGGGGCACAAAAAACCGAGTCCGGTGGAACAAGGGATCTTTTTAAACCCTTTTTGCGAAGACCGCTGCTCATAGGCATATTATTGCCTATGTTCGCCCACCTAAGTGGGATAGCCGCTATCATGTACTTTGCGCCAAATATCCTAAATGAAGCGATAGAAAGTGTGGAAAGCTCCTTTTTGGGCGCGGTATTGGTAGGACTGGTAAACTCCGTATTTACGTTTGTGGCTATTGTGAACATTGAAAAATATGGGAGACGAAAGCTATTGTTGATAGGGGTTATGGGGGCTTTCATTTCCTTGGCGGGGGTAGGCACCCTTTTTGCCCTGGACTCCCATTGGGTCATTGTTCCTTTATTGATGTATGTTGCTTGTTTCGCCTTTTCCTATGGTCCCATCGTATGGGTCATTATTAGTGAGATATTCCCGACCCATATCCGTGGCCTGGCCGTTTCCTTGGGAAGTCTGGCCTTAATGGTGACCGGTTTTTGCATCACCCTGACCAACCCCATTTTTATAGAGACCATAAAACCCTCCGGGACATTTTTCCTGTATGCCGCCTTGACTTTACCTGCTATTTGGTTCATTTGGAAATTCGTTCCCGAAACAAAGGGGAAAACCTTGGAGGAAATAGAAAGATTCTGGAAACAATAATACCTTAAGAATGGAATTGAAAACCCCCATAGAACAGTTTAGGATTAACGATCCGGGATACCACCCTTTTCTAATTAGGGACCATTGGCAAGTGGCCCAATTAAATTACATGGAAGAGCAGGATATGGATAACATCCATAAGTTGGATGTGCACCATTATACGGACGAGGTTTTTGTCCTGCTAAAAGGAAAAGTAGTATTGATCGGGGCCCATATCCAGAATGGTGACCCTGTGTTCACGGTTGAACTGATGCGTCCCAACATCACTTACAATATTCCCAAGGGAACATGGCACAATATTGCCATGACCCAAGGCAGTGAGGTGTTGATTGTAGAAAAGGCCAATACGCACATAGCTGACTTTGAATTTCTCTTTTTGAGTTCGGAACGACAAAATGAACTTAGGACCAAGGTGAAGCAGCAGCTCAATATAGAATCATGATCAAGGAACAAAGTATGGTCAAAATCGATTTAAAGGGAAAAAAAGCCTTGGTTACCGGGGGAAGCCAGGGCATTGGATCGGAAATATGTCGAGAGTTGGCGGCCTGTGGTGCCCATGTGTTTATAAACTATCGTACAAACAAGGACAAGGCCGAAGGTTTGGCCAATGAACTAAGGGAAACGTACAAGGTAAATTCGGGTACTGCCGGTGCCGATGTGTCCAAGGCTGATGAGGTCCGGGATATGTTCTCCAAAATGGACGATGAACTCGGTACCGTGGACATATTGGTCAATAATGCGGGTACGGAAAGTGTGGTTCATGTGCTGGATATGGAGGAGAAAGATTGGGATAGGGTGGTGGATGTAAACCTTAAAGGCCCATTTCTTTGTGCCCAGGAGGCCGGAAGACGTATGGAAAAACAGGGTAAAGGGGTTATCATCAATATTTCATCCATCCATGATGTGGTGCCCCGAAAGGGCCTAATCCATTATTGTTCTGCAAAGGCGGGACTAAAAATGTTCTCCAAATGCCTTTCCCTGGAATTGGCAGAGAACAACATTAGGGTGGTTTCCGTTGCCCCAGGAGCTATACGCACCGAAATGAACCGAGAGGAAATCGCCGCCTTCGGGGAGGATAAATTTGAGGAATGGATACCTCAGGGAAGAATTGGTACCGTATCCGATGTGGCCCATACCGTTGCATTTTTGGCGAGTGACCTTGCCGACTATGTAAACGGGGCCGACCTTTACATAGATGGAGCCTACATGAACCATACCGTTCAATATGATCCCAGACCGCCCAGAAAAGTGAAATAGGAAATAGTATGAAGACCATTGTTCTAAAAGGTATCGCATGGGACCATCCTAGGGGGTACGAACCACTTAGGGCGACCTCAACGGAATTCACAAGGGATTATCCCGAAGTACAAGTCCAATGGCACATACGTTCCTTAAAGGAGTTTGGGGATATGCCGGTGGAGGATTTGATCCACACTTATGATCTGCTTACCATAGACCATCCCTATATGGGCCAGGCCCACAAGAATAAGCTGTTGGTACCTTTGGAAACACATCTTCCAGAACAGGATTTGGAAGAATTGGAGAACCAATCCGTTGGGCCCAGTTATAGGTCGTACCAGTACCAAGGTCATCAATATGCCCTTCCCATAGATGCTGCGGCCTTGGTAGCGGCTTCCAGTGAAGACATTATTCTTAAACAAGGACTTTCGGTACCTCCTACTAGAGAGGCTTTGCTCGATTTTTATAAAAAGTTGCCCAAAGGTCTTTCCGTGGCCTGGCCACTCTGTCCTACAGATCTCTGGTGCAGTTTCCTAACGCTATGTGCCCAAGATGCGGGCAGGCACTTTATCCAGAAGGATGCTATAGATGTGAAAACGGGTACTGCCGTGCTGGATGAGTTAAAACTTCATTTAGGGTATCTTCACCAAGAATCCCTACATTGGAATCCCATCCAGGTTCTAGATCAAATGAGTAAAGAGGAGGACATTGCCTACGCTCCCTTCCTTTTTGGATATACCAATTATTCCAGGGAAGGATATGCCAAGGGACTCATACGTTTTGGCAATAGTCCCATGAACCCGGAAACGGATGTTTCCACAATCCTAGGAGGTGTAGGGCTTGCGGTTTCCTCCAAAAGTGAACATATTTCTTTGGCCGTCTCCTATGTGCACTTTGTGGCCTCGGCAAAAACCCAAAAAGGCACCTATACAAAGAATGGAGGTCAACCTGGCAATTTGGTCGCTTGGGAATGTGCCCGTAACAACGTACTTTGTGGTAACTTTTTTGATGAAACACGCATTACCATGGAACAGGCCTATGTGCGCCCAAGACACGCTGGATGGAACAAATTTCAAGAACAAGGCGCCGAGTTACTGCACCAAGGTCTGGTAAAGGATATTTCTTCGGCCAAGACCATGAAAGCCTTAAACCAGTTGTACCGATCAATTTTCCATGATGAAGAAAGACTATAGGAATATCGTCATCGGCATAGATAAGGGCATTGCCCTACTGCGCTTTAACCGTCCCGACCAACTAAATGCGATGAACCGGGATATGATGGATGAGATTATTGCAGGAATTGAGGACATCAATCAAAATGAAGAAGTTCGAGTTGCTGTCATTCAAGGGCAAGGACGAGCCTTTATGGCCGGGGCTGACATTAAGGAATATGCCAACCAAACCCCGGAACAGTTCAAGGCGTTCCAAGATAGGGGGATCCAGTTATACGCATCCATTGAAAATGCACCAATACCGTGGATAGCCGCAGTCCATGGATTTGCCTTAGGAGGAGGTTTCGAAATTGCGCTTTCCTGCGACATGATATTGGCCTCGGATACGGCCAAAATGGGTCTGCCCGAAGTATTTCTAAGTCTGGTACCCGGAGGTGGAGGCACGCAACGCCTTATTCATAAAATGGGAATCAACCGGGCAAAGGAGATGTTGTTTACAGGAGGACAGTACACGGTCCATACCTTAAGGGAATGGGGCGTGGTAAACCATGTTTTTCCCGAAGGGGAATTTGATACTGCCGTTTTACAATTTGCCGCAAAGCTGACCCGAAGACCTGCCAAAGCTTTGACGGAGTTAAAAAGATTGGCCCAGTTGAGCCTTTCACCGATTTCTTTTGAACGGAAAATTGCCGAAGAGGGCAAGGTAGTATCTCAGCTCTTTCACGGAGAAGAGGCCAAAAAAGCAATTCAAGACTTCATACATAAATCAAAATGATGCCACTTACATTTTTTATAGGAAGCTATACCGAATTTATCGTACCTGGTTTTGGAGGTACGGGAGATGGAATATATACCGTTCAAATGGATATGGAAACCGGAAAGTTGACCGTTCTCCATACCGAAGGTGCCCGCAATCCTAGTTATTTGGCATTAAGTATGGACAATCGGTTTTTGTATTGTTCCACGGAAGTGGGTAAGCACGATGACCCTCGGGTCAAGGCATATGCCATAAAAGATGATTTTTCTTTGGAATACCGCAACGAACAACCTATTCCTGGAGGTTTTCCCTGTCATATAACCTGCCATCGCAACGCTGTTATGGTGGCTTGCTATCAAACGGGGAACATTTTGCAATATCCCCTGGAATCTACGGGCAAAGTGAAACCCTTTCAGAACAATCATGTCCATAGCGGATCTAGTATTAATACCGAACGTCAGGAAGAGCCCCATGCCCATCAAGCCAAGGTTCACCCAAACCACACCGATATCTATGTCTGTGATCTGGGATTGGACATGATCAAAGTCTATCGATTTCTGGACAATAGTTTGGAACCTTACCCAAACAAGGATTGTAGAGTAACCCCTGGTGGGGGCCCCCGCCACATGGTCTTTAATAGGGATGCCAGTTTAGCTTATGTGATGAACGAATTAACTAGCGCTATCTCGGTTTTGGAGGAACAAGACGGTGTATTTCATGAGATAGGCACCTATGCTTCCTTACCCATGGAGTATGAAGAAAAACCGAGCGGATCGGCCATACAGATCCATCCCAATGGGAGATATTTGTACGCCGCTAATAGAACGTTGGATGCCCTGACCATTTTTGCCATACAGGACAAGCAATTGGAAACCATCGATTATCAGTATACCCAAGGGAAGGAAATCAGGGAGTTTAACATAACGCCAGATGGACACTGGTTAATTGCCTGCCATCAAAACTCGCATGATACCATAGTCTACAAAATTCAAACGGATGGGAAATTGACTGAAATGTATCGCACTCAGGAAATCCTATCCCCGGTTTGTGTTGTTTTTCAAAACCGCTCCTAAGAAAACGCAATCACAATGACAGATAAGATAGAACATCGTGAAGGCCCTTTAAAAGGGTTGATCGTGGCCGATTTTACACAATTGGCACAGGGACCTTGGGCCACTCAAATGCTTGGGGATATGGGTGCGGACATCATCAAAATTGAACCCCTCAAAGGCGATTGGATGCGGCACTATGCCTACGATAATATGTACCCCGGTGGCGAAAGCATATCGTTTGTATGTTTTAATCGAAATAAACGAAGTATCTCCCTAAATCTAAAGGATATCGAAGATCTTAAAGCGGCTAGGGATATTATTGCCAAGGCCGATATTTTGGTAGAAAATTTTAGGCCAGGGGTAATGGAAAGGCTAGGGTTAGGCTATGAGGAAATGAAACAAATGAATCCGGGACTGGTGTATTGCTCCAGTTCCGGTTATGGATCATCCGGTCCCTACCTGAAAAGACCGGGACAGGATTTGTTGGCCCAGTCCATCAGTGGTACGGCGGCACTGAACGGGGTAAAAGGGCAAATGCCCGTGGTAACTGCCGTGGGACAAGCCGATTTGCTCACCAGCCTGTTCATCAATCAGGCTGTTTTGGCGGCTATTCACGCCCGATCACGAACCGGAAAAGGGCAAAAAATCGAAGCCAATTTGTTGAATTCCATCGTAGGGTTCCATATTCAGGAGATAACGGCCTATTTGCATAGGGGCTCAAATCCGGAGCGTAGCGAAAGCGGTATTCCCAATCCTTGGCTAGGGGCACCGTACGGACTGTACCATACCAAAGATGGGTATATTGCCATTGGGATGAATTCGGTACGGCAGCTTGCAAAAGTAATCGGATTGGAAGCTTACGATTGGGAAGAATATGCCTCCAATAACATCATTGAAGGACGGGATGAAATACGCCGGGATTTTGATGCTGTATTTAAAACCAAGACGACGGAGGAATGGCTTGCTATCCTTTTACGGGAAGATATTTGGTGCTCCCAGGTAAATACTTTTGACGAAATGGTGAACGACCCGCAGATCAAACATAATGAAATGATTATTGAAATGGATCATCCCACCCTGGGGAAGGTCAAAACCACGGGCTTTCCGGTAACGTTTAGCGAAACGCCCCAGAAAATATATAAATCGGCCCCCCAGCTAAATGAGGATGCCGATAATATATTGAAAACGTATTGCGGCTATACGGAAGAAGAGATTAAGGCATTTCGGAATAGGGAATCCCGTTGATTTGAACTAAATGGAAAGACAAAAAACGGGAATAATCGTGTTGGGGGTCTTGTTTTTAAGTATGCACTTGGGATGCCGTTCAAATGTGGACAAAGACAAAGCGACTAGGGCCACTGGGGAAAAGGCCGCAAAGACTTTGGTTAAAGGGCTTCATGCTTGGTATAACGAGGATTCCGGTTTATGGGAAACCACTTCTTGGTGGAACGGGGCCAATGTGTTAACGGCACTCATAGAATATGGTCGGTATAGCAATGACGAATCCTTAAAGGAACTAATTGCGGATTGTTTTGAGAAAACAAAAGAGTTTGAAGTTCCAGCACAGGATGGTAAAGAAGCTTGGATATGCAAGAATTATATCAACGATTATTATGATGATGAGGGTTGGTGGGCCCTTGCATGGCTAGATGCCTGGGAATGGACCGGTGATATGCGGTACTTGGAAATGGCGAGGATTATTTTTAAGGATATTACCACCGGATGGAACGATGAATGCGGAGGGGGAGTGTATTGGAAAAAAGGACTTTCCTATAAAGGGACCATTAGCAATGTCCTGGCCTTGACCTTGGCAACACGATTGCACCTGGAGAAAACAGGGGATATCAACGGCAGAAGTTGTTTAAAATGGGCTTTGGATATATGGCAGTGGATGGAGGATTCCCATTTGATCAATGAATTGGGCTTAATCCAAGATGGGGTTAGAAATACCGATGGGGAATGTTACTTGGCAAAGAACGTTTGGACCTATAACCAAGGTGTGGCATTGTCCGGCCTGCTCAATTTATACAAGATTACAGGAGATGGGCACTATATAGCAAGTGCCCACAGATTGGCAGAGGCCACCATCGCCCAAATGGTCACGGAAAATGGTATCTTAAAAGAACTTAATTGCGACCCAGATCAATGCAACAGTGATGCGGAACAATTCAAGGGAATCTTTATGCGGCATTTAGGAGTGCTTAATCAATACGCCCCAAGAAAAGTGTATGCACTATTTTTGGAAAAGAATGCAATGTTAATTTTCAATACCGCCATGAGAAAGGGAGAAAACTTACCAGGGGTGGCCTGGTATACGTTTTTAGGGAAGGCAAACGCAGCAACTACGTCATCTGCCCTGGATGCCTTCAACGCTTTTTTGCAATCAAATCGGGAAAAGTGATTTTTCAAGGTTTGTGATCAAGGAATAGAATAGTTTAAACAGGTCGGGAATAAAAGACAACGGAGTATGAAACTAGGATTTGGGTTATACAGGCATATGCTCAACACGGAACATTACAATTTTGCCAAGCAATGTGGTGCGACTCATTTGGTTATCCATATGGTGGATTATTTTGGACATAACAAAGATACCGCAGACCAACCTATTGGAGGGCATCAAGGTTGGGGCAAAGCTGGAAACCCAAATGTGATCTGGTCTTATGAAGAGTTGGCGGCCATTAAGAAAGACATCAACGATCATGGGCTGGAATTGGAGGCCATTGAGAATTTTGATCCTGCCCATTGGTACGATATCCTGTTGGACGGTCCTCGGAAAGCAGCCCAGATGGAGAACCTAAAGCAGTTGATACGCCATGTGGGAAAGGCCGGAATCCCTGTCTTTGGCTATAACTTTTCCTTGGCCGGAGTGGCCGCAAGGACCCAGGGTACGTATGCCCGAGGGGAAGCGGTTTCCGTTGGGATGGAAGGCGGGGACAATACCCCCATCCCCAATGGAATGGTCTGGAATATGATATATGACGAAAACGCTCCGGAAGGCACGTTGCCTAAAATTGACCATGAAGAGCTCTGGGAAAGGCTCAGATTTTTTTTGGATGAGATTATTCCAGTTGCCGAGGAGGTTGGGGTTAAAATGGCAGCCCATCCCGATGATCCTCCAATGCCCTATGTACGGGATACCCCACGATTGGTATACCAACCGGGGATGTACCAAAAGCTAATCGATATGGCCCCCAGCCCATCCAATACCTTGGAGTTTTGCTTGGGTTCTATTGCCGAAATGACCGAGGGAAACGTATATGAGGCCACTGATGCATATAGCCAGCAGGGCAAAATCAGTTATATCCACTTTAGAAATATTGTGGGCAAGGTGCCGCATTACAAAGAAGTTTTTGTAGATGAAGGTGAGATTGATATGTTCGGGATTCTGCGGATTCTAAAGAAAAACAATTTTGAAGGGGTATTGATTCCCGACCATACCCCGCGAATGACCTGCGACGCTCCTTGGCATGCAGGGATGGCCTATGCAATGGGGTATATGAGGGCGGCTATTTCGCTATTGGAATAACCTAATTCGCTCCTTATCGAAAATGAGTATCCAAAGGGCCATTAAACCGACCTCGCTATGAAACACAATGTTACCTTACTTGCCTTGATCGCCGCACTTGGCGGTTTTTTGTTCGGCTATGATACGGCCATAATTTCAGGTACTATCGGTTTTGTAAAAACACAATTTGACCTAAGCACGGTAATGGAAGGCTGGTACGTGAGTTCCGCTCTTGTAGGAACAATACTGGGGGTATCCGTGGCAGGTGTTTTGAGCGATAAATACGGGCGAAAGAATGTACTGATTACGTCTGGGCTTTTCTTTGCTCTTTCAGCGATCGGCTGTGCCCTATCAAGGTCTTTCAATGGTCTGGTCGTTTACCGGGTCCTTGGGGGTATTGGGGTAGGGATAGCTTCTATGTTGTCCCCGTTGTACATATCGGAGATTGCTCCGGCCAAGAGTAGGGGAAAACTAGTGGCCTTATACCAACTGGCGATTACCCTTGGGATCCTGGTTGCTTATTTTGCCAATGCCTATTTGTTAAATTTGTCCGGATCCAAAGGGTTATCCGCCGCCTCTGGAATGACCAAAAAGATTTTTGTCTCCGAGGTTTGGCGCTCCATGCTTGGCAGTGAGACCATACCGGCCCTTATCTTTCTTGGCCTACTTTTCCTAATACCTAAAAGCCCACGTTGGTTGACGATGAAAGGAAAAAAGGAGGAGGCCAAAGGAATACTGCTTCGTTTTGTTGGAGAAAAGGAAGCCGATACCGAAATTGAAAATGTGGAGACCATCCTTTCAAAGGAATCTGCGGGTATTGGGACCATCCTTTCGGGACCCTTCAAATTGGCCATGATCATTGGCGTTTCCTTGGCCGTGTTAAGTCAGATCAGTGGTATTAACGCCATTATTTATTATGGCCCCAAAATTCTTGAGGAAGGGGGGCTACAGTTGGGAGAAGCCCTTGGTGGCCAAGTAATTATAGGCATCGTAAACGTGCTGTTTACCTTTGTGGCACTTTGGAAAATCGATGATTTGGGTAGAAAACCCTTGCTCACCTACGGTATTGTGGGGATTACGATATCCCTGGTGGTGGTTGGCCTATTGTTCTACTTTGAAGTAGATAACACCTATGTTTTGATGACCTTTATCCTCACTTTTATTGCCTGTTTTGCCTTTTCCTTCGGCCCTGTCCTTTGGGTATTGTTGTCGGAGATATATCCTTTGAAAATTCGGGGTGCGGCCATGTCCATCGCCACCATGGCGGTATGGGTGGGCACTACCTTTGTGGGGCAGATGACACCTTGGCTTTTGGAAAACCTTAGACCCCACGGCACATTTTGGTTCTTTGCCTCTTGTATGGTTCCTGCCATTTATCTTGCGGTAAGGGTACTGCCGGAAACGAAGGGAAAGACCTTGGAAGAAATCGAAAATTATTGGTTGACAAAAAAGTAGCATGGATAGATTAAAAGGAAAAGTGGCCCTGGTAACAGGTGCTGCGGACGGGATAGGACTCGCTATTAGCAAAGCCTTTGCCCAACAAGGGGCATTGGTGGCGATGTGCGACATAAATGTGGAAAAATGTGATAAGGAGGCCAAAAAACTAAGGAATGCCCGAGCTCAGGCAAAGAGCTACGCTTGTGACGTAGGGATTACCAAAGATGTACAACATGTAGTGGCCCGAAGCGTGGCCGATTTTGGTCGGATCGATGTTCTGGTCAATAATGCGGCAGTAGGGATTTCCTGCGATATCCGTGAAATGTCCGAAACGGATTGGGATCATTTGATGAACATCAACCTTAAAAGTGTATTTAGGGGCATAAAGTACACCTTGCCCCATATGGTCCAACAGGGTGGAGGTAGCGTAATTACCCTTTCCTCCGTACAAGCATTTAGAAGCTGGGATAATTGGACCGCCTATGCCGCCGCCAAGGGGGGACTGGTTGCCATGAGCAATCAATTGGCCGGACAGTTTGGGCACCAAAACATTCGTTTTAATACCATTTCCCCAGGAGCCATCCTTACCCCACTAAACCAAAATAGAATAGCGCAGGAGGGGGAATCGTTTTTGGAAGCCAGTATCCTACAGGCCGCTATGCTGAGAATGGGTGAGGCCGAGGAAGTCGCCATGACGGCCGTTTTTTTGGCTTCTGACGAATCTCGATTCCTTACAGGGGAAGATATTAAAGTAGATGGCGGACTCACCAGTCTACCTAGGTATGTAGAAAAAACAAAAGAATAGATATGCAACAAGTATTGGAAGGGTAAGAGTATTGGACTTTTCAAAGCTATTACAAGGCCCTTTTGCCACCCAGATGATGGGGATTTAGAGGCCGATGTCGTTAAGATAGAAAGGAACGGGAGAAGTGATATTTATTGGGAGATAACTTCTTTTGATGTACGGGAACGAATCGCCCTTCTTTATGGTATGAAACCGGAATGGCCTGTTTCTTGAGCAAAAGCTTCGTTTTAAGGTCAAAATTTGGAAAATGAACTTTCAACCCTTTTACTGCTGTAATTTATCGAAAACACTAGCATTTTGTTGTCAAATGTGCAATGGTTCGATATTTTTGATCTCGCAAATAACGGGATTAGTTCCCGGCCTTTAAAAATAGTTCTATGAAAATTTACTTGATTACCAGATTAATGCTTATTGGGATGTTAAGCGCACTAGTGTTCATCCCAATTGCCTGTAGCAGTGATGATGGGGGCACTCCCCCAGTTGATATGACACCTGATCCTGACCCTGACCCTGACCCGGTACCGGATCCCACGAACGGGAATACTGTTTTAGAAGCAGGGGAGGAGACAAACATGAACGGAACTTCGAGCGTAACAATAACGGTAAAAATTGCGGATACCAACGGTAACCCGATGACCACTAGCAGTGGCACCGTTACTTTAGAAGCCACAGGTTCTGCAATAATCTCAGAAGTAACCGATAACGGCAACGGTACTTACACAGCTACCGCTTCCAATATGGTGGATGAGACCGTTACAGTTTCGGGAGCATTGGACAATACAGCAATTACTAACACAGTTTTGGTTGTTTTTAACCCGGACGAATCAAATCCTGCCCAAGAAGCTGAGCAATCAACCGAGGAGCTTGGACCGTCAATCCTAAGAATCAATAGTGGGGGCCCAGAGGTGACTTTTGGCGATATCACCTTTTTAGAAGATCAATATTTTGGTGAGGGTACCGAGGCGTACACAAATCCGTTCGTGACTGAAATCGCCAATACCGATATGGATGCCATATACCTTACAGAAAGAATTACGGATAATGAGAATATTAGAGGGCCAATTGCCTACAATATTCCAATATCAAATGGAACCTATACCGTAAAGCTCTACTTTGCGGAAATCTTTTGGGGTGTTGAAAATCCCGAAATGAGGGAAGGTGGAATAGGCAGTAGAATTTTCAATATAGGAATTGAGGACACCCAGGTCTTTTCGGGATACGATCTTTTTAAAGAGCATGGAGCGGCTAGTGCGGGTACCCGTATGTATGATATAGAGGTTACAGATGGTGAATTGACCATTAACTTAGAGGCTCCAGTGGACAAACCTAAGCTATCCGCTATTGAAGTGTTCGGTGAAGGAACAATAGGGAACTAAATATCCCTATAAACTAATTAGAAGCCCGTCATGATATTTCAGGACGGGCTTTTTTGTTCAAAAAATGCATGCACTTTGGGACTTGGGCCATTGACTGTGAAAGCGCATTGTCATAAATTGCAAACGGTTGCCAATCTTCTGTTGAAAAAGACCGTTCCGAAAATCAAAATATAAAATGGAATACTATCCCCCTTGACCATATTCCCATAGAATCAAAATAGAATAGGCTAGGTATGTAAAGAACAAAAAAATAACGGAGTATGCAACAAGCATTGGAAGGAGTAAGGGTATTGGACTTTTCACAGCTACTACAAGGCCCTTTTGCCACCCAAATGATGGGGGACCTTGGGGCCGATGTCATTAAAGTGGAAAGAAATGGAAGCGGTGATATTTATCGGGGAATGACTTTTTTTAATCAATGGATTGCCGGGGACGAATCACCCTGCTTTATGGCATGGAACCGGAACAAACGGTCTTTGGCCATTGACATAAAATCTGTGCAGGGCCAGGAAATCATCCATAAGCTTGCTAAGGAGGTGGATGTTATTGTAGAGAACTTTCGCCCAGGGGTCATGGCGCGTTTGGGTTATGGGTATGAAGACCTTAAAAAAATCAATCCCGGCATCATTTATTGTTCAGCCAGCGGTTGGGGACATGATGGCCCCTATCTTACCCGGCCCGGGCAGGATCTCTTGGTCCAGAGTGTAAGCGGCGCCATAATGACAAGTGGCAAGAATTCCGATGGCCCTGTGGCCATAGGAACCGCACTCTGCGATCAGGTAAATGGCCTTAACTCCGTATATGCTATTCTGGCCGCGTTGTATTATCGCGAAAAGACCGGAAAAGGTCAGGAAATCAAGACCAACCTATTGTCTTCGGCCATTGCCTTTCAAATGCAAGATTATTTCACTATTCAAAATTTGGGGCAGACTTTTCATCGTCCGGAATCCAAGATCGGACATCCAGGCAACCCTGCTCCCTTTGGCATGTACAAGACTAGTAATGGCTATTTGACCATTGCTATGAGTCCCTGGCCCAAATTGGTGGAAGCTTTGGGGGATGAATCCCTAATGCGGTATAACGACCCACAAATCCTTTTTGATGATAGGGACAAGATCCATGGCATCATAGAGGCTATCACGGTTACCAAAACTACTGAGGAATGGCTAGACATCATGTTGGCATTGGATCTTTGGGTGGCCAAGGTCAATGACCAAGAAGATGTGGAAAAAGACCCCCAGGTCATTTATAACAAGACCTTCGTAGAAGTGGAACATCCCAAAGCAGGCAAAGTAAAAGTGACCAATATTCCCTTTAAAATGAGCGAGACTCCCGGGCAAGTTAAACGGCCATCTCCGCTTATTGGAGAGCATGGAGCCGAAATTTTGACCGAGATCGGCTATGATGAAGAAGCTATAAAGGCCTTGATTTCAAATAATATCATCAGTATTGAAAAAGCAGAATAACATAAGGGTTAGGTTTAGGAGAAAAGTTTTAGTTGTAGTAACCATCATTGTTGCCGCAAGTTGCGGGAAAAGCAAGGACGAAAGTAAAACGCCATTAAATTCAGGGTATTTGGGTTATGTGGACACCCGTATAGGGACAGCTCCCAGTATTGCGGATATTACCGTAACCGAGGTAGAAGAGCCCATGGGGTACGTATCACCCATAGTTGGCAATCCTTCGGCCTTGACCCATTGGACACCGCAAACGGCAAGATGGACCGAACGTGTAATTACCGTTCCCGTACCCTATTGGTACGACCAAAATAGGATTCAGGGATTTCGAGGGACACGGTATCCCAACGGTGCAGTGGTAGGTGATTGGGGGCCTATGTCCATCATGCCTATGATTGGCGATGTAAGAGTTGATGCGGATGTCCGTGCTTCTAAATTCAGTCACGATAGTGAGGTGGCCAAACCGCACTATTACGCTGTAGAATTGGACGATTACGATATAAAGGCAGAATTGACAGCCGCCTCTAAAACAGCGTTTTTTCAGTTCACTTTTCCGGAATCCCAATCGGCATCAGTGGTGTTTGATGGGGTGTATGTTCCAGGTTTTTATAGGGTAATTCCCGAAAAAAATGAAATTGAAGGATATACAGTTATCGCCGGCCATTTTAGAAACCATTTCGTGGCCAAGTTTGATAAAGAATTTGAAACGTATAATGTAGATCTCTTGCCTAATGTAGTAGATGAAAAGTTGGTTCCGGATGGCTTTAAAGCGGCGTATTATGACAATGACAAACTGGAGGGAGAGCCTAGTGTATTCGTGAATTATACTGAATTAAACTACAATTGGTTAAAGGCACCGGCAGAGGGCGTTAAAGACGATTTTTTTTCCACGGTCTATACGGCTACGTTTATCCCCAGGCATACGGGGAAGCATACTTTTGAATTGACCACCAAGGACGGTACCCGAATGTATATAGACGATAACAGGGTAATCGACCAATGGATGTATAGGGCAACAGGGACCAATACGCACATAGTAAACCTTACCAAGGGGCAGAAATACAGATTACGCATCGAATACTACGATGGTTCCAGTACAACGGAGATGCACCTAAGATGCGCGGAACCTGAACCCTTGGATTTGGAACTGGACCCTAAAATGGCACTTCAGGGAGCAGATGGCAAAGCTGTTTATGTAACCTTCGCCACTAAAGATGGGGAAAAAGTAAAGATGAAGGTGGGTACTTCTTTGATTGATTTAGCTCAGGCCCGTGCCAATATGGAAGAAGAGTATCCCCATTTTGATTTTGACAAGGCGCTAGCTGAAGGTAACGGAGTTTGGGAAAAGGAGCTCAATAAGATACAGGTAGAAGGTAGCGAAACGGATAAATCCATTTTCTATACGGCTCTTATCAAATGTTTTGTGAATCCTCGTAACCTCAATGAAGGTGGTAGATATTTTAGCCCCTTCGATTATAAAGTACATGAGGGAGGGCAAATGTACACCGACTTATCTCTTTGGGATACCTTTCGCTCTTTACATCCTTTATGGGTTATCTTGAAACCTCAGGAGACTACCGACATAATCAATGGAATGCTCAATGCTTACAAAGAAGGGGGCTGGATTCCTAAATGGCCCAATCCGTGGTACCGTAGTATTATGATGGGTACCCATGGGGATGCCGTTATTGCCGATGCTTACGTAAAAGGGATTCGTGGTTTTGACACGGAATTGGCCTTTAAAGCCATGTTAAAAAATGCAACGGAAAAGGGAAACCGGGGCTTTTCGGGTAGGGTCGGAATCGAGTATTTTAATGAAATTGGCTATGTGCCAGCCGATGTTTTTGGATTTTATGGCGAACCCGTGGCAAGGACCTTGGAGTTTTCCTATGATGATTACTGTATTGCCCAAATGGCAAAAGCCTTGGGCAAGGATGCGGAGTATACCGATTTTATGAAACGTTCCAAGCGCTACCTCAATGTTCTGGATACGGAAACAGGTTTGGTTCGTGGCAAGAAACTGAATGGGGACTGGCTCGCCCCTTTTGATAAGAGTATTAGTGTTTGGGCACAGGGAACCGACCATGATACAGAGGTGTATTACAGAAACCACACTTTGTTGGTTCCGCATGATATTCCAGGGTTATCCAATTTTATGGGGGGTAATGACGAGCTTATTGCCTATTTGGATGATTTTTTCAAGAAGGACATGTATTATGTAGGAGATGAATTTTCCATGCATGCCCCATATATGTACAATAGCCTAGGCGTCCCTTGGAAGACCCAAAAAGTAGTGCGCAATATGCTGGACAAATACTTCTTTAACGATGTGGGCGGCTTACCGGGCAATGATGACTGTGGACAGGTGTCTTCCTGGTATGTTTTTGGGGCCATGGGGTTTTATCCTGCCCTGCCCGGAACCCCCTATTATGAGCTTTGTAGCCCAATTTTGAACAAAGTACAAATTGATGTAGGCAACGGTAAGGTGTTCACCATCCTTACTAATAACAACTCTAGGGAAAATGCTTTTATACAAGCCGCTACCTTAAATGGGAAACCTCATAATTCCAGTCAGTTACATCATAGTGCTATCATGGAGGGTGGGGAGCTGGTCTTGGAAATGGGACCGAAACCCAATACCGATTGGGGTTTGGAAAGAGCATTCCCCAAAGCCGATTGATCGGATATGTATTGAATTGATTTTATGGACACGGTAAAGATCTTCTACCTATGAGAACACATGACATTTCTTTTCTTTTGTTAATACTGTTGTTGACTCAGAATGTTTATACCCAAGAGGATTATTTTATAGGCTTTAAAAATGTGGTAAGTGGTACCAACTTCACCTATCATTCCCCCTTTTCCTATCGTGAAAAATGTCTTTTGGTCCGTGCACGGGAAGATTTTGAACCTATTGTCTGGGAAACCGAAGCAATCCCCAACTCATACCAACAAAAAACGGCTTCGTTTATCTGGTCCTATGGCATTGGGGCGGGGTCTCCCAGCCAGGATTTTGATCTATTTGTTAATGATAGTAAGGTATTGACCTTCTCCAGCCCCTCAAACGAAGAGGTCGTACAAAGCATTGAGGGACTGGACGGGACCAGCTTGACGTTTAACAGATCCATGATCGATAAAAACAGGGATCAGATGGGAACTGCAATTTTAACGATTCCCATTAAGCTCATCACTCTTGGAAAGGCGGTTACCCTTAAAGTGGATGGGGTGGACAATGAAAGCAACGCCTGGTATATGACTTTTAAACGGTCCTTAAAGGAAGGATTCAAGGCCCATCAATTAAAAACGGTGTCCAAAAAGGAAGGAAAACTTTTTCATACGGTCCGTTTTGAATTCATGCACTTAAAGGAACCGGCCGAGGCAAGCATAAAAACCCCGGATGGCATAACAAAACGTTTTTTCCTTAATTCCGGATTTAGCGAAGTAGATTTTCTGGTGCCACAGGTAAATCGTCCCACCAATATAGCGGCTGAAGTGCGTATTGGCAAGGAAACCCGCAGCACCAGTTTCATGGTGGAACCCATTAAGGAATGGACGGTACACCTAGTGCAGCACAGTCATACGGATATTGGGTACACTCGGTCACAAACGGAAATCTTGGCAGAGCACCTCCGGTTTATCGATTATGCCCTGGACTATTGTGACCAGACAGACCACTATCCGGATGAGTCCAAGTTTAGGTGGACCTGCGAAGCGTCTTGGACCGTACGGGAATATTTAAAGAGTAGGCCGACCCCCCAAATAGATAGGCTATTACAACGTATCAAGGAAGGGCGCATAGAGGTGACCGGCATGTTTTTCAATTTTTCCGAAATAATCGATGAGACAGCTTTGGCCATTCAGACCCAAACCCTTAACCATTTTAAGGAAAGGGGAATAGATGTGAATACGGCCATGCAAAACGACGTGAATGGCATTGGTTGGTGCATGATAGATTTGTACAAGGATACCGGGGTAAAATACCTCACCATGGGGCAACACGGGCATAGGGCCCAGGTACCCTTTGACAAGCCTACCTCTTTTTGGTGGGAATCCGACTCCGGGAATCGTTTGCTTGCCTATAGGAGCGAACACTATATGCACGGCAATGCCTTAAGCCTTACCTCTGGGGAAATGGATCAGTTTCGGTCCAACCTTTCCAATTATCTGAAGGAGCTGGAAGAAAAGGGATATCCCTATGACCGGACGGCGTTTCAGTTTTCGGGATACATTACGGATAATTCCCCACCCTCCACGGCTGCCTGCGATATTGTAAAGGAATGGAACGCAAAGTACGAATGGCCTAAATTAAAGCTCTCCCTGGCCAGTGAGTTCATGGTGTTCCTGGATAAGAATGAAAGCGGGACACTACCCGTGAAAAAAGTGGCATGGCCCGATTGGTGGACGGACGGATTTGGGTCGGCTTTTAACGAGACCAAAGTGGCCCGGAATACACATGCCCATATGATCGCCAATATGGGGATGCTCTCCATGGCCCAACTCATGGGATCAAAACTGCCTAAGGATATGGATAAAGATATTCTGAAGGCTTATGATGAACTGTTGTTCTATGACGAGCATACCTTTGGGGCGGCGGAGAGCATTACCGATCCCTTTTCTGAAAATGCCGTTATTCAATGGGGGCAAAAGTCTGCCTATGCCTGGACCGCGTTCAAGGAATCTAGCTTAATTCAGGAAAAGACCCTAGGGATGTTGCAACAACATATTCCCAAAGCCAGTGTGCCCACCATAGCCGTTTTTAACACCTTGAACTGGAAGCGTTCAAGTAAGGTAGAGGTTTATATAGACCACGAAATCCTGCCCCTGAATCGTACGTTTCGTATAACGGACCAAAACGGCCAATCCATACCGGCGCAGCTCATTTCTAGCCGAAGCGATGGTAGTTTGTGGGCCATTTGGGCACGGGATATCCCGCCTATGGGCTATACCACTTTTCGAATACTTGTGGAGGAAAGTGAAAAAGAATCAGTGTCCCGGTCTAAAGAGGTGGCAAAATCCGTATTGGAAAACGAATATTTTAGGATAGCGATAAACCCCAAAAAGGGAACAATTTCCAATCTGTTTGATAAGGAGCTAAAAAGGGAATTGTTGGACTCTACCAGCGAAATGCAATTGGGGGAGTTTATCTATGAACGACCGGATAACCGGCAGGCTATGGAACGTCTTACCAATGATAATAGGGATACGGTATACGTGCCCATTAAAAAGAAGATTACAGGCCTTTCGGACATTACCGTTTCCGAGGTAACCGAGACCCCTTTGTGGAGCAGTATAACGGTCAATGGTAAGATAGCCGAATGTGCCGATTCCAGGGGAGTAACCTTGGAGATACGCCTGTACCATACCGTAAAAAAGGTAGAATTGGCCTATAGTATGGTAAAACTCCCGGTTACCTCGCCGGAAGGGGTCTTTGTAGCCTTTCCATTTCAACTCGGCAACAATGACCAATTGGCCTTTGATGTCCAAGGAGGCACCGTATATCCAGGAATCAATCAGTTGGAGGGAACCTCTGCAGACTGGAATGTGGTACAGAACTTTGCCGCGGTAAAGGGGGATGGGGCACAGATTCTTTTCAGTAGCACCGATGTGCCGCTTGTGCAGTTCGGGGACATTAATACAGGACGGTTTTACTACACCCATCAACCCAAAAAGCCTCATATCTACTCTTGGGTGCTCAATAATTATTGGACTACCAATTTTAGGGCAAGCCAGGAAGGTGAAATGAAATGGCGCTATCATCTTACTTCCTCCCCGGACCGTTCCATTTCTTTCGCCACCCGCTTTGGATGGAACAATAAAGTACCCTTGTTGGCCCGTGTAATCCCCGCAGGAACTTCAACTATAAACGACAAAGTCGTTTCCCGTTCCCTAATGGATTTGGACCAGCCCAATTTGTTACTGGTCAATGCCCGGCCTACTGCTTCTGGCGATGGAGTTATCCTTCATCTGCGCGAAACGGAGGGAGACCATGCCATTTTGGATGTCCCGGACTTGCTACAACAAACCGGGACTTCCCGGGCCTTTGAGGTAAATGTGCTTGGTGAGGAAAAACAAGAATTGACTAAACCTACCCTTATAGAACACTATGAAACGCGGTTTGTTCTTTTAAGGAAATAGGATGTTTTTCAGGGAGAGGATCAGAACGAATTGGAATTTTTTTTGAAGGATTGTTCCAACCTATATATGGTCTTGTTTTTGGTCCCGATTTTATAGAATAAATTGAGCTGCACCCCATTTTTTAGGTCTCTACTGGCGGTGGCCGATGAAATGTTCTTGAAAACATCCATATAGTCCTTTCTTGAAAACTCAAGGAGTCCGAGGGAAATGAAATGGTCAAGTCTGTCTCTTTGACTCAGTGTTCTGTTATTGAAATCCAAAATTTTCCCAAGGGCCAGGTCTATGACATGGAGCATATATTCAATAAAAGGGGTCGATTTTCCAACTTGGTCACTTTGTGCCAATGCTTTGTAATAGGACTCTTGGTCTTTGCTTATATTGGTTTCAAGGGGTAGAAACTGGAAAACGGGATATTCTTCCATTAAGATTAAGGTTTGCCATAACCGACCCATACGCCCATTTCCGTCAGAAAAGGGGTGAATAAATTCCATTTCATAGTGAAAAACACAACTTTTGATCAAGGTGATTTCCCGGGATTCTTTTAAATACGAAAAAAGGTCTTTCATTAAATAGGGTACATTTTTAAAGGAAGGGGCTACATGGGCTACCTGTGAGCCTTTTACAATGCCAACACTTTGCTTTCTGTATGTTCCGGCATGTTTGACAAGATTCTTCATCAATTGTTGATGCGCCAATAAAAAAGATTCTTCCTTCTTAGGGGAATACCGCTCCACGTTTTGGTAGACTTCAATGGCATTGAGGACTTCTGTAACATCTTTTTTTGGCCCAATAACCCTTTTCTTGTCAAGAAGCGCCGTTATTTGTTCTTCCGTTAACGTGTTTCCTTCGATCTGTAAGGATGCATGTATGGTTTGTATTCTGTTCCGCTTTCTTAGTTCGGGAGATGGCTTATGGGCATAGTTGGCCTTTGCCATTCCAATTTTCTCCGAAATCTGGCTTATTAATCGTAAAATTTCAGGATTTACTTCATAGGGAGGCTTCATAATGATAGTATCATTTGACACTATCAAAAATACAATTATTTATAGGTCAATAGCATATAAACAAGGCAGGACTATTTTTTAAAGGCACTTGGTAGGATTTCGAACAACAAAAACTATCCCTTATCTACCGGAAAGCCCCTGCCCCGCATCAACGCATCGATTTTAGCATCGCGGCCTCGGAACAAACGATAGGCTTCGGCAGGATCTATGGCGTTCCTTGGAGCAAACAGGTATTTTACCAACTTGGTCGCCATTTCGGTATCATAAAATCCGCCTGGGGCCTCTGCAAAGGCCTCCGCGGCATCCGAAGTCAACACATCGGCCCACATATACCCATAATAGGCCGTGGCATAACCCTCCCCGGAGAACACATGGCCAAAATGGGGCGTTCGGTGACGCATGGGCAGTTCCTTGGGCATCCTAAGTTCGGCCAGGGTTTCTTTTTCAAAAGCCGCTATATCTATGTTTTCAGGATTTGCCAAATGCAGGTGCATATCCATTAGGGCCGAGGCCAAATATTCCGTGGTGGCAAAACCTTGATTAAAGGTAGCGGCCTTTTGTATCTTTTCTATAAGTTCGGCCGGCATGGGCTCCCCGGTTTCCTGATGCACTAGGTAGGTATGGATTACCTTTTCCGTGGAGAGCCAACGCTCCAGCAACTGGGATTGTAATTCTATATAATCCCGAACCCCATTGTTCAAGGTAGGATAGCCAACCTCGGAAGAAAAGAAATGTAGAGCGTGCCCAAACTCATGGAAAAAGGTAATGGCATCGTCCCAAGAGACCAGTATCGCTTCCCCTGGGGCCGGTTTTACAAAATTGGAGTTGTTGGAAGCCAACACATTTCGTTTTCCATCAAAAGTGGAATGGCTTCTATAGGTAGTGGCCCATGCCCCGGAACGTTTTCCTTCCCGGGCAAAGGGATCTAAATACCAAAGGCCAATATGTTCTCCGCTGGCCTTGTCCGTTACCTCCCAAACGGTTACATCTTCATGAAATACGGGGACCGAACCCTTTGGGACAGGGGTAAAGTTGTAATTGAACAACTCACCTGCTACATAATGCATGGCCTCGGTAAGCTTGTCCAACTGTAGGTACTGCTTTATTTCATCTGAATCGAGGTCATATTTCTTTTTGCGGACTTTTTCGGCATAAAAGCGATAATCCCAAGGGGCTATGGTTATGTTGTCTCCATTGGCGTCCGCTACGGCCTGCATATCGGCCACCTCTTCCGCTACCCGTGCAATGGCGGCCGGCCAAACGGCTTCCATCAACTCCATGGCGTTTTCCGGGGTCTTGGCCATACGGTCCTGTAACCGCCATTCCGCATAATTTTTATGGCCTAACAGTTGTACCCGCTCCCTGCGCAATTTCAGGATTTTTGCAATGACATCCTTGTTATCATAGGCATCCCCATTGTCCCCACGGGAATAATAATTGGTCCATACCTGCTTGCGTAGTTCCCGCTCCGTGGAAAAGGTAAGGAAGGGATCCATGGAAGACCGGGTGTTGGTGATAGCATATTTGCCCCCCTGTTCCTTTTCCGTGGCCATCCGAGCCGCGGAGGCAATGAATCCGTCCGGCAGGCCTCCGAGTTGATCTTTTTCCAGATAGGTTACGTAGTTCTCCTCGTCATGAAGGACGTTGTTCGAAAATTGGGTGTATAGACTGGAGAGCTCTTTATTGATAGCGGCATACCGTTCCTTTTTTTCGGCATCCAATGCTGCGCCATTCATGGCAAAGCGGGTGTAGGTAAGCTCCACAACACGTTGCTGTTCCGCAGGAAGCGGATTTTTCAAAGAAGCTTCATATACGGTTTTGATGCGTTGAAACAGTTTTTCATTTTGTGTAATCTTGGATTGGTACCCGGAAAACAAAGGAGCCAGTTCTTTCTGTACGGCCCTGAATTCCGGAGAGGATCGATTGCTACTAAGGATGCCATAATATGTAGAGCTTCGTTCCACGGCCTTGCCCGCACGTTCCATTTCTTCGATGGTATTCTTAAAATTAGGGGCTTCCGAGTTGTTGGCAATGGCATTGATTTCTGCTAAGTGCAGCTCTATACCCTGTAAAATGGCAGGTTTTACATCCTCGACCTTCATCTGGTCAAAGGTGGGCACACCGCCATAAGGGCCTGTCCATTCCTGTAACAGTACATTTTTTGATTCCGGTTTTGGAGCTTCTTTTTGTTTACAACCCATAAGTGCCAAAAGTAGGGTCGCCAACAAAACACTTTTTAAATGTTTCATGCTTTATCATTTAAATCATTTGTAGCAGGGGAGTGCTTTTCAAAGATAGATTATTTAAATATGTTCTATTTTTTGAGTTGAGGAATATTTAGTTGAGTTCCTTTTTACTTTAAAAGGATTTACCTTATTCGACTCATTTGATTTCGGTCTTTAATTTCATGTGCTTGAACTGTTTCCTTAATGTGTCGACTTTTGATTTTAACAAGTAGTAAGTTTCAAAATCTAAATTGGAACTAATGGAAACTAGATGCTCTTTTGTTGGATCTATTTCATCTAATAACCTGATATCGGACTTTTTAAAAACTTCAATATGTTTTGTTTCAATATGGAAATACTCCACCCTTTCCCTTTTTAAAATTAAAGGAGGTGGTGGAGGACGTTTTTGATTTCTAAAATACATTTCAATTTCTTCAGGCCAAAA
>JBCBSN010000006.1:0-40568 GCA_039819225.1 Bacteroidota bacterium | reverse complement strand
AATAGTTTTACCGCGTATTTCACTAATAAAAGTTATGAGAACACTCTTTCTAATTCTGATTACTGTTACCAATTGATAACAAATGGGATTTGTGTTGGCTGAAATCGCCCCAACACATAAATATGTGCGCATTTTATACGTATTACTTAAAAAGTCCTATTTTTTGTTGATGGCCAAATCGGTTAAGGGTCAAATAACCGATTTAAAAAAGGAAAATAGAATATCGTTTATCTACTACTCCTTACCCCTTCTTTTTGTATGTTAGAAATGGATTTCGAGCAATTTCCCGTATTTTCATCCCATGGGATATGAAAAGCAATTGCAGCGGTTTTCCAACACCTATCCTACCTTGGAAGACTTGGGCAAAAAGGCCAAAAAAAGAATCCCCAAAGTAGCTTGGGAATATCTGGACTGTGGCACGGGGGACGAGCATTTGTTACAACGAAATCGGGAGGCATTTCAAAAGGTCAACTTTGTACCCAATTTCTGTAAAGGTCCCCTATTGGCGGAAACGGAAACCACCCTTTTTGGAAACACTTATGCTGCACCTATTGGTATGGCCCCGGTAGGATTGACCGGCCTTATGTGGCCCAAGGTAGAGCTTAAACTGGCGTCCACCGCACAACGAATGCAACTTCCCTATTGTCTCAGTACCGTGGCGACGGAAACCCCGGAGACGGTCGGGGCACTGGTGGGCAATATGGGTTGGTTTCAACTGTATCCTCCCAAGGACCAACGGCTATGCGATTCATTATTGCAGCGGGCCAAGGATTCCGGACTGCATACCCTGGTGGTCACCGCTGACGTTCCCATGGCCAGCCGGCGGGAACGCAGCAAGCGGGCGGGATTGGGCATTCCGCCTAAAATTACCTTGGAAATGGTGTGGCAGGGCATTACCCATCCCACTTGGACCCTGGAGACCCTTATCCATGGAATGCCCCGATTGCGTACCGTGGAGCACTATACCAACAATAACAATATGAGGTTTATGAGCGGCTTTGTCGGCAACCGCCTGGGCGGTACGCTCGATTGGGACTATTGCCAACGATTAAAGGAAGCTTGGCAAGGGCCTGTAGTCCTTAAGGGCGTCCTACATCCAGAAGACGCCGCTAAGGCCGTGGCCATTGGTTTGGACGGCATTTATGTCTCCAACCATGGGGGACGGCAATTTAATGGGGCCATCAGTGCCTTGGAAGCCCTCCCTCCCATCGTTGAGGAAGTACAAGGAAAAGTGCCCGTACTTTTTGATGGGGGTATCCGTACCGGCCTGGACGTGATGCGAGCCCTATACCTAGGAGCGGATTTTGTCATGATAGGCCGGCCCTTTATTTGGGGAGTAGCCGCCTTGGGAAAATATGGGGCGGACTATGCCGCAAGCATTCTTATGGACGACTTAAAGAACAATATGGTACAATTAGGGGTTAAAAACTTAGCGGAATTACGAAAGGCCAAGGCCGTTCTGGGCACTTTTTAAATTTCGCAGTACTGAGGTCTATCCGTTTTGATAGGCTTACAAGTCCTTTTTGCGCCTAAACGTAAAGCCTAATATCCTCAAAAAATGGAAATGCCGAGACAATGGCAGTGTTTTTTATTGGAAAGGTCTTGATTCTTGACTCTAGCAGCGAAGCGGTCTAGATTCTTTTTCAAACCGTACCGCTCAATCCTAACGCTTTTCTATCCCCTTTTATTTTTCTCCTCGATCCATTTACCCATATATCGGGTACTGGCCAAAGTATGATGCAAGAGCATTTGCCCGATAAAGTTTTTTTGACGATGGGTTTCCCGGTTTTTGGAAATGCTTTCCAAGACTTTAGAAAATTTAGCTGTCAAGCTCTTTTTATTATATCGAGTGTTTATGATTTGTGTGCCATTTTCTTGGGCGATGGCCCACTTCTTTTCATCTTCGTATAAGTTTACTGCCTTTTCTGCAAAATCAGTAGCGTTTACGGCCACGGCCCCACTCCAAGGTAGTTGACCGGGCATCCCTTCGGCCCCTATAGCCGTAGTTACATTGGGGGTTCCGTTTTGCATGGCCATGACCAATTTGCCCTTAATCCCCGCACCGAAACGCAATGGTGCCAATACTACCCTAGCTTGGCCAACTTTGGATTGTAGATCTCGTACCCAGCCCGCAACGAAGAATCCAGCTTTGGGATTATGCCATAGTTTTACGCTTTGTGGCAAATAAGCCCCATAAATATGTAAGCGGGCCTGTGGCATCCTTTTCTGGATCAAAGGCCAAATCCCTGTCTTTAGATAATGAATTGCATCCATATTGGGAGCATGCCTTCCATTGCCATAGGTGATGAAGTCCTGCCGTTCGCCAAAACCGATCCATTCGCCTTGATCCTTATCCGTTAAAAGATCTAGCATAAATGGCAGATATAGCAACAGAGAAGCGTCCACTTTAACCTTCTCAATAAGCCATTGCATTTCATAATCGGAAATAATCAGCGAAAGATCGCATCGGTATATACTGGCCATTTCTCTTTTGGAGATATCGGCCCGTATCCATAAGGAGGTGGAAAATGGGGCGTTGGCGGAAAAGGCATCTTCCCGGACTTGTCGCAGGGAATGTAGGTCCTCCGTATCCAATATGCGCAAGGCGTTCGGTATGTTTTTTACTACCCGCCAGCCAAACTGTTCCTCGGTCAAAAACCGATCAAAGAGCACCGTATCCGGATTCAGGTCTTGAATAAAGGCATCAAAACTGGAATCGTTCAATAGTAAATTTATCTTTGAAATGCCCTGAGCCTCCAAATCAAAGGCATATTCCGTTTCTTTAGCAGTGCTGCCAAACGTTATCCGGTACCCTTCTTCCAGGAAAAATTCAAGGAGTTGGAGCATTCGGCTACCCGCGGCCGTTGTGGAAGGTTCTGGCCAATTGAGGCCAATGATGAAGAGTTTTTTCAAAGTTCGGGTACAAGTATCAAGTTCAAAAAAAGTTTATGGGTTTAGCTGTTTATGGGTTTATAAGTGTAGGAGTTTAGTGTTTGGAGTTTGGGTTTCCAAGGGTTTCGTACCTCGTACCTTTTAGACTAGACCTACAAGGAGCCTCGCTATCGCTCGAAACGCTTTGCAGGTCCCCGGCATTCTACTGCCAACTTCGTACCTCGTTTTTCGTACTTCGTATTCCTTACCTACATTTTTGCCGCAAATCTTCTTGAAATACTCGATCGCAGCTTTCGCTCATAATCCTCCTCCAACCATTCTTTGTAGTTTTTGGTATTGTTCATAATGCAATAGGAATATTGGCGTACACGATAGGCAATTTCTTCCTTGAGTTCTTTGGCAAGGATACGGGCATCAAAGACATCTTCGGCATTCTCCACACAGATTTGGGCATGCTGTTCTATGCTAAGCTCCAAAACGGTCTTGGACTTAAGTCCCTTTGCAAAAACCTTTTTGTATTCCTCCTTAATATCGAATTCTATATTATCGGATTTGGAAAACTTTGCCCGTAGCTCCGGTGGCATTTCATAGATGAACTCCCGCTCTATTTCCTCGTCATTTTTGATGTTTTCCAGGTAAAAATCCGGGAAATGGAAAATTTCCTGCCAATCGATCGGGGAATCCCATGGGCCAAACCGGGCAATATTGTTGCCCAGATCTACTACGGTAAATTCGTTCTTTTTGGGCAGCACCCTGGATCCTCTACCAATCATTTGAAAATACAGGGTGAGGGAGCGCGTAGCTCTATTAAGAATGATGGTCTCCACAGTAGGCTCGTCAAAGCCGGTGGTAAGAATACTTACCGAAGTAAGAATGGCATCCGGGGTATTGGAGAACCAGTCCAGAATCTCGCGCCTTTCCCCGGCATTGTTCTTATTGTCCAAATGTCTTATGTTGTAACCCGCCTTTTTAAAGGTCTCGTACACATAAACTGAAGTATTAATACCATTGTTAAAGATAAGGGTCTTGGTTCCCCTTGCGATTTCCTGATAGGCGTTCAACAATTTGCTGAGCATATTATGGTTGCCATAAAGTTCGTCCGAGGATTTTACGGTATAGTCACCGCTAATACCCAACTTAAGGCTCTGAAGACCTACATCATAGTTATACAGATTGGCCTTGGCCAAAAAGTTCTTTTTAATAAGTGAGGCGATGGACTCCCCGATGATCAATTTTTGATAGTGATCCTTCATCGGGAGTTTTATATTGGAACTTAAGGGTGTGGCGGTAACCCCGAGAATAGAGGATTCCTCAAAATACTTGAATAGCTTTCGGAAGGAATTGTAATGGGCCTCATCTATGATTACCAGGCCAACGTTCCTAATATCTACCTTTTCTTCCTGTAGCCGATTGTTTAAGGTCTCCACCATGGCCACAAAACACATGTACTCGTCCTGATCGTTGAATTCCTTTACCTCGCTATTGATAATCTTGTTTTTTACCCCAAAACCGGTAAGCATCTTGGAGGTTTGCTGGCTTAGTTCTATCCTATGGGTAAGGACCACCACTTTCTTCCGGGTCTGCAGGATGTATCTACGGGCTATTTCGGAAAACACCACGGTCTTCCCCCCTCCTGTAGGCAATTGATACAGCAGATTGGAACCATCGGGGAACTCCTCCAAATACTTAAAAATAGTAGTTAGATCATCCTTTTGATAATCGTAGAGCGTTTTCTCCGCGGTTTGGTTTTCCAATGCCAAAAAAGATAAAAGCTATTGTTACAAAATGCAAGGGGAATGACGCGATCATTCGACCCCAATTTTGCAAAATTAAATGAATTTTATACTTGGCAGAAATATATTTTCATGAATTTGGAAAAATACGCGAGCTAGTATCCTTTATCCTTGGAAACCAGATTTAAGAGCGGTTCCCCGGCCTGTAGCCTCCTATAGTTCTCCAAAATTTGGGGGACCACTGAACGGGTATCGGACACACTGGCGTAATGAGGTGTCATATAGATCTTGGGATGGCTCCAAAAAGGATGGTCGGCAGGTAAGGGTTCCTTATGATATACGTCCAGGCCTGCACCGGATAAATGCCCATTATCCAGCATGGTCAACAGGTCTCCGTCCACTAAATGTCCTCCACGTGCCACATTGATGACAAAGGCTCCCTTAGGGAGCTGTTCAAAAAGACGTTTATTTAGTATGCCAAAGGTTTCTTGGGTCAAGGGCAACAGGCACACCAATATTTCAGATTGAGCTAAAAATTCGTGCAACTCCGTCTCCCCTGCAAAAGAAGTCACCCCTTGCAACGTCTTACGGGAGTTGGACCATCCATGAACGGTAGCCCGAAGGGAAACCAAATCCCGGGCCAGAACGGAACCAAGCGCACCCATACCTAAAACTCCCACCTTGCACTCATTAATACGTTTGTAAGGAATGGGTCGCCAGATACCGTTGGCCTGATCTACTTTATAACGGTACAGATTTTTTAAGTAGGCAAAAATTACCCCGATCACATGTTCGGACATATCTTTGGCCAAAACAAGGTCTACCACGCGGGTAATGGGCAAGTGCAAGGGGGCTTTTTTATCTTCGAAGATAAAATCAACGCCGGCGCCCGATCCCGAAATACATTTTAAATTGGGATACCCTTGGATCGCCCCAGGCGGATGCTTCCAAACCAAAGCCATGGTAATATCCTTTTTGGGATGTTCTTCCAAGAAGCTGTATATCGGAATATCAGGTGCCGCTTCCGACAAAGCGGATTTCCATTCTTCAATTTTATCATCCTGTCTTAATATCACTATGGCCATACAAGAAACGTTTAAAAAGAGTCTTTTTTTTGCCTTTTAAAAGAATTTGGGCTCAAAAATAGTCCAACGGCATAGATTTATCCATCAAACCGAAAACAAATCACAAACTTCTCATAAAATCTGTATAAGAATCCATTTATCCCTTTGGAAAAGACGCAATAAAGATGTATAATGAGAACTTGTAGAACTTCAAAATCCATAAAGCATATATGAGGCAGCTAAAGATTATCAAGCAAGTGACCAACCGGGAATCCAAATCGTTGGACAAATACTTGCAAGATATCAGTAAGATCGATTTGATTACCGCAAGCGAAGAGGTAGAACTGGCCCAGCGTATCCGCGCAGGGGACCAGGCCGCTCTGGAAAAATTGACCAACGCCAATCTGCGGTTTGTGGTATCGGTGGCCAAACAATACCAAAACCAGGGGCTAAAACTTCCCGATTTGATCAATGAGGGCAATCTTGGTCTGGTGAAAGCCGCCAAGCGTTTTGACGAGACCCGTGGATTTAAGTTCATTTCCTATGCCGTATGGTGGATACGCCAATCTATTTTACAAGCTTTGGCGGAACAGTCCCGGGTGGTGCGCTTGCCCTTGAACAAAATAGGATCCATAAATAAGATCAAAAAAACGTTCTCTTATTTGGAACAGGCCCATGAACGGCCACCCTCTGCTGAAGAAATTGCCAAGGAACTGGAAATGACCGTTACCGAGGTAAAGCAGTCCATGAAGAATTCTGGCCGACATGTATCCATGGATGCACCATTGCGCGAGGGGGAGGACTCCAATTTATACGATGTACTCCGTTCCGGGGAATCTCCCAGACCGGATAAAATCCTGATGCAGCAGTCCTTGAATACGGAAATCAATCGTGCTTTGGACACCTTGTCCCCAAGGGAGGCAGATGTAGTTAAACTCTATTACGGAATCGGTGACCAACAGTCCATGACTTTGGCCGAAATAGGGCAGACATTTGACCTTACCCGGGAACGCGTTAGGCAAATACGGGAAAAGGCCATACGCAAACTTCGCCACAATTCTAGAAGCAAGTTGTTAAAAGCCTATTTGGGATAACCAAAAAAAACTTAAAACCAAAAGCCCCATGCATTCAAAGCATGGGGCTTTTAAATAATAGGTACATTTCACCAACTAAGAATAATTCAATTTATTGATGTTGAAGTCGTTTAGGATTTCATTTAAACTCTCAATGAAGTTTAAATAGGCCGCGTTGTCCGGATTTTGATTTGCCATAAGATTTGGTTTTGGATAAGTAGGCTTTGTTGGGTCACATATAGTCCAACTCTACCAGTTCGTTCAGACTTAGGATTTCGTTCAGTTCTTGGAGGAAGGTTAGATATTCCTCTCCGTAGGTATCGTAAAGCATCGTAATTTGGGTTAAAATATTCCTTTTTTTGAGGGATTGTTTATACTTTGATTTTGATAGGGTAAACTTAGTCTTAACCCTATCGAAAATCAATTAAATGTGGTGTAGGGGATGATTTTAGTTGTATAAACGGTAAAAGTTGCGGGCATATAGAAAATTGGGATTTTAAACAGTTGTGTTTCATCGTCGTAATTGGTAATTCATCGATGTCCCCCAAGAAGCTTTTTTAAAATTGGGGATACGCTTATCCCTATGTTCCTTTATGGGCACTCCTTCTCCTATGGGTTTTAATAGAACTCTAAATAGGTTCGGGGCCCTTTTACTCCTACCAAAATGGGGAATGGCGTACCTTGGGGGCCAAAGGTTTTAAAACTTGATAAAAAAATGGCTTATAACCTGGCAAGAGCCCTTTCGATGGCTTTTTCAGTCCTTGGGTATTGTTCCACAAAAGCGATGTAAAGGGATTTTAACTCTTTTAAATGTCCTCCACCATTACAGTTCTTTTGCATTTCCAGTGTCAACCGTACAAGTTTTTTAGATCGAAGCAGTTGAAGGCTTACCCGTATATTTTGAAGGGCAAGCGCCAAATCTTCCAGACATCCATAGGTAATATGTATCCTAGCCTCACCGATAAAGCGTAGCACATGGTTTTTATGCTGATCTATGGATTCCTTTAATAATAGGTAATCGCCCAAACAGTCCTCCAAGAAAGGGGAAAAGTCTATTTCCTGGATATGTTTGGTATTCATAGAATGATCCGTAATCCCATTGGCAGGAGGTACCGCTAGGGCAACGCCCGTATCTTCTCCAAGATATTTACCCTCAAAATCCTTTTTAAACCTCAGAAAATAACCTTGTAGTTCCGAAGCTTCAACAACTCCCAATTCCTCAAAGGAAAAATGGTTTAGCATAGATTCCATTTGGCGCAGTTGTGAAAGCAGATTACCGGACTTCATTAGTTCTTGGTTTTGAACGTTCCAAAAAAGGGTTGCCATTCGCTTCCGATATCTATGGATCCATGAAGCGATGGCCGTAAAAACATATGCTAAAACTCTAGAATTAGCTTGTCCAAAGCAATTAAATGTTATGGAAGCTTGCCTTTCTGTTGTCAAATGGCATAACTTGTAGGTGTTAAGATCCCATTTGGGACATTGGAATTGAAACCTTCCCTAAAGCAAAGGTTTCCAATCTGGTAGACCGTATCCATTCTTATGATGAGCCTTATTGCAATCGGCCATGCAGGTATAAATTTGGATTTTGAAGGTTGTACAACGAAGGGAACAGATGCCCTGGAGACTTTTAACGTAACCCCGGAATCGGCAAAAGGGTATATGATAAAGCCATTGGCCAGTTGTGGGGTGAAGCCCACCTAGAATCCTGCACCATATTGCGCCGGTGGCACAGAATCATCCACAAAATAGAAGCTATGTTTTCTCATCCCCCGTGCTACAGGCCGTCTACGGATTAATAAGGGAAACCACCTCTAATACAATACCCGGAACTTAATAGTATGATCCACTTTTTTCAAGGCTTTTATCACTTCTTTGTTATACTCCTTGTCCAAATCTGTAATGACATAACCTACATGCCTGTCTGTAGAAAGATATTGCCCCACAATATTCATTTCGTATTTGGCCAACACTTCATTGATGTGGGCCATAATCCCGGGGACGTTTTTATGGATATGTAGAAAACGATGGGCATTGTTCTGCTTGGGCAATCGAATATTGGGGAAATTTACGGCATCCACGGTGTTCCCTGAGTTGATATAGTCCATAATCTTATTAGGCACAAAATCCGCAATGTCCCGCTGGGCTTCTTCCGTACTCCCTCCCACATGAGGGGTAAGGATGACATTGGAAAGCCCCTGAAGCTTGGTATCGAATTTCCCATTGGTTCTGGGTTCCTTAGGGTATACATCAACGGCGGCACCGCCTAATTTCCCATTGTTCAAGGCCTTGGTCAATGCTTCGATATCGATTACAAACCCCCGGGAAAGATTTATGAGCATAGCCCCGTCCCGCATTTGGTTGATTTCCCTTTCCCCTATAAAATTAAGATTGGCCGGGTTATCGTCAATATGCAAGGTGACCACGTCGGAAACATTCAGTAAATCTTCAAGAGTATTACATTTCACCGCATTTCCAAGCGCCAGTCTTTCCTCGATATCATAGTAATACACCCGCATTCCAATGGCCTCCGCCAAAACGGAAAGCTGCTTGCCAATATTACCATAACCCACAATGCCCAAATTCTTTCCGCGTACCTCTCGGGAATTTATAGCGGTCTTGTTCCATTGCCCATCATGTATTTCGGTACTTCGCGGAAACACGTTTCTCATAAGCATTATAATCTCCCCAATGGCCAGTTCCACAACGGAACGCGTATTGCTGTAAGGTGCATTGAAGACCACTACCCCTTTGGTCTTGGCGTAATCCAATTCTATCTGTTTGGTACCTATGCAGAATGCCCCAACAACCAATAGTTTATTTGCGGCATCCAAGACCCGCTTAGTAACCTGTGTTTTAGACCGGATCCCAAGCACGTGGACACCCTTGATCCTTTCGATCAATTCTTCCTCGCTTAGACTGTGCGTAACGAGTTCAACCGAAAAACCATCCTCTGAAAGATTGTCAAATGCCGCTGGATGAACATTCTCCAGCAGTAATATCTTAATACGGTTCTTGGGGTAGGAAATGTTCCGGGGCAGGTCGTTCACGAACAAAAATTCGTCCAAGTTAGGGGCAATATGATCCGCATTGTTGGCGGCCTTTTCCCTATGAACATTCTCAGTATAAGCAAAAAACTTATCTGCGATTCCTGCCTCCCGCATTACATAATCGCTATAACCGTCCCCAATAACCTGTACCTCTCCGTTTAAATCCAGTTGTTCCAGACATTGGATCTTTCCATTATGGGAAGAAAGGACATTGGTTTCATCAAAACCGGTGATATTTCCATCCTCATCAAAGGTAAAGGTGTTGGCGTATACCCTGCTAGAAGGGATATTGTACTCCGCCACAATAGGATCGATAAATTCCTTGAATCCACAGGAAATCACATAGATGTCCTCAGAGAATTTTTCGAAGAATTCCTTATTGGAAGCTATGGATTTGGAGATTTTTTGTCGCAGCTCTTCCACCAAACCCTCCAAATTGGATTTGTTGGCGCTAAGCAGTTTAATTCTACGCTCTAGGGACTCTGTGAACGAAATGTCGCCATCTATTCCCAAATTGGTGATTTCCTGAATTTTCTTGACGATCTCCTCCCGATCAGATCTCCCTTGTAAAGTCATTTCCGCCAACACATCCAAGGCTTCCACTTGGGTCAAGGTACTATCAAAATCGAAAACATATTTTCTGCCCACGGCCAAATCTTTTAAAATGAAATGCCAAAAATAAAAATTAATTTCCTCGCTTCGGGGAATGGCGTCTTAAAAGTTGCAATCGCCGATTTAGCTTGTAATACTTATAGTCTTAAGTACCCGCCAAAATGCACTCATCCGGTACTCAATTCGTCACTTCAAATGCGATAAATGGAAAACGCTTCCGAATTATCGGGTTCCTATTGCGCTCCGGTCATCGTCTTGATAAATGCTATCTCTTTTTCCGAGTAGGGCTCTCCGTCCGGACGTAGAATATCATGATGCCATATCTCCGGTTCCCCTGTAAATGTGGAGTCCCAACTCTTCCAGGGATAAATAGTATTGCTCTTCCCGGAAACAAAGCCCCAATTGATTGCCGCAATTTTTTCCTTCTTAAAAATGGGCATGGTGTTTTCAAAAGTGTTCCCGGTTCCGCGTGCAATATATTCGGTACAAAGTAGGGGGCGTCCATATGTTTTGAGTTCCTTGATTTTAAGGCGTACATCGTCCATGTCGCCATCATAGGCATGAAAGGACACTACATCGGAATTCTCGATCATAAAACGGTCCGTTCCGGGTAAGCTATCCAAATTGCCCCAATGTTCGGTTTTTCCTCTCCAGATTCCCGTGGTCAAAGGCTGAGTGGGATTCACTTCCCTACACCAAACCATTACCTTTTTAAGAAGTGCCAGGGAAAAATCGTGTTTGTCCTTTACTTCCAGCTCCGCTCTTCCAGGCTGTCCCGCCACGTTGTCCGGTTCATTGTAGACATCCCAGGCCAACACCCGAGAATCGTTGGCAAAAGCTTGGACTACTCCCTTTATATAGCTTTTCATTTCTTTATGTCTGGTAGTATCGCCCAGAATTTTTGCTCCGGGTGATTGTACCCATCCAGAGTTATGGACATGGGGAATCGGTTCCGGTTGTTTCCCCAATTTGGGAACGGGGTGCCATACATCATCGAGCAGAACGAACATCGTTTTTAACCCATATTTGTCCGCAATACTAAGGTAATGGTCCAGGCGTTCCAAAAAACCTATGGAATCCTGTTTCCACAAAAGATTGTGTAAGTATACACGATGTAGGTTCATGCCCAGATCGGCGGACCACTGCAGTTCCCGATCAATAGTTTGAGGATCAAATGTATCTGCCTGCCAAAACTCCAATTGGTTAATGGAAGTACTAGGGTTAAAATTGGTTCCCACCAACCAAGGTTGCGCATTGTACCATTCCCAGGCCTTTTCCTTGGACCATTTTTGCCCTATAGCCCGTTCCATTTTGGGCATGTTCGTTTTTTTCTTCTCGCTTGTACAGGAGAAAGGCGTAAAAAAAAGGATCAGCAAGCCGACTCGGATAATGGTTTTCATCTGTTTAAAATTTTCTAATACTACGAAAGTAAAGTTATTCCAAAGTTTGACATAGTTGAACCGCTTGCTCCTGTTTGCCGGCAGGCAGGTTCGCGCAAACTTGTTTTAATCCCGTTTGGTGAGTATGCCTAAAAAAGTATATGCTCATTTCATACTCATAGATTTGCATTCAGGATTCATGGCCCAGTTAAGATTTTAATAAAAAATAATATAATCAAAAAACCGTCAAAACCATCGTCTGACCTGGACACAATACTCACGATATTGCTTTCCAAAATTCTTAAGAAGCGTTTTTTCTTCGGGTATCACTTGAAATCTGTTCATATAGGCCACAAAACCGGCCGCCACCAAGATATTGAAAGCGTTGCCTAACCGAAGCCCCAAAGCCAGCAGTATCAGCAACATACCCAAATACATTGGATTCCTGGAATACCGGTACAAACCGTTTACTACCAATTTTGAGGTTTTTGAAGGATCCGCCGGATCTATGGTAGTCCCCGCCCTATAAAACTGCATCAATCCGATAAGCGTAATCCCTATGGCCATTCCCAGAAGGAATACCATAAGATAATCGCGCCCAAAAAAGTCGAAGTACCCAAAAGGCAAAAACCTGGCTACACCATACATGATGAGCCCAAAGAAAAGAAAAACCAGGATAGGCGGAACCTTCAATTCCATCAGCGACATTTTCAATTGGAATAATTTCATTTTCAAAATTACTATTTTTAACCCATGCAATTGGTATTCGCAACGCATAACCCCAATAAGCTAAAAGAAGTTCGCCCTTTACTTCCGAAAAGCATGCATCTTTTGTCCTTAAAGGATATTGGCTGCCAGGAAGAAATACCGGAAACGGGGAGCAGCTTGGAGGAGAACGCCCGGTTAAAGGCGCAATACGTCTTCAAGAAGTATGGTTATACCTGTTTTGCGGATGACACCGGACTGATTGTGGATGCCCTTAACGGAGAGCCCGGGGTGTACTCCGCCCGTTATGCCGGGAAACAGAAAGACCCCCACGCCAATATGGAAAAACTCCTTTCCAAGTTAGGGGCGATCTCCCATCGCTCTGCCCGGTTCCAAACCGTTATTGCACTATATCTAAAAGATGGACAATATGTTTTTACAGGAACGGTAGAAGGGAAAATCACCGAGGATAAAAGAGGCATAAACGGTTTTGGGTATGATCCCATTTTTATGCCCAGGGGATTTGACCTTACCTTTGCGGAACTTCCCCTATCCCTTAAAAACAGTATTGGCCACAGGGGAAAAGCGATAAAAAAACTAGTGGATTATCTAAAAAAATAGCCTCCCTTAAGAAATAGGACACAAAAGGAGGGCGGTGCTCGTATTTGGGTCAATTGGCGGCGTCACGTTCACCTTTGGGAATACACTGGCCCTTGTAGGTAGTGGAAGGAGATGGCATTTACAATTATCCAGAACCGGCCGCTAGGAGAACCTGTCCATTTCCTGTATCATTCCATATGTTAATAAATAGCCTTACCTTTGCCGCTTAATTAACGCCGCCGGTATGGCCGGTGTTGCGCGGAGTCCAATGGGTTATGATCGATAATCGCTCTATGCAACACACATATTTGCGATTATTAGACACATTATGACAAAGTTTGAAGCATTAGGGCTACAGGAGTCCTTGTTGAATGCCGTTTCCGATATGGGCTTTGAGACCCCTTCGGAAGTACAGGAAAAAGCAATCCCTATTTTACTGGAAAGCGAAACAGATCTAGTGGCCCTGGCACAAACGGGTACTGGAAAGACCGCGGCCTTTGGCTTTCCCTTGATTCAGAAAATAGATAAGGACAGTAAGACAACGCAAGGGCTCATCCTATCCCCTACCCGTGAGCTATGCCTACAGATTACCAATGAAATGCAATCTTACTCCAAATATGACAAGGGGTTGCGCACCGTGGCCATATATGGCGGGGCCAGTATTACCGAACAGGCCAAACAGATCAAGCGTGGTGCACAGATCGTTGTGGCCACTCCCGGAAGGATGAAGGATATGATAGGCCGAGGTCTGGTAAATATCTCAAAAATAGACTACTGTATTCTAGATGAGGCAGATGAAATGCTCAATATGGGCTTTTATGAGGACATTAAGGATATACTTTCCAATACGCCGGAGGAAAAGTGCACCTGGTTGTTCTCCGCTACTATGCCCAAAGAGGTGGCCGCTATTGCCAAAAAGTTTATGGATGCTCCCGTGGAAATCACCGTAGGTACTAAAAATTCAGGAGTAGATACAGTACAACACGAGTATTATGTAGTGGGCGGAAGGGATCGCTACCCGGCCTTAAAACGATTGGCCGATGCCAATCCGGATATCTTTTCGGTCGTTTTTTGCAGAACAAAGCGGGATACCCAAAAAGTTGCTGAAAAATTAATCGAAGACGGATACAACGCCGGTGCGCTCCATGGCGACCTGAGCCAAAATCAGCGGGATTTGGTCATGAGCGCCTTCCGTAAGAAACAAATACAGATGCTGGTAGCCACTGACGTGGCAGCAAGGGGAATAGACGTGGATGATATTACCCATGTGATCAACTACCAACTTCCCGATGAGATAGAAACGTACACCCATCGTAGTGGACGTACCGGAAGAGCTGGAAAATCCGGTATTTCAATGGTAATCGTAACGCGTAGTGAAATGCGTAAGATCAGTGCTATTGAAAGGAAGATAAAACAAGATTTCATTGCCAAAAAAATCCCTACGGGCATAGAAATATGTGAGATTCAACTCTACCATTTGGCCAGTAAGATCAAGAATACCAAAATCAATGAGGACGTAGAGGATTATCTTCCGGCGATTTACGATGTACTTCAAGGTATTGATCGTGAGGAATTGATACAAAAAATGGTTTCCGTAGAGTTTACCCGGTTCTTCAACTACTACAATAAAGCCAAGGATTTAAATACGGCGGCAGGACGTGAAGATCGGAGGGAAAAATCTCAAAATGGCAGCTTTTCCTCAAATGGAAACTCCGTACGTTATTTCATAAACATAGGTGAACGGGACGGGTACGATTGGATGTCCCTAAAGGACTTTATCAGGGATACGGTGCACCTGGAAAAAGAGGATGTATACAAGGTGGACGTCAAGGAAAGTTTTTCCTTTTTCAATACGGATACGGACATTTCCGAAAAAGTACTGGAAACCTTTACCGATTTAAAGATCGATGGCAGATTCGTCAATGTAGAAGTTTCCAAGAACCCTGGTGGTGGTAGAAACAAACGCAGCGGAAGGGATAGAGGTCGAAGAAGGGATAGGGACCGGGGCCGCAATAAAAAAAGTGATAGAACACAGGGTCAGGCCACCTATTCGGGAAAGCGGAGAAGCAAACGAAGAAAAAGCGATTTCTTCTAAGAGCCTGTTAATTGTATATTAAAAGATACGCCTAGGCGTGTCTTTTTGTTTTGTTTCGTAGATTTATTTTAGAACTTTATAGGAATGTTCCGGAATCCAATAGTCCTTTTGTTTTTCTTTTTCGGTCTAATGGGGTATGCCCAGGAAGATGTGGAAGAACTCGAGGAAGGAAAAGTATCGGCTTTGGTCCTCAACGCACAGACGGGCGAACCCATGGAAAGCGTGCATGTGGTTAACCTTAACCAAGTTATCGGTACCATTACCAACGAGAAAGGTATATTTTCTATCACAGCTGCGGTAAATGATACCCTGTATTTTTCCTTTCTGGGTTTTAAGCCCCAAAAAGTAAGGGTAACCAATGATATGTTCCGCTTCAAGGATACCAAAATATCCCTGACGGAATTGGCCTATGCCCTTGAAGAGGTCATTGTGAGACCTTATCAACTTACGGGATATCTGGAAATTGATGTAAAGAACCTACCTGTAAATACTGCCTATCAATACAGCATTTCCGGTCTTTCGGTAAGTTATGAGGCCGGAAAAAAAAGCCCAAGTGCCGTAACCAAGGTCCTTGGGGCCATTATGAATCCGGCGGACCTTCTTAGAAACCTTTTCGGAAAACAGCCCAACCAAATGCGAAAGCTGCGCAAAGTAAAGGAGGACGATGAAATACGGAACCTTTTGGCCTCCAAATTTGATAGGGAGATACTTCAGGAACTTCTCCATCTGGAAAAGGTGGATATTGAGGATATCCTAAACAATTGCAACTATTCCAAATCCTTTATCGCAACTGCAAATGATCTACAGATTCTGGATGCCATCAGCAGTTGCTACGAAGAATTTAAGGTTTTGAACCGAAAAAAATAAATTTTTCATTTCCCCTCTCATTTTATAGCTTTAGGCAAAATAGATTCTCCATGAGAAAACTGCTTTTGGCCCTTATTTTCCTATCCCTATTATCTAACTGTAAAGAAGAGAAAAAAGAACCTACTGCAAAAACCGTTTCCATGAAAGATTCCATTCCGCTTCCCAATAACGGAAAGCCTTTTTATTGGGAGGGTGCCAATGTATACTTCCTACTTACCGATCGTTTCAATAATGGAAATCCGGAAAACGATGTAAATTTTGCCAGAACGGATAGCACTGGGGTACTTAGAGGTTTTATGGGAGGTGACTTGGCGGGCATTACCCAAAAAATCACCCAGGGATATTTTACCAATCTTGGTATAAACGCCATATGGTTTACCCCTGTTGTGGAGCAAGTACATGGCAGCACTGACGAAAGTACCGGTAACACTTATGGGTATCATGGCTATTGGACAAAGGATTGGACGGCTCTTGACCCCAACTTTGGAACGAAGGAAGATTTGGAAAACTTGGTAAAGGAAGCGCACAAAAGGGGAATTCGGATTCTAATGGATATAGTGCTCAACCATACCGGACCCACAACGGCAAAAGACCCGGTATGGCCGGACGAATGGGTACGCACCAATCCCACTTGCGAGTTTACCACCTACGAAAACACCACAGCTTGTACGCTGGTAGATAATTTACCGGACATAAGGACAGAGTCCGATGACGTGGTTGAACTACCGGATGCCCTTCTGGCCAAGTGGAAAAACGAAGGGAGATTAAGCCAAGAGTTGGACGAACTACAATTATTCTTTGAACGTACGGGCTATCCCAGGGCACCTCGATTCTATATCATTAAGTGGCTCACGGATTATATCAATGACCTTGGTATTGACGGATATCGTGTAGATACCGTAAAACATGTTAACGAAGAGGTCTGGGGGGAACTCTATAAGGAGGCTTCCCACGCATTTGAAATCTGGAAGAAAAAAAATCCCGATGAGGTTTTGGATGATAATACCTTTTTATCACCAAAGTCGAATTCCCTTCCCGAAGAAATTCCGTAGTTGTACACTTCGCCTACCATATAAAAGGTGGATTTCTTTAATTACGGTTTTAAAAGTCTTATCAATTTTGAGCTGAAGCACGACGCAAAAAACGACTATGAGTCCATTTTTGATAAATACAATAAATTGCTCCACACCAAACTTAAGGGCAAAAGTGTGCTTAACTACCTTACCTCCCATGACGATATGGATCCTTATGATTCCTTAAGGCAAAATCCCATCAAGGCGGCGAACATTTTATTGTTGACTCCCGGGGCCTCACAGGTTTACTATGGGGACGAAACCGCAAGAAGCCTTACCATTGAAGGCAGTATCGGGGACGCTACCTTACGATCATTTATGAATTGGGAAGAACTAGATAGTCTACCGCGCACCAAGGAAATCTTGGCGCATTGGCAAAAACTGGGAAAGTTTAGAAGGGACCATCCTTCAGTGGGCGCAGGAAGGCACAAAAGGTTGGGAAAAGCACCCTATGTCTTTAGCCGGACTTTCGTAAATGGCGATTTTAAGGATAAGGTGGTCGTTGGCCTTGACTTGCCCAAAGGAAAAAAATCGCTTTGGGTCAAAGGTTTTTTCGGGGATGGGACCCTACTGTACGACACCTATTCCGGCACCCAGGCAATGGTAAAAAATGGAAAAGTGATATTGGAAAACGATTTTGATATTGCACTGTTGGAATTGGCCATACCCACTTTGAAAAAATGACGCCCCTCGGCCAGTTTTTGGCCAAATGCAGTACGGTGAATTTTGGGTCATTGGTTGGAATGCAGGGCTATCCTATTTCCCTCTGTGTCCTGTAATAGCCCCATGAACCCATGGCCATCGCCTATTTCCGTTTTAGGTTTTAGTATTATTCCACCGGCCCCTGCAACCCTGTCCAGCTCCTGGGCAAGATCCTTGCACGTAAAGTAGACCAAGGTACCCTGTGTGGCACTAGGGCTATACATTTCGTGTTTTACCAGGGAACCCGTAGCCCCGGAATTGTTCTTGGGCATGGGAAACCAACCCATAACGAATCCGTCCAGTTCATGAAGGGATATGGAAACATCAAAAACGGTCTCATAAAATGTTTTGGCCCGTTCCATATCGATGACGGGAATCTCAAACCAACCTACCATCTGCTTAATGTTATTTTTCCAAAATGGACTTAAGGCTCGTAAGACCTTCCTCAAAATCCTTTCCTACCATTTTGTCCATACTCATGAACAGCATCATAATACTCATGGGGAACTTATTTTTCCCGCTAAAGCCCCAAGTAACCTTGGTAGTGCCGTTTCCGGAATCGGCTACATCCATATAACAGTCCGATGTGGATTTCCAAGGTTTTAAAAATCGTAGCTCTGATTCCACGCGCTGGCCCTCCACAATTTTGGTAATTTCCTGCTCTCCCTCACCAACATCCTTGTTACCATTCCAATAACTGGTAGCGCCTACCTCCCCGTCCGTTCCCATGAACTTCTTTTCCATATTGGGGTCTTTCTTGGCCCAGGGAGACCATTCATCCATTTTTTTAAGAGATTTCAAATAGTTGAAAATCTCGTTTTTCGGTTTGGAAATCTCAATAGATCGTGAAACGTCATAGGTTTTGGGCGCAATCATCGCCAATACCAAGACCAAGAGTAAAATGCCCGCTAGAATGTAAAGTATGATCATCATTTTACCTAAGAATTAGAGTGTTAGGCAAACAATGTAAGAAAAAAATCAATTGGAATCATGATACCGTCGCAAAATCTCATCGATGCTCTTGATTGATTTTTTGGTCCAATCCAATCTTTTTGTCCGTTTTTCAGAATCGGTCAGCATCCAGGGAAAATGGGATTTCCGAAGCTTATCCGTCAAATGATGAAGAACTATAGCGGCCGAAACCGATACGTTAAGGCTTTCGGTAAAGCCGGCCATAGGAATCGTTATAAAGCTATCCGCAGCGGACATTACCTCCTTGCCAAGGCCTTCTTTTTCAGTACCAAAAAACAAGGCCAATTTATCCGTCACCTCAAAATCCATCAAACTACGGTTTTCGGCATTAGGGGTGGTAGCGGCAATTTGGTATCCTTGTTTCCTTAGGCTTTCAATACACTCCAGAGAATTCCCATAGCGATGTACATCTACCCACTGCTGGGCACCCATGGCAATGTTCTTGTCCAATTGTTTCCCGAACCTGTCTTCTATAACATGAATGTCTTGAATCCCGAACACTTCACAGCTTCGAATAATGGCACTTGTATTGTGCATCTGAAAAACGTCCTCCACTACTACGGTTAGGAACCGGGTACGTTTCTCCAATACCTCCAAAAATCGTTCCTTACGTTCCGGGCTAATAAAGGTTTCCAAATAGGATAATAGTTCCGTATCTATCACCTCCCCAATATAATAAAATACTATTTTTAAGAGCCCGCCTTAAATTGGAGGATCAATATGGGTGGCTATCGGGATCAAAAGCTACCCATTAGATCCACCTCCAGGCAATAGCAACAAAGGAAAATTCTCCTAAACCGTTCTAAGTCTATGAAAAATAAAGTAGTGGTTTTAACCGGAGCCGGAATAAGTGCGGAAAGTGGTATTAAGACCTTTCGGGACGCGGATGGATTATGGGAAGGCCATGATATTATGGAAGTGGCTTCCCCTCAAGGTTTTGAGAGAAATCCAGAGTTAGTACTCAATTTTTACAACCAACGGCGCAGACAACTTTTGGAGGTTATCCCAAACATGGCCCATAAGGTCTTGGTAGATCTGGAAAAATATTTTGAGGTAAGCATCATCACACAAAATGTTGACGATCTGCATGAAAGGGCAGGAAGTTCTCATGTAGTACACCTGCACGGACAATTGTTCAAGGTAAGAAGTACGAGAGATGAGAACGTAATCCTGGACTGGGAAAAAGACTTGTTTTTGGGCGATCTTGGTCCGGACGGGCATCAACTACGGCCACATATTGTTTGGTTTGGGGAAGAGGTACCTATGATGGAAAAGGCCATTTCCCTTGCACAAAGCGCTGATTTTATGATTATTATAGGAACCTCAATGCAAGTTTACCCTGCAGCCGGTCTAGTGGGCTATGCCCCGAAAGGAATCCCGATTTTTTTTATAGATCCCAAGCCCAACATGGAACTTTGGCAGTATAAAAACCTTACCGTCTTGGCCAAAAAGGCTTCTGATGGGGTGCCTATTGCGGTATCTCGTTTAATTGATACGGTATCCTAGTTTTTTCTGCCCATACCATTATAAGTTGTCGTTGCTCTTGAGTAAGTTTGGCATTTTTATGGGTCCAGGTATATTCCGTTAAAGGCATTTCATTGTTTTCCACCATTTCCACTACCTCCTCTAATTTATGGTCCTTTTTTTTAACGGAATAGCTGTTCCAATCCGAAAAATTCAAATGCTGCTTGCCTTCGGATACATGTCCTGCGATCCAAAAAGAAACCGGGGCAATATTATTGTACCACGGATAATGCGTATTATTACTATGGCAGTCATAACAAGCCCGTTCCAATATAGATCTCACTTCCTGGGATGGTGTGGTTTCCGCCAAAAAAAATGCAGTATGATCTCCTTGTGCATTGTTCTTTTCAGGTCTATAGAACTGAATTGCAATAAGTACAACAAGGAGGACCAATGCTACTTTTTTTGCTAGTTTCATTGTTTAAAATTAGGGTACAACCAAGATACGATTTCCATGACCAAAACCGAACTATACGAAGCATTAAATTATATAGATGCCACACGTGAAAAGCGAACAGTAATGGCCAATTGGGTCTTGGACAATCCAAAATCCATGCGCTCATTGCTGGAAATTATCTTTATGGGAGAAGATCCTATTTCCAATAGGGCCGGCTGGGTCCTGGATTATGTGATTCAAAGAAAGCTCTCCTATCTTTACATCCACTTGGATTTTTTCACATCAAAAATAAGCGGTGTCCAAATGGATTCTTCCATAAGACCTCTGGCCAAGGCTTGTCAACTTTTGACCATAGCCTATTATTCAAAAAAGGACAAGGAGGCCCGGAAAGCCTTGACCACTGAACATCTCCAACAAATAGCGGCAGTTGCTTTTGATTGGTTGATAGGGGATTATAAAGTTGCCGCAAAGGCCTACTCCATGACTTCCCTACTGCTTTTGGGCCAACAGTTTAAGTGGATACATCCAGAGCTCAGACTCGTCCTGGAACAAAATTATGCGTCTGGAAGTGCCGGTTACAAAGCTAGGGCAAGAGCTACCCTGGAAACATTGGGAAAGATGATACAAAATTAGAGGATATAAGGCAAAAAGAGGGAGGCACCGATCGTATTGGATCTCTTTGGGCTTTCAAACTCCTAGTCTTCTAAGTATCTTTGCAACTTACTACAAACATCAATTTTCAGAACATATGTCCATAAATCAATTAACCGCAATTTCCCCTATAGACGGTCGCTATGGTGATAAAACCGGAGCGCTTTCTGATTTCTTTTCCGAAGGTGCATTGATAAAGTATCGTGTTCGGGTGGAGATCGAGTATTTTATCGCACTTTGTGAAATTCCCTTACCACAGCTAAAGTCTTTTGATAATTCCAAGTTTACTATTCTCAGGGGTATTTACCTGAATTTTGATGTGGCCGACGCCGAGGAAATCAAGGAAATAGAAAAGGTTACCAACCATGATGTCAAAGCCGTGGAGTATTTTCTGAAGATAAAATGGGATGCCCTGGGTCTGCGGAAGTATAAGGAATTTATCCATTTTGGCCTTACTTCCCAGGATATTAACAATACTGCCATTCCATTATCGTTAAAGGAGGCTATGAACGAGGCGTATCTACCTAAATATTTTAAACTTTTTGAAAAGCTCAAAGATCTGTCCGGACAATGGTCCAAAATTCCCATGCTGGCCCGCACGCATGGGCAGCCCGCCTCCCCTACGCGCCTGGGTAAGGAAATCGCGGTTTATGTGGAGCGTTTAAAGGAACAGTTCAACCTATTGAACGATATTCCCAGTGCCGCCAAATTTGGCGGCGCTACCGGAAATTACAATGCCCACAAGGTGGCCTACCCCCGCTTGGATTGGAAGCAATTCGGAAAACGGTTTGTCCAGGAAAAACTGGGGCTTTACCATTCCTATCCCACTACGCAAATTGAACACTATGACCATATGGCCGCTCTTTTTGATACCTTAAAGCGGATCAACATCATTGTTTTAGATTTGGACCGTGACTTTTGGACCTATGTTTCTATGGACTATTTTAAGCAAAAAATCAAAAAAGGTGAAGTAGGGTCCTCTGCCATGCCGCATAAGGTAAACCCCATAGACTTTGAAAACTCCGAGGGAAACCTGGGAATCGCCAATGCTTTGTTCGGGCATTTATCGGCCAAGTTACCGATTTCCAGATTACAACGGGATTTAACGGATAGTACGGTTCTTCGCAATATAGGGGTTCCTTTTGCCCATACCATACTGGCCTTTCAATCTACGATAAAGGGGTTGGACAAGTTATTATTGAATGAGGAAAAAATAAAAAACGATCTGGAGAACAATTGGGCCGTAGTGGCCGAGGCCATACAGACCATACTTCGACGTGAGGGTTATCCAGATCCGTATGAAGCCCTAAAGGGACTTACCCGTACCAATGCCAAGATCGACGTTTCTTCCATTGGAGATTTCATAGAAAGCTTGGAGATTTCCGAAGAAGTAAAAAAGGAACTAAAGGCCGTAACTCCCGAAAATTATACCGGGATTTAAAAAGCCCGCCAGATTCATCGATCCGGCAGGCATAAAATAAAAATAGTTCAAAAAAGAATCCTATCCTTCCTTGTGGATTTCCACAGAGTGTGGGTAAGGAATCTCGATACCGGCCTTGTCCAAGGCTAGTTTGCAACCTTCATAAGTCGCAAAATACACGTCCCAATAGTGCTCTGGCTTGCAATAGGGCCTAACCGCAAAGTTTACGGAACTATCCGCCAGTTCCAAGACGTTTACCGAAGGTGCCGGATCCTGGAGTACTTGGGGATTGGAGGTAAGCACCTCCAAAAGGACTTCCTTGGTCTTTTTGATATCCTCCCCATAACCTACGCCTACTACAGTGTCTACCCGTATTTTACCTTCCTCGGTATAGTTGACGATATTGCCGTTGGCCATGGCCCCATTGGGTACAATGGCCAATTTATTGTCCGGGGTAACCAATTTGGTCGTAAAGATTTCAATCTCCTTGACCACGCCCAAAGTATCCTGCGCCTCAATAAGGTCTCCTATACGATAGGGCTTAAAAATCATGAGCAATACGCCCCCGGCAAAATTGGAAAGAGATCCCTGTAGGGCAAGGCCTACCGCCAAACCGGCAGCGGCGATCACTGCGGCAAAGGTAGTGACATCCACCCCCAAGGTAGAGATTACAATGATTATCAACAGTACCTTAAGTGCCCATGAGACCAGATTTAGCAAGAATTTTTGTAGCGACTCGTCATACTGGCTCTTGGCCATCATTCTACGGGCTGCCCCAACGATCTTGCTCACGATCCAGGAACCGATAATATAAATTAAAATGGCACCCAATACCTTGGGGCCATACTCTATGACAAAATCAGTGCCTTTTTTCAACCAAATCTCTGCTTCTTCCATGTGAATATTTTTTAGTTAGCGTTAACGAAGCCGAATATAACAAATTAAGGGAAAAAAGTAAATGCATTTTTAGATTTCAGGATAAGGGCCGAATTGAACCACTTCAAGACGAGTTCCAATAAAAAACCGTCGCGAAAAAGTCCGCGACGGTTTTTTATGCTTCCCCGAAAGGATTATTCCCCAAATAAGGAGCCTAACTCTTCAAGGCCTTCTCCCCGGTAGTCCGATTTCTCTAAAATCTCCACCAACTGTACCAAATGAGCCGGGTTCATGTTATCCCCAAGGACGCGTACCAACATAAAACCTTGATCGTTCTTGTCTCCGTAGATCACCACCTCATCAATAGCATCCTCATCCCCCAAGTATTTCACCGTACCTTTTCCAAAAGGAGTGTTCACCTTCATCAGCTCCGTAAATTTGGTGTTGTCCAAAATGGCCTTGACCGTAGTTTTCTCGGATTCGTACTCTGCCTGGTTTTCGGTGGTCTTTTTAAAGGCGAGTACATTCATTTTACGGAGGGATTCCAGTGTTTTGCGTTGATCAGGGCTCAAATCTGTCTTCTCCACATTAAGCAGACTTACAGGTAGGTCCACAGAAAGGAAGTTCGGGTTCTCTGCTTTGGCCACATAATACTGCTGCAGGCTTTGATCGGACGAACAGGCAGAAAACACCATTCCCGTGAGCATCAAAATAAAAATACTTTTTAACCGTCTGTTTTTCATTTCTTCAAGATTTAAGTGAATCTTTGGTAGCAACTACATGACCAATGAAGTCCAAGAATGTTACTGCCAACTGACCGACTAATTATTTACTACCGCTCCCCTGCTTTTTCCAGTTCTTTGGGAAGGTTCATTTTTTTGGTCAATGCCCCAATTTTGTTCAGGTCTATATCACCGGTAAGGGAAACCAGAACCGACTCAAATTTTCGTCCATGGATATCGATATCGGTGTCCTGGATCCCGGAAACGAACATGAGAAGCTCTTTAACCTGGCTGTCCCTTCTTCCATTTTTTACATAGAATCTCACATGGGTATCCTTGTCCTTTACACGCATCAACTCCTCTAAGGAAGCCGATTTTTTGTATTGGCCTACGGTAGATTTCATGTTCTCGGAGACACCTTTGTCCTCGGTGATAAATACCCTTATACCTTCTATTCCTTTGGCCATCTCCATAAAATCCTTGGCCTCCTGATCTCCTTTGTCTATGTCTATGGAAGATAACAAATTGATCAGTCCCTTGTTAATGATTACAGATCCCACATTGTCCATGTCCTCATACTTGTCAAAAATGGATTGGGAAATTCCCAATAGGGGTAAAAGGGCGATACATACTACAATTACTTTTTTCATGATAAATGATTTTTGATTGATGAATATTCTTATTTTTATGTGGTAACCAGGAAACTTGGACCGCAGCAACCGCTAACTGCTACTGCCTACCGCAACTGCCCACTATTTACTGTTTTTTCCCCGCTTCGTTCAATTCCTTGGGAAGGTTCATCTTATTGGTAAGGGCTCCTATTTTATTCAGATCGATGTCCCCGGTCAAGGATAACAGTACGGTTTCGATCTTATGACCATTAATATCCACGTCCTTAAGCTCTTCTCTCCCCTTAATGCCCGTAATGAACATCAAAAGTTCGTTTACATGATCATCATCCTTTCCCGGACGGATGTAAAACTTCACATTGGTATCTTCATCTTTTACCCGCATCAATTCCTCCATGGAAGCTGATTTCAGGTACTTGTCCACAGAAGACTTCATATCCTTGGATATTCCTGAATCTTCGGTAATAAATACCTTAAGATTCTTAAGGCTCTTGGCAATATCCATAAACTCTTGGGCCTCAGGGTCGTCTACTTCCACATTTATCTTAGAAAGCAGGTTGAACATACTCTTGTTCACCACTACCGCACTTACATTGTCCAAATCCTCGTATTTATCAAAGAGGGACTGTGAAAAACCCATAAGGGGCAGGATTAAAACACAAATTGCTATGACATACTTTTTCATTTCTTGTTTTTTTAATGTTTACTAATTCTGCCAAATAAAAGCCCGCTTTGGCCGTACGGGTACTTAAAAAGGGTTAGACCGTTTACTCATGGTTATAAATTTTCTGTTTGGCTTCCTCAAATTCGGTCAGATACGCCATTTTTTGTGTGCCCTTGCCTAGGTTTTCCGCCAAAAGGTTCAGGGCCTTCCTGGTTTCTTCATAAGCGTATTCCGCTTCTCTTTGTTCCTTGTATTTAGAACCAAGATAAAGGCCAAAGACCATAAAGATCACAGCGGCAACCGAGGCCCACCGTATGTATTTTCTTTTATTTCCGGAAGACAACGTATGAAGTGGTACCTCCCCGGTAAAACGCTCCTCCTTGGCGGTGGTAAAGTACCGGAACATGGGTATGTATGGCTTAAGGTGTTCGGCAATATCATCTCCCGAAAAATACCTTCTTAATAGGTTTTCTTCTTCGGCGGTACTTTTCGCCTCAACGTATTTTTCCAATAATTTTTCTATCCTATCCAATTCCATAATTATGCTTTTGTATCAATTTATCCCGCACTGTTTTTCTGGCACGTGAAAGCGTAACCCGAACGGTATTTGGTTTCATATCCAACATCTCCCCTATCTCCTCATAATCGTATTCCTCCACATCCCTTAATTGCAGTACCATTTTTTGCTGTTCCGGCAACTCCTCCATAATCCGTTGTACCCAAAGAACGCTATCCCTGGCCTCTACCTGTTCCTGCAATGAGGAATCCTTTTCACCATAATTGCTATGTACCAGTTTTAAGTTCCCCGCCTGTTTTGATTTTAGTCGATCTAAACAAAAATTCTTGGTCATGGTCATGGCAAAAGCCTCAACATTTCTATAGTTGCCCATGGAATCACTTTTGGCCCACAAGCGCATCAAAATTTCCTGCGTAACATCCTCGGCTTCCTCTGCAGAGACCAACAAGCGCTTTGCCAGTCTATACAGTTTATCCTTAAAAGGCATCACCACATTTAAAAATTCCGATTTCTGCATTTTTGGTTCGGTTATTGCTATCCTATCCAACGTTGTTCAAAAGCAAGACGAAGCATCCCCTGTTTTGTTACAAAAAAAATATTTTTGTGGATTAATGTAAGTTTTTTCCCCAAGGAGGAACTTAAAATTGTATATTGAGGTTGCTAATTCAAAGTTCACCCATAGAACTCGTCTTGAGTTTTTGTTTGTGACCGAGAATTTCGGCTTTTGTGCCCTAAAGAAGGCTTTTTTGAGCGGCATAGCAAAGCTACGTTGAGATAAAAAGACAAAATTAGGGTGCAAAATGTGAAAATCGCAGGTAAAAGAAAAACTCAAGACGAGTTCATAAAAAATAAGTTATGAAAAAGTACTGGATTTGGCTCCTGATGCTGGGCCTATGGAGTGTTGCGTGCGATAGGTATGATGACGATATTGTTCCCGAACCGGAACAGGAACAAGAGGAAGAGGAAGAGGAAGTAGAAGAGCCTAAAACGGCTGCCGACTTTCCCGTTCAAAATTTTATGTGGCAGGCAATGAACGCCTTCTATTTTTGGCAACAGGACGTGCCCAATCTAGCGGATAACCTCTTTACCGGCCCTGAAGATCCGGATTATGTTTCTTTTCTCGAATCCGAAACCGACCCTAACGCCTTTTATGAAAGTTTGCTTTTTTCCGAGGACAGATTTAGCTTCCTAAGTGAAGACTATAGGGATTTGGTACAAAGCTTCCAAGGGGTTTCCCAAAGCAATGGCCTGGAGTTTCAGCTGTTTCTCTTCCAGGATAGCGATGACATTTTTGGGGTAGTCACCTATGTGGCCTTGGATTCCGATGCCGCTTCTAAGGATATTCAACGCGGGGATTTCTTTGTTGGTGTGGACGGACAGCGCCTAAACCTTAATAACTATATAAATCTGTTATTCGGGGACAATGCCACCTATACCTTGACCATGGCCAGCTTATCCGATGGTAATATTTCCGAAAATGGTGAGGAAGTAACCTTGACCAAGATCGAAAATTTTGCGGAAAACCCCATCCTAGTGAGCAAAGTGTTGGAGGTTCAGGGACAAAAAGTAGGCTATCTAATGTACAATTCCTTTGTGGCCAATTATGACGATCAGCTCAATGACGAATTTGGAAAATTTGCCGCTGAGAATGTTCAGGAATTGGTTTTGGACCTTCGCTATAACGGAGGTGGCCGGGTTTCCTCCGCAGTCCAGATTGCCAGTGCCGTATACGGAACCAATACGGACGAACTTTTTTTACGAGCTCGGTATAACGATAAATTGCAAGCACAGCTGTCCGAAGACTTTCTGAACACCAACTTTACCGATGTCACTTTTGATAGCAATACCGTGCTGAAAGAACTTAACCTGAGCAGATTATACGTTATCGTAACCGATAGGACGGCCTCTGCCAGCGAATTGGTCATTAACGGGTTGGAACCTTATATTGATGTTGTATTGGTAGGGACCACCACCGTAGGCAAAAACGAATTCTCCAATACCTTTGTGGACGATCCGGAAAACAGCTTTTTTTATGACCCCTCAAGGGAAGAATTTATTAACCCGGACAATCAATGGGCCATTCAGCCGTTATTAGGTAGAAATGAGAATGCTGCTGGATTTTCCGACTATACCGCTGGTCTTCCGCCAGATTTAGAAATTGGCGAGGATATCGGCAATCTTGGCGCTCTTGGGGAAGTGGACGAACCACTTTTGGCCCGAGCCTTGGAAAATATTACAGGGGCTACCTCCAAAAGGGCTTTGGCGACACCAATGCAGGTAGAAAAAATTGGTTATTCCAAAATGTTCAGCATAACCGATCAAACGATGTTGATGGATGGTTTGTTAAAGCCAATTAAATAGAAAAATAATCTAAATGTTTTAATGAAACATCGTATCCCGTCTCTTAACTTAAAATCTACTTTACTTCTTATAAACTGCTGCCTTCTGATACTGTTTTCCTGTGGAAAGGACGATGATGGTGGTTTTGTGTTACCCAAAACGGCCAATGCGGACCAAAGCCTCGTAAGCACAGATATTACGGTCCAAAACTTTATGTGGAAGGCCATGAACTTTTGGTACTTCTGGCAGGGGCAGGTTCCGGTTTTGGCAGATGATGCCTTTGCCTTGGATGCGGAAGGTTCACGCGCCTATTCCGAATTTTTGGCCTCCGAGGGCAATCCCGGAGTTTTTTTTGATCAAGAGCTCCTTTTTGATGAGGACCGTTTTAGTTTTTGGGCCGAGGATTATGAAACCCTTACCAATGCCTTAGCGGGAATTTCAAGAAGCAATGGCCTGGAATTCGGTCTTGTATTTTTTGGGGATAGCGATGACATCTTTGGGTATGTTCGCTATATTGTCCCTAATTCCGATGCGGCCACCAAGGAAATCCAAAGGGGAGATATATTTACGGGAGTGGATGGGCAAACATTGAACAATAACAATTATAGGTCGCTTCTTTTTGGAAATAACGATACCTATACACTTAACATGGCGGATATAGGAGACGATGGCATTACCCCCAATGATCGGGAAGTGACTCTCACCAAACAGGAAAATCTTGCGGAAAACCCTGTTTTCCTCACCCGTTCTTTTGATATTGGCGGGGAAAAAATAGGGTATTTGGTCTACAACGGGTTCACCAATGAATATGATCGGCAATTAAACACGGCGCTCGGGGAACTAGAAGGAGCCGGGATTACGAACTTGATCCTCGATTTACGTTACAATCCGGGGGGATCTGTAAATTCCGCACGATTGTTGGCCAGTATGATCCATGGGGACAATACCTCCGATCTTTTTCTAAGGGCTCGGTACAATGACCGTTTGCAACCCCTTTTTGACCCGAATGATCTGGAACGAAGATTTACGGACAAATTGGATAATGGTACTTCGTTGAACCGATTAAATCTGGATAAGGTATATATCTTGACCACAGGAACTTCCGCCTCTGCAAGTGAACTACTTATTAACGGTCTTGAGCCTTATATGGATGTTGTGCATATTGGGGAGACTACCCGGGGCAAAAATGAATTTTCGGTCACCATGGTGGACGATCCGGACCATGCCAACGCACCTTATGTCTATGCGCCGGATCGGGTAAATCGGATAAATTCCAATAACCGCTGGGCCATTCAACCCCTTATCGGCAGAAACGAAAATGCGGATGGTTTTTCCGATTATACGTCTGGATTGGTCCCAGATATCGAGTTACAGGAGGATTTGACCAATCTAGGCATTCTAGGAGACTTGGAAGAACCACTTTTGGCACGCGCCATTAATGAGATTACCGGTGAGACCTCCAAAAGAAGCTTTGAGGTACAAATGCCGGCAAACCTAATGACCAGTTCTAAAATGTATACTCCCGTTAGGGATAATATGTGGGTAGAAAAAGTACCGCCGCTGAATCTCTCACTTTTGCAGGAATAGACTTTTATGCATTTCTGAGGTTTCGAAACCCATAGGCACAATGCCTACAACCATTCTGACAACATTGGCCACGGAGGATATGGTAGAATTCCGTAAAGACCCAAGGCTCCATTTTCTTCGTAATAATGCAACCCCTCGATCATTAACTCTCCCTGAAGTGGAAAACTATACTGCTGTGCCAATTTTACCAAATGGTTTAGTTCCGAAAGACATTTTTTACAAAGACAACCATAGTTGGTGTTTTCCAAATATTTCCGGGTATGGGGGTCAACTGTACCTGAGTGCATTGACAATTGGCAATACTCCCGGGCTTGCACTCAAAGGAGGCACCGCATCGTGGGCAATTCTTTGGTTCGTAATAGGCACACCCAAATCTTCCAAAAAGATATCCCCAAAGCAACTATGTGTATGCCCATTTCGGACGAATACCTCTAGTTTTCTTGTCATAAGACGATTGTAATCGTCCATGCAAGGGTTCTTTTCCAATTCTAAGATTTAAGAAGCCCTAAAAACGTGGGAACTGGAGGAACTAAAATACAGGAAATGCCATGAATTGAGCGATGGCCAAATGCAACGGGTACTCATAGCACGGGCGTTGGCCCAGGTGGACGAGCCTACTTCCCACTTAGACCTGTACCATAAGTTCCAAATCCTAAAACTCTTAAAGAACATAGCCCACCACAGGCAAAAAACGATTGTTTTTTCAAGTCATGAAATTGAAATGGCCATTCAACTCAGCAACAAAATCCTCCTTTTGAGCAAGGAAAAAAACCGTTTTGAAGAACCCCGCGAAGTTATTGAACAAAAGGCCTTTGAAACCCTATTCCCGGCAGATACCGTTGTTTTTAATCGTGAAACGGGTTCTTTTCGGATGGAGAAGTAAGAACCTGTTTGGGAATTCGTCAATTGTTTTCTTATGCCCCTTTTTTTGGCCAGCGCACCGTCTGGCCCCTCGTTCAAAGGCGAAATCATTGGCCTTTTCACTCGGCCCTGTTAAAATTTTTGTCCGTAGCGAAGGCTATGCCCAAAAATTTCGCCTTGTACCACAACAAAAATGACCTACAACAATTCCAATCACAAATTCCCAAACAGGTTCTAAGGTTCCAAATGGTTCCATTTTTAGCCTTTAATCATGTATCTTTACCTATTCCCGAAAAAGGGAATCGCTATGAACGAATATCTTATCTATTTATTGATCGGATTAGGGGCGTTGGCCCTTGGCTATCTCTTGGGGACCTATATCATGGGGTTAAAAAAGAAGTCCGAGCAGAGTGCCCTGAAAGAACGGGAACAGCAGTTGCAAAACACTATTTCCACACTGGAAAAAAGACTACAGGAAACTGCGGAACGCGAAACACATCTACAAAGGGAAAAAGAGGATCTGGGAAATCAAATCATACGCTATCAGGCCCATTTGGAAAACCTGCAACAAAAGAACGAGGAGCAAAAGACCGAGGTGGAACGTTTACAGGAAAAGTTTACCAAAGAATTTGAAAATCTGGCCAATAAAATATTAGAGGAAAAAAGTCTCAAGTTTACGGAACAGAACCAAAAGAATATCAAAACTATCCTGAATCCTTTACAGGAGAAAATCCAACTTTTCGAGAAGAAGGTAGAGGAAAGTCAAAAGGAAAACATCAGCATCCATTCTGCTTTAAAACAACAATTGCTCCATCTTCAAAATCAAAACCTTAAGATTACCCAAGAGGCCGAAAATCTGACCAAAGCGTTGAAAGGGGACAGCAAAATGCAGGGCAATTGGGGCGAATTGGTGCTGGAAAGGGTTTTGGAAAAATCCGGTTTGGAGAAAGATAGGGAATACACCGTACAACAAAGCTTTGCCCTTCCAGACAGAACCCGGGTATTGCCCGATGTTATTATCCATCTTCCCGATGGCAAAAAAATGATCGTGGACTCCAAAGTATCCCTTACCGATTATGAACGCTACGTAAATGCGGATGAGGATTTCAAGGAAAAATTTCTCAAAGACCATATAAACTCCTTACGGAAACATGTAGAGCAGCTTTCAGCAAAAAAATATGAGGATCTATACACCATGGAGAGTCCGGATTTTGTATTGATGTTCGTCCCAATAGAACCTGCATTTGCTATTGCCATAAATCAGGATAACACCCTTTATACCAAAGCTTTTGAAAAAAACATCATTATTGTTACCCCTTCCACCCTATTGGCTACTTTGCGAACCATTGATTCTATGTGGAATAATGAGAAACAGCAGCGGAATGCCATAGAAATTGCACGGCAGGCCGGGGCACTTTATGATAAATTTGAAGGTTTCGTTGCCGATCTGACCAAGGTGGGCAAAAAAATGGACGATGCCAAAACGGAATACAGGGGCGCCATGAACAAACTTGTTGAAGGTCGGGGAAATATAGTCACCAGCATTGAACGTCTGAAAAAGATGGGGGCCAAGGCCAAGAAGTCCATTCCGGAACCCATTTTAAAACGCGCTCAAGACGACGATCTGGAAGCAGAGTTAAATCTGAAATCACAAATTCCATCCCGATAGCTATCGGGACCAAACTTCAAGACTAAAACTACTTAATTTGACTTCTATCTAGCGACTATGAAAAAAGCAATGTTTATATCCCTGGGTGTTATCTTCGTAGTTTTTGCCTTGATTTATACCGTGATTTATTTTGTGCCTTTCAGTGAAGGTGTACGCTCCGGGGAATTGATAAAAATTAGCCACAAGGGCGTGTTGGTAAAAACCTGGGAAGGCGAAATGAGCCAAGGAATCTCCGGGGCACAGATTTTTACTTTTTCGGTATTGGACAGTGAAAAAGAAGTTATTGAAAAACTACAGGAGTATCAGGGAGAATATGTGAAATTAAGGTACGTGGAGCGTTTTGCCACCTTCTTTTGGTTAGGCGATACCAAATATTTTATCACGGAAATCGAAAAAGAGCAATCCCCCCACTTTAGAAACTGAATATGGAGCAGTACAAAAGACCCCAGGAATCCCAAGTTTCCATAACAGAACTGATGCTTCCCTCCCACTCCAATTTTGGCGGAAAGGTACATGGCGGATATATATTGAACCTCATGGACCAAATTGCGTTTGCTTGTGCCTCAAAGCATTCGCAAAGCTACTGCGTTACCGCTTCTGTGAATAGGGTAGACTTTTTAAATCCCATAGAGGTTGGCGAATTGGTAACCTTGAAAGCCTCTATTAATTATACGGGGAAAACTTCCATGGTCGTTGGGGTTCGGGTAGAATCCGAAAACATCACCACCGGAGAGCGCAAGCACTGTAATTCCTCCTATTTTACCATGGTAGCCAAGGATAGTAATGGCCGAAACGCCACCATTCCAGGCCTTCTGATCGAGGATACGCACGGCATACGCCGATTTGCCCGTAGTAAGATCCGCAAACTGGCCGCCTTTCAGAGAGATACCCAATTTGACGAGCAGACCTTTAGGCCCGAAGCGCATCTGGAACTTCTGGAAGAAGAGAATATTAAACTTGCTCTTGGCTAATACCTTGGGCTGCATCGGCATCCAAGAACCAATGTAGATTTCCCGACATTGGGGATACCAAGGCTGCCGGATACGTCCCATAATCGCCCTCCCGATTTATGATTTCGGCCACTTTTTCGGCCTTGTCCGCTCCAGTTACCAAAAAAGCGACCTCCTTCGCATGGTTGATGAGTCCACCGGTTATGGTTATTCGTTTTTGATCGGTCTCCGGGTGGGTAGCCACCCTGCAATGCTCTTTGGCCTCCCAAAGAGCTATTTCATAGGGAAAAATGGAAGCAGTATGTCCATCACTGCCCATTCCAAGGATAACCAGGTCAAACTGGGGGATTCCCGCTACCCTGTCCAGATAAATTTCCAGAAGATTGGCATATCGAAAGGCTTCCCGTTGCGGATTACTTTCCCCCAAAATTCGATGGATATTGTCCTTGGGCACCTCAATTTTTAAAAATAGATAGTCCACCGTCATCTTGTAATTGCTCTGTTCGTCCGTGGGGGGAACACATCGCTCATCGCCCCAATAAAAATGGATTTTAGACCAATCTATAGTGTCCTTAAATTTGATGGCCAACATCTCAAAAACAATTTTGGGGGTACTTCCACCAGAAAGGGCTACATGAAAAACGTCTTTGTCCTTTACCAATTCGGCAAAGAAGTTTGCGAATTCCAGGGCCACATCCTGCTTTGTGCTGTAGATTCTTTTGTTCATTTTGTACTGTTATCTAAGTTCTAAAATCCCTTTTCAGGTTCCCCTTTTTTTCAAAGAGGGGTGATTTGACGCAAGTCAAATCGGGGAGTTTGAAATTACCTAATCCTATATACCAAACATAAAAATTTTCAAATATGGCTTTAGTCGTTTCAAATCCTCCGACCCGCCTTTGGCAGGCCACCCTACCCGATTGCGTTCAGGCGGGCTCCCTTTTTCCAAAGGGAAGAACCCCTAGGGGGTTCAACTTCCTTCCTAAAAATCTAATTCTGGTCAAAACTATCCGTTATTTCTTGAAGTACCGAAGGTAAAGCATCAAAGACCATCTTGTTCTCAAATCGAATAACACGAAATCCTAAACTGTTTAAGTATTTTGTCCTTTTTGCATCATACGCCCTAGCCGTGGGATTGTTGTGTACTTCCCCGTCCAGTTCGATAATCAACTTTTCATGGGCGCAATAGAAATCGACTATATAATTGCCGATACTATGTTGTCTCGTAAATCTCCTGCCCTCCAATTGACGTGCCTTTAGACGCTTCCATAGGAATGCCTCCGCAGGGGTCATGTTCTCTCGAAGATACTTTCGCTTTTCGCTTAGTTCCTTCTTGGTATGAAGTCTTTTTGGGCTCATTGTATGCCTAAGTCCTGTTTTTTTGGGCTCCCCTTTTTAGAAAAAGAGGGGTGTCGCGCCTATGGGCACGACGGGGAGTTTGATATTCCCAAACACTTTTGTTATTAGCTTAAGTAATTTTTAATCTTTCGTTTTGGCCGTTTCAAACCCTCCGACCTTTGACCGAGGTCAAAGCCCACCTCCCTTTTTCCAAAGGGAGGAACACCTTGTAAGCGAGTTTATAGCTTAAAAAACATATCAGGTTTTGTTTACACCTCACAATTCCTGTCTTCTTCAAACAGGGGTACCCGACGTAAGAGGATGGAGAGTTTGATAGTCAAAACTCTCCGACCCGCCTTTGGCGGGCCACCTCCCTATTTCCAAAGGGAGGAACCCTTAAGATTTATATTTAAACCCTTTAAAACTGTTTCAAATTTTGTTAGCTATTAAAAGCTCCCCTCTTTCTCAAAGAGGGGTGTCGCGCCTATGGGCGCGACGGGGAGTTTGAGATATCTAACAAATCACGCAATACCCGGGATCATCCGCCAGGTTTTTGCTCGGATTACGCCACATGCCCACACCTTCGATCAAATCGTCGGCATTCTCCGGGCCCCAGGCCCCAGCGGAATACCCATAAACATGCTCATCCGAATTTTTCCAGAACTCCAAAATAGGATCTACAAAGGTCCAAGCGGCCTCTACTTCATCCGCCCGGGCATAGAGGGTGGCGTCCCCCTGCATAGCGTCCAAAAGCAAGCGTTCATAGGCTTCCATAACCCTATTCTCGACTAAGCTTGAATAATAGAAATCCAAATTGGCCCGTTCCACTTTAAAGCCTTGTCCCGGCACTTTGACCCCAAATTTTATAAGAACCCCTTCATCGGGCTGTATACGGATGATCAGTTTATTGTCCTTATTGTTCATCCCGGAATCCTTGAAAATCTGATGGTGCGGGGTTTTAAAATGGATAACCACCTCCGTGACCTTGGTAGGCATACGCTTGGCCGTACGTACATAAAAAGGCACATCGGCCCACCGCCAATTATCCACAAAAAATTTCAGGGCCGCATAGGTTTCGGTCTTGGAATTGGGATCCACATTATCCTCTTCCCGGTACCCTTTTACCTTTTCACCATCGATAGTAGACGCTATGTATTGTGCCCGTATGGTATTCTTATGTAGAATCTCCGGATCGGTCATTACCCTGAGCGACTTCAAAGCCCGCATTTTTTCATCCCTGATCTGCTCCGCATCCGAACTCAGGGGCGGCTCCATAATGACCAGGGCGACAACTTGCAATAAATGACTTTGGAACATATCGCGCAAAGCACCTGATTTATCGTAATACCCGCCTCTTTTTTCCACACCCACACTTTCCGCATTGGTAATCTCTACATGATGGATGTAATTTCGGTTCCAAAGCGGCTCAAAAATGCTGTTGGAAAACCGGGTTACCAAAAGGTTCTGTACGGTCTCCTTCCCCAAATAATGATCTATTCGGTAAATCTGCAACTCATTAAAACATCGTTGTAGGGCCTGGTTTAAGTTACGGGCGGTCTCTAAACTGTACCCAAAGGGTTTCTCTACGATCAAACGCCTCCAACCCTTATCCTCTTTGTTAAGTCCCTGATTATAAAGGTTTCTTGCAATAAGTTCATAGGCCGACGGCGGGGTAGAGAGGTAAAAGATATAGTTGCCGTCCGTACCGTGTTCCGCATTAAGGCTTTCTATCCTTTCCTTTAAGGGCGCATAATCGGAGTCTTGGTTCTTGCCCAATTCATGGTAGAATAAGCGATTGGCAAATTCCTTGACTAATTTCTGGTCCCCATCTTTTATTTTAGACTTTAAGTGTTTGCTTTCGGTAACGAGGTTTTTCCGGAATTCTTCATCGGACCAGGTACCACGGCTCGCACCCAAGACCACAAAGTTTTTGGGCAAGTGTCCACCTTTGGCCAAATTGAAGATAGCGGGAATCAATTTACGGGCGGTAAGGTCCCCGGAAGCGCCAAAAATGACCAGCATATGATTATCCGTAAGGTTCATAGGTAATTTTATCTAGGTTACTATTCTTCAATAAAAAATTCATAGTCAATGCTTTATAAACAATTCCGCTTCATGAACAAACGCCTTCCTCCCGTTCCTAAATATAACCAATAACCTGGATTCTAAAACCCAATATTTTCAGCTATTTTTGGAGCTATTGGGATAGGTACTGGTTAAATATAAAAATATATGGAACAGCAATATGATTTTGGATTGGTAGGCCTTGGCGTCATGGGCCGTAACTTTATTCTTAATGTAGCCGATAATGGTTTCACCGCCATGGGCAATGACTTAGATCCGGAAAAGGTGGAGGCACTAAAGGAAGAAGGAGGTGATACGGCCAAAGTAAATGCCACCACAGACGTAGCAACTTTTGTAAAGGCACTCTCGACTCCCCGGAGAATAATGCTTCTTGTTCCCGCGGGCAAAGTAGTGGATGCCGTAATCACGGGATTGTTGCCCCATTTGGATCAAGGCGATATCATCATTGACGGCGGGAACTCCTTTTTTACGGATACCGACCGGCGCGAGGCCATGCTCCAGGAAAAGGGAATCAATTTCTTTGGGGCCGGGGTTTCCGGTGGGGCCAAGGGTGCCCGAAAAGGCCCAAGCATCATGCCCGGAGGCTCCCGGGAGGCCTATCAGCATGTTAAGCCGATTTTTGAGGCCGTATCCGCCAAGTATAAAGGAGAACCTTGTGTGGCCTATTTAGGGCCAAAATCGGCCGGAAACTATGTGAAAATGGTCCATAATGGGATAGAATATGGATTGATGCAACTCACTTCCGAAATCTATGACCTGCTAAAAAAGGGGGGCGATTTTACAAACGATGAATTACATAACACCTATGCTCAGTGGAACCAGGAAAGATTACAATCCTTTTTGGTAGAGATCACTTCCGAAATCTTTGCCCAAGAAGACGATTTGGGTGATGGCCGCTTGGTAGATAAAATTCTGGATAAGGCCAAACAAAAGGGAACCGGGAAATGGACCTCACAAAATGCGATGGACCTTGGAATTCCCGTGCCTTCCATAGATATTGCGGTGAGCATGCGGGAAATTTCCGCCCTAAAGGACGAACGCATACAAGCGGATGCGATATATGACAGACCTGAAGTGACCCTAATGGAAAAGGACACCTTGGAAAGATTGGCGGAGCAAGCCCTTTACTTCTCCTTTATCATTACCTATGCCCAGGGCCTGCACCAATTGGCAGACGCCTCCAAGGAATACGGCTATGATCTGGATATTGCCACCATTGCCAAGATTTGGCGGGCCGGTTGTATTATCCGTGCCGGACTTTTGGCGGATATTACCGAGGCGTTCCAGGCAGACGCTCAACTGCCCAATCTCCTGCTCTCCCCCACTTTTGTGGAAAAAGTACAGTCTACCGTAGTCGCCGCCCGGGGATTGGTGGCCTATGCGGCCAAAAACGGGATTCCCGTACCGGGGCTTTCCAATTCCTTGACCTATTTTGATGCCTATACCTCCACGCGATTGCCCCTTAACTTGATCCAGGCGCAACGCGACTATTTTGGTTCCCATACCTATGAGCGTTTGGATCGGGAAGGTATCTTTCATACGGAATGGGAGGGGTAAGTGAAGCGTGTACGTAAATGATTCAATAGAATCAAAATTGAGATTAAGATAGAAATTGCCATTAGGGCAAATTAGGCAAACGATAAATGAATTACCAACAATTTGAATTGGTATTGGGATAAATCTTCTTAATCCAAATCGTTCTCGGAAAGCAAAACACGCCATTCCATACTTTCGATCTTGTTTAGCATGGAAATGTTAAGCTGTTCTATTAGCGTGTCCTGAAGTTTCCGGCTAAGGCCAAAGGCATAAAATTGCGGATTGTACTTTACATCGGCCAGACTATAGGCCGCACTACTGTCCTGAAGGGCAATGGTTTTTAGCACAGGCCGGTCATAGGCCGCAGCATCTATCCGCTCAAAATTCAAGGCATCCAAGAGTTCCTCCAGATTTTCATATTCCGTTTTTTGGGTGTAAAAGTTATCCCGAAGCCATTGATCGGTAGCGGAATGTCTCAAGGTACCTATTCGCATCTTCTTAAAGTCGTCAAGCGCACTATTGGAAGACCCCAGTTGGTTCATGGTCAAGGATGAGGCGATACTGGCGGTAAACCCTGAAATAATAATGATGGCTGTAAACATCCAAATAAGGCCAATAATCCGTCCGCCCACCGTCCTAGGGGACTTATCCCCATAACCTACCGTGGTCATGGTTACGGCAGACCACCAAAATCCCTCCCAAAGACCTTTCCATCCTTTGTGGAATTCTTCCGGGTTTTGCCTTCGCTCAAAGTACCAGATCAAGACGCCAAAAATTAAAATTACTACTGCCAGGGCGCCTAGGGCGCGCAAAAAATTTATAGAGAAAAAGGATTTCACAAAAGAAATGGCCTTGGACCAGGCCGATTCGTCCCTTTGCAAAAATGCGGAGTGGGCAATGTGGTACGGTGCGGTAAAATCTATTTTTTTATAGCGGTCAGCAGTAATACTAAGGGGAGAAAGTCCCAAATGGATGGTCCCGGAATCGATTCCTTGGAGAAGACTGTCCAAAGTCACCTCTTTATAGGTGTAGGGAATTTCCAATTCATCGGCCATTTGTTGCCATAGCCAGACGGAAGGGCCCGAAAGACCATTTTCCATTTTGGTGACAAAGGGCGGGGTTTCCCTATAACCAATAACCAACGTATCCAAGGGCTCAGTTTGGGCCCATGAGAAAAAGGTCGTACATACGAGGAATAGTGAGATAAAATACGCTTTCATATCGGAGGAATGTTTAAAAAGTATTTCGTTTTATATTGAACTCGTTTTGAGTGCCTCAATATAAATCATTTTGTTAATCGCGACGATTTGAATCCATAAAATTATGCCTCAGGTGCATGCAACTCAAATTCCGATGGATCAAGGATAGAAGTAAATCTAAAAATCTGGGGAATTGACTTTACGGCGTCCTCATCGTTCCAAATCCTAAGCAAATGCAGGAATGAAGCAATAAACTCCGCAAGCCGGGTCCTCCAAAACAAAAAGAAAAGCCGAATCGGAAAACTACTAACTTCACTAACAGAACGCCAAAGCAAGGTGTCCTATGTATCTTTACTGCTTACAACCCAAAAATCCGAAAGCGTGCCCAAAACGCAATACCAAATTTACGTTGTGGAACTTTCCAAGCGTGTCTTTACAGAAAATTGGCGGTTTAGGGAGGCCAATCCTCAATTTAATGGCATCCTGGAATGCCTCTATGTGGGCATGACCAGCAAGACCCCAAAGGAACGTTTTGCACAGCACAAGACGGGATACGTAAATCAAAAAGGGCATAAACTCGCCGCCTATATTGTCCAAAAATATGGGGCCTACCTGAGGCCTAGCCTCTACAATCACATCGGACCTTTGCCCAATAGGGAGTCTGCACTAAAAATGGAACGGGTTTTGGCATTGGAATTGCGCCGAAAGGGATATGCGGTTTGGTACAATTGAAAAGGCTCCCCTCCGTCTCCTCCTAAGTCGGAGCCACCTCCCCTCCACAAAGGGGAG